>CAXUHC010000039.1:9582-21113 GCA_964250705.1 uncultured Chthoniobacterales bacterium | reverse complement strand
GCAACTTGAAAATTTGCGTCTCGGTGACTTCGGTCGTGTTGGTGTCCAGCTTGGCGACGAGATCGTCGATGGCGCTCATGTACTCGTCGGGCGCGCTGACCACGACGGAGTTGGTGGTTTCATCCGACACGGCGATCACGCGGGACGCGGCTTCGCGCGCTTCGCTCGTCGGGGCATTGTTGGCATTGCCGCCGCCGCCGCCGCCACGATTATTATTGCCGCCGCCGCCGCGATTGCCGCCAAAGAAGGGGAAACCCGGAAAGCCTCCCTGCTGCTGGCCGTTGCGGCTGTTGCCGGACGAAGCGGGCGAAAAAAGCTGCGTGATCACGTCGGCCAGTTCCTTGGCGTCGGCGAAGCGCAGCGTGTAAACCCGGATCACCGAGATGCTCGACACCGAATTGTCCAGCGCGTGGATGATCTCGGCGATGCGGTGGATGTTGGCCTGGGTATCGGTGAGGATGACCGCGTTGGCGTTGTCATTGGAAGCGATGCTGGCGTTGTCCGAGAGCAGCGGGCGCAAGGTGTCCACGAGCTTGGCCACTTCGACGTACCGCAGGGGCATGATCTGGGTCACCATGTTGTCCTTGCGCGGGATGGCCGCGGGCGCGCTGCCGACGACGACCGGCAGGTCGCGTTTCTGCGCGTTTTCGCGCGGGATGATTTTGAGGATGCGGCCGTTGCGCAGCGCGACGAATCCCTTGTCGGAGAGCACGCTGTTGAGCGCATCGACCGCCTCGTCGGCGGTGACGGGTTGCTGGCTGTTGAGGTTGATCGTCCCGGTGACGGGCGATTCCTGTACGACGATGAAACCGGCGGTAGCGCTGAGCGAGTTGAGCACGTCGCTGAGCTGCGCGTTCTGGAAGTTGAGCCGGATGGTGCCGGGAGCCACCGGGGCGGCGGGGGTGGCGTCGCGCGGGATGGTCGGCAGGCTGGACCGGCCCGCGCCGGTATCGCCGCCGGGCGCGGTGACGGGCGCGGGTCCGCTCAGAGGCGGGGGCGGCCCGGCCAGATCGAGTTGGGCGATGTCGAATTCCGCGTAAGCCGCGCCATCGGCGACCGGCAGGGGATCGGCGAGCGCATCTCGGTTGCGTTGGGCGTGCGCCGCGAGAGGCAGGAATGCGCCGAGGCCGCCGGTGAGTAGGAGCAGGGAGAGCAGGTTGCGAGGGGTCATTTGAGTTCCTGTTGACGTTTTTCCATCATCCGTCGACGGATCTCGTCGACGTTGGCCGAAGGGCCCTTGGGCGGGGCGGAAGTGGTGCCGGCGGTGACTGCCGGTCGTGGAGCGTAAGAAGGCGGCGGCGTGGCGGCGGCGGCTGAACCGGAAGCCGCGCCGTCCACGGATGCGGCGACAGGGGCGGGCGGCTCGGCGACCGGCGGCACGCCCGGGGCGGTCTGGTTGTCGAAGGGCACGGTCTGGCCGACGGCGACCACCGTGCGTTTGCCGTCGCGCTCGATCTCGATGTGTTGCACGGTGATGCCGGCAATCGTTGCGGACGCGATGCGTTCCTTGACGGTGAGCACCCGGTTGAATTCCGAACGCGAACCGGAGAAAAACGCGTAGGTTTTGTCCGGGGTGAGCAGGGTGCCGGTCAGCGTGACGTAATCCGCGCGGCCAGCCACGGGCGCGGGTGCGTTGGTGACCGGGCGGACCGGTCGACGGTCGGGATCGAAGACGTTGCGCGTACGCACGAGCCGGAAGCTGTCGTAGGTCGGCGGACCCGAGGGCGGGCGAGGGGCGGGCGAGGGGGAAGGTTTCGCCGGTTCGGCGTGAGCGCCCACGAGCAGGGCCGCCGCCAACGTGAACGCGCTGAAAAATTTATTCATCGCTGGTGCCTCCGCGTGATGACCGGCTGCCGCCGCTGTTGCCGCCCGTGCCCGCGTTGATGTCGGGCGAGATGCGCACGAACGAAAAACGCGCCGCCATGTTGAGCGATTGCCCGTGGGCATCCCGCGTGCTAATCTCGCACTCCTCCAGGTTGCACGGCATCGGGTCGGTGCCCAGCTCGTAAAGGAACCGCCCGAGCGACACCTGGTCACCGGTCATGGCGGCGCGGTACTCGAAGCCGTTGTAGCCTTCGTCCTCGTGCTCCTGCCATTGCGGGGTCAGGCTGGTCACGCTGATGCCGCTGGCTCCCTGCCAACGGCTGACCGCCGTTTCGCAAGCGGCCTGGGCGGTCGAAACGTCGGACGGCAGGTTGGCGCGCAGCATGGATTGCCACACGTTGCGAATGCGGTCCTCCCGGTCCAGCAGCGAACGTCCTTTCTCCACTTTCGCGCGGAGCGCGGTGATGCGTTCGCTCTGCTCGGACCAACGATGGACCGCCGGGTCGATGACCACCCAGTTGAGCAGCAATAATCCGATGCACGCCCCGGCGACGATCTTCAGCAGGGTCTGGCGGTCAAAGCGGTTCATGGGAATCTCGGGTCGCGGCAGGCGTCAGCGGTCGTGGATGGTGCCCCAGCGGTAGGTGAACGTGAATTGGATAGACGGGCTCGAGCCGCGGGTTTGCACGGTTTTCAGGACGCTGACGTCGGAGCGCGCTCGAAGCCGGTTCATCATCGCCTGCCGGGCCTCCTCGTTGCGGGCGAAGCCGGTGCACGTCACCGTGGTGCCCTTGATGGTGATGCTCTTCGCCCAGACATCACCGCCGTCGGGAAACGCCCCGAACAACCCTTCGAGCAACTGGAGCCGCGTCGGCGTGCGGTCGTACCACGGTCGGAACTTGCGGATTTTCTGCTGGAGGATGTCGAGGTCGGCGACCTGGTTGCGCATCCCGGCCCATTCCGAGGTGAGCGAGCTTTCCTGCTGCGAGCGCACGAAGAACAGCAGCATCGGCAGCAGGATCAGCGCGAGCACCACGCCCGCGACCTTGCGTCCGCGCGGCGTGTTGAAACGGTGGAACGCCTGTTCCCAGCGGTTGGGCACCGGCACGACGAACTCGAACGGCACCGTTTCGCGTTGCAAAAAGCGCACGGCGTTGACCGGAGGCACGGGGCGTTCGTCCGGGAGGCACTCCGGCGGCACGTCGATGCCCATGCGCCCCAGGCCCTCGCGCGTTTCCCGGCAAAGCTGCCGGGCGGCGTCCGGCGCGCCGCGAAAGTGGGCCACGCGCACCTGCGACTGCACCGCCGTCGGCAGTCGGCCCAAAGTGATGCGGACCTCCCGGCAGAACGCCGTGGGGTTGAACGCGCCGCCGTCGCCGTTGGCAGCGGAAGGCACGGCCAGCGCCGTGCCCGCGTCTTCCAGCAGCGCCGCCGCACTGACCGGGTCGGTCCCGTTCTTGTGTCCGTTGGGACCGGGCAAAGTACGCAATGCCGCTACGCCGCGGCCAGCCATCAGCACGCCGGCGGTCACGACAACGTCGACGTGCCCGCCGTCCGCCAACAGGTGAAGCTGGGTCGGCTCCTCGTCGGAGAAAACCGCGTCCAGAGCCAGCGAGATCGAGACGGCGCGCCGACCCGATGCCGCGAGCATTTTTTCGATGGAATCGAGCCGCTTCGCGGGCAGCGCCGCCAGCGTCGCGCGGCTGGTGCCGTCGGGCAGCGTGTAGGCCGAGTAGCCCAGGCGGAGTTCACTCAGCGGCAGCGAAAATTCCCGCTCGGCGCGGATTTCCAGATACCCGCGCAAATCCTCCGGGCTGACCGAAGGCAGGTCGGAAGACGCCGTCAGCGCCCACGCGGGCGGCACCCCGATGGCGCAGCGTTTTTCGCGCAGCCCCGCTGCTTCCAGCGCCGCTGCCAGGGCCGCGCCCGCGCGATCCGGGTTGCGATAGATTTCCTCCGCGCCCAACGCGACCGGCGCAAAGAGTTGCGGGACGATGGCGCTGTCCGCCGTGCCGCGCACCAGCGCAACGTCGACCCGTTCCGCTGTCAGCGTCAGCGAGAGAACCGAACGCGTCTGGAGCCGCTTTTTGACCCGCGCGGCGGCCAGTTGCAGACTGCCCAGGCGTTCGAGGTTCAACTGCACGGGGAGGAGCGTTTTCGTCATGGCAGCGTCCCTCCCTTCGAGGGCGTGGTCGTGGCCTTGGCGGCGCCGCTGGCGATGTTGGCCAGGGTGGGCAAACTGGCGCGGGCGTCGCTGCCGAGCGCCCAGCCGAGGTGGGAAAGGTTGCGCCGGTACACGATTTGCGGCGCGGTCGCGCCGGTGATCGGCATCGCGCTGGAGTCGATCACGAAAAGCGTGCGCCGGTAGCCGCGTCCGTGCCGCCCGACCGCCGCGATGTCCACGCTGACCTGGTAGGAGCGCGTCGTCAGATAGCGTCCGAGGCTCGCGGCCTGTTGTTCACCCAGCGCGGCGACGGTCCAGCGCAGGTTGGTGGAAGGCGTGGGTTGCTGTGCCCGTGCCGCGACCAACCGGGCTGCCAAGGCTTCGTTCATGCCCGGCAAGCACGACAACACGGTCTGGCTGGCAGTGTTCACGTTGACCAGCCCAACAGCGTACGTGCCGCTGCGCATGGTCAGATAAGGAACGAGCTTGTCCCACTCTTCGACGGTCAATCCAGCCCGGGCTTCCGCCTTGTTGCAGAAATCCACGACGCTGTTGAACCGCTGCGGCCCGCCTTGGATCGACGGGAAAGCCTGGATGACGGTCTGCGCGCGAGTGCCGAGCGCGGCGGTGAGTTGGTCGCGGAAACCGTTGATTCCGGCGGCGGTCGTCACGTTGCCGCGCCTGGTGCCGTCGGCCAGGGTATTCGGCTCGCGGCTGAACGTCGTGACGTATTCGAGCAATCCGGGATTGAACTGCCCGAGCGCGCCGCCGCCCGTGCCGCTGCCCTCTTCCGGGTCGAGGCAATGGTTGAGGTTGGCGTCGTCGCCGTAGAGCACGCTGGGGTCGATGCCGCCGTTCACCAGGGCGAGTTCCTCGGGAGATTCGTAGAGCGCGTTCTTGACCGGATTGAGCTGGATCCCGCTGAACCCGGTGCTGCCTGCGGCGCTGCGCCAGTCGGCGATAGCCTGGGCGAGGTCGGGCGTCATGTTGGGAAGCGACGCAATTGAAGAGGTCGAGGCCGTGTTGAGGTTGAGCTTGCCGGCCTCGTCCACCAGAGAGAAAGCGGGCGCGTCCGGCGGATCGCTGGCGAGCGGGCGGCCGATGAACCAGAAAAACGCGTCGCCCAGCGGCACGGCGGCGCTCTGGTAGCTCGTGCGGTCGGGTAGGACGTTGGCCGTCTGCGCCTGGGACAGGATGGTTTCGGCGTATTGTTCCGCTCCCTGGATGGCCGCCTCGGCCTGCCGCCCGGCGAGCTCGTTGTCGGCTCCCCGATAGGAAAGGAGCATGGAGTGACTGAACACGAGCGTCATGCTAACGAGTCCCAGGCAGACCACCAGCACGATGATCAACACCGACCCGCCGCGCCGATGGCGCGGAAGATCCAAGAACCAAGAATCAGGATTTAAGGAAGTCTCAAAGTTCAAGTTCCAAGGAGAAGCATCCAGACGGCGGCATGCCCCGGCCTTCCGCCTTGAACCTTGATTCTTGGCACTTCCTTGAATCTTGATTCTTGAATCTTGGATCTTGCCGCGCTTCATGGAGTCCCCGTAGGGCTGGGCGTAGCCGCGGTAAAGGGTTGGGTCTTCCACGGCACGAGGATTTCGATGGGTGGAGCCGGTCGGCCGTTCGTGCCGGAGGGAGTGAGCAGCACGTCAACGCGAACCGCCTGGGGCAAGGTCGCGTTGCCGACGTTGACCGTGGTGCTGCTCGTACTGGTACTGCCGGTGGTGCCGGTGCCCGAAGCATTGTCGGGGGAAGTGTATTGCCAGGAGTCCTGCCAGTTCGTCCCGTCGAAGAACTGCACCTGCAACGCCTGCACCCCCGTGAGGATGGGTTCTTCTTTCGAGGTGGTCTGCGTGGCGGCGTCGAGCAAATTGCGGGTGACCGCCCGGGTCAATACCCCGCTGCTCTGTCCGGCGACCGCGCTCGCGCCGGTCGCGGGCGTGAGATAGTACTCGATCTGCTGCACGTCGCTGGCCACGTCGCCGCTGCTGCTTTTGCCGGTGGTGGCCATGAATTTCAGGTAACCGGGCAGGCCCGAGCCGGAAGGGCCGCTGGGACTGTTGGTCCCCCCGGTGAGCGACGCGGCCAGCAGGCCGCCGGAAACCAGCGCGTTGCGGAGATCGTCGCGCATGATCTTTTCCGCCCGCTCGCGCAACCGGGAATCGCGCACCCGTGCGGCGGCCCGGTCGCGCAGGTGGATGGCCTGAATGAATACGCCGTACACCGCCGCGAGGATCAACGCACCCGCGACCGAAGCCAGCAAAATCTCCAGCAACGTGAAGCCCCGGTCGGAGTGCTGAGCGGATGTTTTCATCGTGAGCTTGGCCTTCCCAAGGTGCTGGCACCCGTGGCGCCGGTGGCCGCCAAGGTGTTTACCAGCGTCGTCAACGCGACGCTGTGCTCACTGCCCTGGGTCGGGAAAAAGACCTCGACTTTCAACTGGGTCAACGCCGACGCGCCGTCTCCCGTCCATTGCTCCTGGGTCAGTTGCCAGCGGTAGCCGGGAAAATCCGCGCCGCAGTCGCCACCGGCGTTCGCCGTGCCTTGCCACGCGTTGCCGATCAACATTTCGTTGAGCTTGTTCTCCGCCAACAGACCCGCCGTCGTACCGCGATCCGTCATCTCGCTCGCGCGGTTGGAAAGGGTCAAAGCCGTCACGATGGCGGGCACCACGATGGCGAGAAAGAGCATCGCCGCCAGCACCTCCACGAACGTGAAACCCGCCCGTCCTCGGCGGCCCGTGCGTCTCACGGTTGCGGCGCCCCCTTGACGATCTGGTAGCCATACCCGTCCGGCGTCAGCGAAACGGCCACGGTGTCCGCACGGTTGCGGCCGGTGATGTGGATCGCCGCCACGCTCGCGGGATCGAGGGTGCCGTCGGGCGAAAACTCCGCCACGTCGAAGCCGTGCCCTTCGGTCTTCGAGGCCTGCGCGCCGTCAATCGGACCGAAGGTCAGATCGTCGGGGAGGACATACTCTTTGACGCGCGTGGCGTTGCCGGTATAACCCGTGTGGGTATCAATCCCGAAGCGCCGGCTGTCCGGGTCGACCCACACCATCATGGGAATCCCCTGGCTGGCGGCCTCGTCGCGGGCGTATTCGGTGAGCGAGAGCAAGCGCAAACTCTGCTGGTCGAGGTTGCGCTGGCGCAGCGACCGCCCCAGCGAAGGCGCGGCCACCGCCAGCATCACCACCAGCAGAGCCATCACCAGGACAAGCTCGACCAGGGTAAACGCTTTCAGACCGCTTTGCGCCGGGGGGCAGTCGTCCATTTCGGGGTTAGCGTTTGGTTTCCCAACTGGTCAGGTCGTCGTCCGTGCCGGTGCGTCCATCCTGTCCGCCGGACAACAGGTCGTACCCGCTGTTGCCATGCTTGCCGGGATTTTCGTAAATGTAACCGTTGCCCCAGGGGTCCGGCGGCACGCCTTTTTTGAGGTACGGCCCTTTCCAACCCGGCGCATTGGCGGGTTGGTCGTTGAGTTCGTTGAGCGACTTCGGGTAATATCCGTTGTCCACCTCGAACGAATCGAGCGCCATTTCGATGCTCGAAATATCCGACTTCGCGGCGGTGACCTTCGCCTGCTGGCTGCGGCCCGCCATCTTGGGGATGACGATGGCTGCCAGCGTGGCCAGGATGACCAGCACGAGGAGCATTTCGACGAGGGTGAACGCGGCCGTCTGGCGGCGGCGGGAGGCGGGGTGTTTCATAAACGGGTTGGGTGGGTCACTTGATGTAGTCCTGAATGGTAAAGATCGGGATGACCATGCCGATGAAGATCACGCCGATGAACCCGGCGATGACGAACAGCATGATGGGTTCGGCCAGCGAAACGGCAGTCTTCAACTGGCGGTCGAGCGTGACTTCCGTCACCCCTGCGAGCCGGACCAGCTCCACGTCGAGCCGTCCGCTCTCCTCGGCCACGGAAATCATTTCGAGCGTCGAGCCGCCGAAGATCGAGCGGGCGTCCGCGAGGCTGGCCGCCAGCGTCTCGCCTTTCTTGACGCGCTCGGTCGAATCGGCGACGAGGTCGATCAGCGTCTGGTAGCCCAGCGAACGCCGCGCCACCTGGAGTCCGGCGACGAGGTTGACCCCCGCGCCGAGCAGCGTCCCGAGCATCCGGCAAAACCGCGCCATGGCGATCTGCGCCGCCAGCGGGCCGATCACCGGCGCTTTGAGCAGGACGTTCTCCATCCGGCGTTTGAAGTCGTCGCTCGCCAGCACCGTGCGTCCGAAATACACCGCCGCGCCGATCCCGACGAGCAAGTAAAGCCCGTAATGCCGGATCACGTCGCTCATGCCGACGATGACCCGCGTCAGCAGCGGCAGCGCGGCGTTGAACCCTTCAAAAAGGGTCTGGAAGCGCGGGATGAAGAACACCATCAAAAAGATGACCACGCCGACCGCCAGCGTCATCAGGACGAGCGGATACATCATGGCCGCGCTGACCTTGGCGCGCAGCTCCTTTTCCTGCGCCTGGAAGTCGGCGATCTGGCCGAGGACGACATCGAGAAACCCGCCCGCTTCCCCGGCCTCGACCATCGCGGTGTAGATGCGCGGGAATACCTCGGGCGATTTCTCCATCGCCTTGGCGAGCGGCGCGCCGTCGATGACGGTGTCGTGGAGTTCGCGCCATTTCGCGGCTGCCGCCGGGTTGTTGGACTCTTTATACAGGATGGTCAGCGCGCGGGAGAGCGGCACCCCGGCGGTGAGCAGGCTGGAAAGCGAACGGGTGAAATCCTCCAGCGCGGCAAAGGAAACTTTCTTCGACTGAAAACCTTCGAGCTTGAACTTGCCGGGCAGCTTGAGCGCGCCGCCACCGCCGTTGGTGAGCGCGGCGCTTTTGCGCGCGGCCGCGGCAGGTGCGCCGCCGATCTCCGAAAGCTTGAGCGGGGTCAGCCCGCGGCCTTCGATGGTCGCGGCAGCTTCCCCTCGGCCCCCGGCTTCGAGTTTGCCTTGGGAAATGACGCCGGTCGGGCCGACCGCTCTGTATTCAAAAAGAGGCATGGGGGGAAACGTTAGCTCACAATCGACGCACCTTGAAAATTTCTGTCATCCTGAGCGCAGCCGAAGGACCTTCCGGCTGTCGGCAGACACCGTCGCTTCGCTGCCGCTGGCCGGAAGGTCCTTCGGCTGCGCTCAGGATGACAGAATGGATAAGTCGCGTTCATCTTGAAGGCCCGCCTCACTTCCCCCCGCCCAACCCATCTTCGTCCTTGGAAACGCGCATCACTTCGGCCGGCGTCGTCGTGCCCTGTTTTACCAACCTCCAGCCGTCTTCGATGAGCGTCCGCATCCCTTCCTTGCGCGCGATATCCTTGACTTCCAGGCTCGAACCGCCGCGCAAAAGCACCTGCCGGATGCCCGGCGTCATCGTCATCAATTCAAACAGCGCCTGCCGCCCCGAGTAACCCGTCATCCGGCAGGTCTTGCAGCCGACCGCACCCCAGATAAACATGTCCCGCAACGCCGGGACGTTCTGGCGCAACTCCCGCGTGCGCACGGTGGTATCTTCCGTCTTGCACTCCGGGCAGAGCACGCGCACCAGCCGCTGCGCGATCACCGCTTCCAGCGACGACGCGACCAGGTACGGCTCCACGCCCATGTCGACCAACCGCGTCAGCGCCCCCGGCGCGTCGTTCGTGTGCAGCGTCGAAAAAACCATGTGGCCGGTCAGCGATGCCTGCACGGCAATTTGCGCGGTCTCCTGATCGCGGATTTCACCCACGAGCACCACGTCCGGGTCATGGCGCAGGATCGCCCGCAGCCCCTTGCCGAACGTCAGTCCGGCTTTATCCGCCACCTGAATCTGGTTGATCCCCTTGATTTGATACTCGACAGGGTCTTCGATGGTGATGATCTTGCGCACCGCGTCGTTGATCTCGTTGAGCGCGCTGTAGAGCGTCGTCGTCTTGCCCGAGCCGGTCGGCCCGGTGACCAACGCGATCCCGTGCGGCATTCCGAGCACGTTTTGAAACAGTTTCAGATCCCGCTCGGCCATGCCCAGCCCGGCCAGCCCGACCACGCCGCTGCCGCCCTGCCGCAGCAAGCGCATCACGACCGCCTCACCGTGCAGCATCGGGATCACCGATACACGGATGTCCACGTCGGCATTCTTGACGCGGATCTTAATGCGTCCGTCCTGCGGGATGCGCTTCTCCGCGATGTTCAGGTTGGAAAGAATCTTGATGCGCGACACGATGGCCGGCTGGAACCGCTTGATCTGCGCGGGCACCGACACCTCCTGCAACAAGCCGTCGATGCGGTAGCGAATCCGTAGCTCGTGCTCGAACGGCTCGACGTGAATATCCGAGGTCCGTTGGGCCAGCGCATCGCCGAGGATCTGGTTCACGAACCGGATGATGCTGGCGTCTTCGGCGGCCTTGTCGAGGTCGCCGTCGTCCTGGCGGTCATCGGCGACGAGTTGGAAACCTTCCTCCTGCTCCAACTGATTGAGCGTGTCCGCGCCGACGCCGAGGTGTTTCTTGATCTCGCGCTGGAGGGCGTGGCTGGGGGCGAGGATCGGTTGGAGCTTGAGGTCGGTGAACGTTTTGAGGCTGTCCAGGCCGGGCGCGGCGAAAAGGCGGCTCAGGGCGACTTCGACGTGCCCGTTTTCCTCGCGCAGCGGCAGCATCTCTTCGCGCAGCAGCACGCGGGCCGGAAAGCGCGAAAGGATCGAGCGGTCAGGGTCGGAATTTTCCAGCGCGGTGTAGGCCAGCCCGTACTCCTCGGCGAGCCATTGGAGAATGTCCTCCTCCGTCGCGGGCGCGGCGGCGCCCAGCCTCCCGAGGGCATCCGCGTCCATCGCGGAAAGCTGGCGGTCCGCAGCCATGCGCGCGATCAGGGCCGCGCGGGCGTCGGCGGGATCGGGCACGGCGACGGGAGCAGCCGCGCCATTGGAGCCATGGGCTGGGAGCGATTCGGTGACGGTCACGGGCAAAGGGGGAGGGGAATGAACGGTGAACAGCACCCTACAGGAAAGGATCGGGTTTTCACAACGAAACAAGGTGGCTGGCACCCGGAAGGAGCCAGCCACCGCGGTAGACGAACCTAGTCGAGGACGCCCATCGCCACCAGGGTAGCTTCCTGGCGCATGTTGAGCACTTTTTTGAGGTCCTCGCGGGCCTGGTTCAACTCGACCGCCGCCTTCTTGCGTTGTTCACGCACGGCCGCCAGCTTGGCCTTGATCTCGTCGGTCGAGGCGGTGTCGTTTTTCAAGGTCTCGGTCAGAGCCTGCGCTTCGGGCGAGCCGCCGCGTCCCGGTCCGCGGTCGGGCCGGTTGCCGCCACCGCCGTTTTCGCGTTGTTCGCGTCGGCCACCACCACCGCCGCCGTTCGCGTCGTCGCGTCGCGGCCCGCGTCCGCCACCCATCATGCCGCCGAAACGCCCGGACATGGATTCGCGCGTTTTGACTTCGACCTTTTCAAGCAACGGTTGGATGACGCTCCATTCATCGTCACTCGCTTTGAGCGCGGTTTTTGCCATTTCGTTCCGGCGTTGCTGCCAATCGCCGCCGCGGCCAGGGCCGCCGGGGCCGTCTCC
>CAXUHC010000039.1:0-9572 GCA_964250705.1 uncultured Chthoniobacterales bacterium | reverse complement strand
CCCGGTGCGCCGGGAGGAGGGGGGGGGGGCGGCGCGTCGTCTTGCGCGGAGGCACAGGGAACTTGCAGCAGGAGAACGCCGGCTGCGGCGAGGGTGAGAAGGGTGGTCAGGGTCTTTTTCATAGGTGTTTTGTGGTGTATGGAATGTGGTGGCCGCCGCGGAATTGCGGAAGGTTTCCTGTGATCTATAAACCCCTTGTGTTAAGACCCCGTTCACCGGGGCAAGGAAAATTGTTAAGACATTGTTAACCCATCCCCCAACCATGCGTGTGCTTGTCATCGACGACGACCGGGAACTCTGCGAACTGATCCGCGATTACCTCACCCCGCTCGGGTATGAGACCGTCGCCGAGCACGACGGCGTCGCCGGAGCGGAGCACGTGGCGGCGGAACGCTTCGACGCGGTGATTCTCGACGTCATGCTTCCCGGCGCGGACGGCTTCGAGGTCCTGCGCCGCATCCGCAAGGTTTCCGACGTGCCGGTGCTGATGCTCACGGCGCGCGGCGAGGAAACCGACCGCATCGTCGGCCTGGAAATGGGTGCGGACGATTACCTGCCCAAGACGTTTTCCTCGCGCGAGCTCCTCGCCCGGCTGCGGGCGGTGATGCGTCGCACGGTCGCGTCGCGGCCACCCGCCACGGGCGGCCCGGTCTCGGCGCGCCGGGAGGAGCGCGAGCAACCGGAGATCGTGGTCGGGCCGTTGCGGATCAACCCGTCCTCGCGCGCGGCGGTGCTGGGCGACGTGGCGTTGAAACTGACCGCGCTGGAGTTCAACTTGCTGGAAAGCCTGGCGCGGGCCAAGGGGCGCGTCCGCACGCGCGAACACCTGATTGAAACGCTGGGCGAGCGGATGTATGACGGGCTGGATCGTTCCATCGACGTGCACATCTGGAGCCTGCGCCGCAAGCTGGGCGACGATCCCAAAAACCCCCGTTTCATCCGCACGGTGCGCGCGGTCGGCTACATGTTGCTCTACGAAGGCTGAAACAGCCTTTCCCCGTCTTCCCTCCTCCGTCTCTGCACGTCTCCGCGTCTCCGCGTCAAGATCCCGCTCACCCGCTCCCAACTGCACCCATGTCTGACAACCCCGACGCCTCCAACCTCACCGCCCGGCGCGAGCGCGTGGCGAAATTCCTGTCCCTCACCGACGAAATTCTCCTCGTCGGCGCGGGCGAACCCATTTCGTTGCCCGAGGGCACGGACCAGACCTATCCCTTCCGCGCGCATTCAGAGTACGTCTACCTCGCCGGTCTGGACAGCCCCGGCGGGGTGGTCGCGTTCGATCCCCGGCGCGGCCCGGTCAAAGGCTGGACGAGCTTCGTCCCGGACGTGACGGAAGCCGAACGCGTCTGGGAGGCCCGCGCCCAGGACCCCGGCGAAACGCTCTCCTGCCTCGAACCCTGGCTGACCACCCGGCGTGGGCGCACGCTCGTCAACCTCGGCGCGCCACTCCGGGGCGTCCGCGCGGACGACGCTCGCACCGCTGCGGTCCGCGAGCAATTCACCCACGCGCGCCGCCCCAAGGACCCCGCCGAACTCGCCCTGCTTCGCCGCGCCGCCGCCGCCACGGCGGCGGGCTTCGCGGCCCTCCGCGCCCACCTGCAACCGGGCGTGACCGAGCGCGCTTTGCAAATCGAACTCGAAGCCGCCTTCTTCCGCGCCGGGGCGGACCACACCGGCTACGGCACCATCGTCGGCACCGGCCCGAACGCCGCCGTCCTACATTTCCACCCCGGCCAGCGCGTCGCAAAAAAAGGCGAGTTTGTCCTCGTGGATGCCGGGGCGGAGATCAACCGCTACGTGATCGACGTGACGCGTACCTACGTCGTCGGCGGCAAGCCCACGGGCTTCCAGCGTGACATTTTCCAACTCGTCCTGGCCGCCGAGCAGGCCGCGATCTCGCGCTGCGTGTCTGGCGCGGAGTGGAGGGACATCCATTTGCAAGCCGCCGTCGAGATGACCGCCGGTCTGGTGGACCTGAAGATCATGCGCGGCAACCCCACCGCTCTGGTCGAGCAGGGCGCGCACACATTATTCTTTCCGCACGGCCTGGGCCACCTGGTCGGCCTGGGAGTGCGCGACGCGAGCGGACGTTTCCCGGGGCGCGACCCGTTCACCAATCCCGCTTTGAAAAACCTGCGCATGAACTTGCCCCTGGCCCCCGGCTACGTGGTGACCGTCGAGCCGGGCCTTTACTTCATCCCGGCGATCCTCAACGATCCCGCGCGGCGCAAGAAGTACAAGGACGCAGTGAACTGGCCGCTGGCGGAGCAGTACATCGGCGTGGGCGGGGTCCGCATCGAGGACAACCTTCTGATCACCGACGGCCCGCCGGAAAACCTGACGCAGTCCATTTCAAAGGAGTGGTGATCTGGGAAACCTGCTATTCCCCTCGTTCTGGAGTTGCACTCGGGAACGCACTTACTCTGGAAGCCCTACTTCCCAAAAGGTACGGACTACTTACTCCTGACCCAGTCGCTGCTCAAATTCTTCGGGAGTCAACCAACAAGCCGTATCCCTATCGGCGAGCCTGGCATCGACACGTCCTTGGTATCCAGGATCGGTAGCGCGGCGGCGGTGAAATAAAAAAGCCGCCACCTCGTTTTGTTCGGTGGGTGAAAGGGATGCGAGGTTGCTTTTGATTTGATCAACGCTCATGCCCGAGCATACAATTCAGCACAGGGCATGCAAGCCCGTGCTGAAGCATACGCGCGCAACGTATCCTCCACGGAAATTCTTCCGTTCAGCCTTTGCGACTTTGCGTCCTGGCGACTTTGCGTGACACTCTTTGACCGTGTTCTCGCGCCTGCCGCTGCCGTTCAAGATTCTGCTCTGGTTCTTCTTGAACCTCGCACTGCTGCTGGCCGGCTTCCTCCTGATCTTCAGCGCCGAATACCGCTTCGACCTCGACTGGATTTTCTCTAGCCACGCCCAGCAGCGCGTCGACGCCATGCGCGATCTTATCGTCGACGATCTCGACACCCTTTCGCCCGACGAATGGGACGACGTGATCGAGCGTTTCGCCGACGCCTACCACGTTCACCTCGGCCTTTTCGACGACCGCGGCCGCCATTTGCTCGGTGCGGTGGACACCCTCCCCGCCGAGGTCCGCCTCCGCCTGCATCCCGCCACGACCACCTCCGGCAACCGCCCCGCCTCGAACTCCCGGGCGTTTGTCCGCACCGACGCGCCGACCCGCTACTGGCTCGTCGTTACCGCCCGCGTGGATAATCCGCGCGCGGGTGGTTCGCTCGGTCTGCACGTCGTGGCCGAGAGTTCCTCGGCGAGCATGGGCGGCCTCGTCATCGACCCCGCGCCGTGGCTGCGGCTCGGGGCGGCGGCGGTGGTGTTTTCCGTGCTGTTCTGGCTGCCGCTGCTGCGCGGCATCACGCGGGCCATCGGGCAGGCCACGGTCGCCGCGCGCGAAATCGCCCGGGGCCGCCTCGACGCCCGGGTGGCCAGCCGCCGCCGCGACGAACTCGGCGTCCTGGCCGAAGCGATCAACACGATGGCCGCGCGGCTCGACGGCTTGCTCCACGGCCAGAAGCGTTTCCTGAGCGACGTGGCGCACGAACTCTGCGCGCCCCTCGCCAAGCTCCAGATGACGCTCGGCATCATCGAGCAACGGGCCGCCGACGAACGACAGGCAGCCTACGCGCGCACCGCGATGGAGAAGGCCGCACAGATGGCTCGCCTGGTGGACGAATTGCTGGTGTTCTCCCGCGCCTCGCTCGAAGCGCCCGATGCCCGGCCGCAGCCGGTCAACGTCCTCGCCGCCGCGCGGGAAGCCGCCGTGCGCGAAGCCGCCGACGAAAGCGAGGTGCGCCTCGAAATCGCCCCTCATGCCTACGTCCTGGCAGACCCCGCGAGCCTCACCCGCGCCCTGGCGAATCTCCTGCGCAACGCCCTGCGCTACGGAGGCCGGGGACCCGGCGCGGTGACGATCCACACCACGGTGGACTCCCGCGCGCAACGCGTGTCCATCGGCGTGGCCGACCACGGCCCCGGCGTCCCGGAAGGGGATCTGTCCAGGATTTTCGACGCTTTCTACCGGGTGGACACCGCGCGCACCCGCGAAACCGGCGGCGTCGGGTTGGGCCTGAGCATCGTCAAGAACAGCGTCGAAGCGGTGGGCGGCACCGTGGCCGCACGCAACCTCCCCGGCGGCGGCCTGGAAGTGACTCTCCATCTCCCGCTGGCCCCGGCGACCGAAGCGAAGCCGATGGAAGTTTCCGAAACTGCTGGTCTGTAGTATGTGCTTGCCGTGGACTCCTCCTTCGAGCAAACGCGCGCCTGGATCGACGCAGACCGCGCGCACCAGTGGCATCCGTTCACGCAGATGCGGGACTGGTGTGCGCCCGACCACGAACCGCTCGTCATCGTCGCGGGGCAGGGGGCTACCCTGCGCGACAGCCGGGGACGCGAATATCTCGACGGAAATTCCTCCATCTGGACCAACCTCCACGGACACAACCACCCGCGCATCAACGCGGCCATCACCCGCCAGCTCGCCGCCTTCGCCCACACGTCTTTCCTCGGCCTGACGCATCCGCCCGCCGTCGAACTCGGCGCGGAACTAGCCAGATTGTTCCCCGCCGAAACGTTGGCCCGCGTGTTTTTCTCCGATGACGGCTCGACGGCCATCGAAGCGGCGTTGCGCATGGCGCGCCAGTATCGGCAATTGAACGGGCAGCCGGAGCGGCGGCGGTTCCTGTCGTTCCAGAACGCCTACCACGGCGACACCCTCGGCGCAGCCAGCCTGGGCGGCATCCCGCTTTTTCATCGGGGACTGACCGGCAGCGACGAGGAAAACGTGTTGCGCATCGACGGCGTGGACGCGCTCGAAGCCCTGAGCCCGGCGCAGACCGGCACGCTGGCGGCGGCGGTCATCGAACCGCTGATCCAGGGGGCGGCGGGAATGCGCCTCTGGCCCGCGGGCACCCTGCGCAAGCTGCGCGCGTGGTGCGACCGGCACGACGTGCTGCTGATCCTCGACGAGGTGATGACCGGCTTCGGGCGCACCGGCACGATGTTCGCCTGCGAACGGGAGGGGGTGCTGCCGGATTTTCTGTGTCTGGCGAAAGGGCTGACGGGCGGCTACCTGCCGCTCGCCGCGACCCTGACCACCGAACGCATTTACGCCGCGTTCCTCGGCGAATACCGGGAGCGCAAGACGTTTTTCTACGGTCACAGCTACACCGGGAGCGCGCTGGGTTGCGCGGCGGCGCTGGCAAATCTGGCGATCTTCCGGGAGGAAAACGTGCTGGCAACGGTGCGGACGCGAATCGAGCAATTCGCGCGGTTGCTGGAAACCCGTCTCGCGCCGTTGCCGCACGTCGCGGAAATCCGGCAGTGTGGGTTCATCGCCGGCATCGAATTGATGGCCGATCCCGCCACGCGGCAGCCGTTTCCCTGGGAGGCGCAGACCGGCGCGCGGGTGTGTGTCGCCGCGCGGGAACACGGACTCTTGACCCGGCCCATCGGAGATACGCTGGTGCTCATGCCGCCCTACTGCACGACCGAGGGCGAACTCGCCCGGATGGTCGAGGCGTTGCGGCTGGGGATCATCGCCGTACTGGGTTGAAAACCCGACCGTCAGCCTCCGTTCGGTCGGGCGAGTGGTCAGGTGGTTGCGTAGGAGTGGCTCTAACGCTCCGCCGCCGCACGAAAAGCAGCCTCGTGCTCCGGCCAATCGTGCAGTGTCGCAGGGTCGAAGTCTGCTCCGCACGGCCAGACGACCGTATGAACCTCCGGGTCGAGAGTGGCCTGAGCAAAAACTGCCGGGTCGCGGAGCGGGCCGTAAAGTTCGCCTTCTAGAATCCCCTCGAAATCAACGATGCGGCTCAAACCATCGTTAAAGCGCAACCGCAGCGTATGCGGCTGAATGCATTCGACAGAGGTGATGCGGTAAATGGGATGGTTCATGGTGCTACTCTACTGCAAGGGCGGAATTGTAGCAGGCTTGCGGCCCTGCTCCAGAAGACGCCAATCGGCTAGCAATTCCTCCTCGGGAAGTTCCGCCCAAGCCTCGACGAGCCGCTGTTGGCGCTGCGGAACGAAGCCGACGATGAGCGCGACGGGGGAGACGGAAAACACCGCAACGTGCTCACCGTGATAGGCGTGAAAGTGTGGAACGTGATGACGCTCGGAAGGCTCGGAGAACATCCAAACGATGATGCCGTAGAAGCGGGAGAGTTCGGGCATTAGGGTGAGTTTCCAGAAGAATTTATGGGCTTCGGTTCACGGAGCAAGCGCGCAAAGGCCGGGAACCAATCCCCGGAGTTCAGGCAATGTGCCCGCAGCAAGCCGGTTACCCGGTATCTCATTATCCCTTCTGCGAGATCGGAATCCGCACCTGAAACGCCGCCCCGCGCCCCGGCTGGCTATGCACCGACACCTGCCCCCCGTGCGCCTGGACGACGTGCTTGACGATGCTCAGCCCCAACCCCGTGCCGCCCACCGCCCGGGAGCGGTCCTTGTGCACCCGGTAAAAACGCTCGAACACGTGCGGCTGGTCGGCCAACGGGATGCCGGGGCCGTTATCGGCGACCGTGACGAGCGTCTCCTCGCCCTCGGACGCCGCCGCAATCGAAATCTCCGGCGCGACCGCTTCGCCGTACTTCAACGCGTTTTCGACGAGGTTGAAAAACACCTGGTCCAGCCGGTGCGGGTCGGCCTCCAACGGCGGCAAATCGTCCGGCAGTGACAACCTGACGGTCGCGCCCTTCTCGCTGACCGCCGGTTCCAACCGCTCGACGACCCTCTCCAGGCAGATGCGCAGATCGACGCTCTCGAACTTCAACCCCGACGCGCGCTGGCCTTCCAACTGCGAAATCGTCAGCAAATCCTCGATCAGCAGGGTCAGCCGCTGGTTGTGTTTCCACATGACGTTGAGAAACTTCTCCGCCGTGGGCGGATCGCTCATCGCGCCGTCCAACAGCGTTTCCAGGTAGCCGCTGATGATGGCTACCGGGGTGCGCAGTTCGTGGGAAACGTTGGCCACGAAATCTTGCCGGACGTTTTCGAGCGCCTTGAGTTCGCTGATGTCGTGGAAGATGGCAATCGCTCCGCGGGGGCGTCCGGTTCCCTGCGGGTCCAGCGCGGCGGCGGTGACGGCGAAATGTTTGCGCGCGTAGCCGGCGCTGCCCTGGCGGGTGTCGAGGGTGAGCTGGCGGCTTTGCGGCCCCTGTTGCTCCAGGGCGGCGCGGACGGTGGCCTGGAGTTCGTGGTCGCGGAAGACCTCCATGAGCGTGCGCTCCAGGGGGGCCGCCGCGAGGTCGAACATGCGCTGGACGCTGGCGTTGGCCAGCCGGATGCGTTGCGAGGCGTCCACGATGACGACGCCTTCGGTCAGGCTGCCGAGGATGGCCTGGAGATCGAACGTCCCGGCGCCAAGCTGCTGATCCGTGTCGTGCAGGCGTTCACCGAGGGAAGCGAGGTCGTCGATGGCCTGGGCGAGCCGCCCGCGTTGGCGCAGGAACGCCGGGGCCGCCCAGTCGTCGCCGGAGGTCATGCGCCGCAGGGCCGCCTGCAAGCCCAGCGCGGGCAGCACGAAGGCGACCGTTCCCCAGCCGATGACGGTCAGGAGCAGACCGGAGAGCAGCCAGGGCCAGGGATTCAAGCGGCGGCGACCGGCGCGGTCGTGAAACGGTAGCCTTCGCCGCGCAGGGTCTCGATGCGCCCGGAGTGCGGGCCGAGTTTTTCCCGCAGGCGGCGGATGTGAGTGTCGACGGTGCGCGTGTCGACCGAACCGCTGTAGCCCCAGACTTCCCGCAGCAGCGTGTCGCGCGATTGAGGGCGGCCCCGGCGTTCGAGCAACAGGCAGAGCAGCTTGAACTCGGTGGTGGTCAGTTCGAGCTTGCGGCCTTCCAGGGTGATCTCGAAATTGCCCCGGTCGATGACGAATTCGCCGATGGCCACCTGGTCTTGGCGTCGCCCGGCCCCGTGCACCCGGCGCAGCACGGCTTCCACGCGCAGCACGAGTTCGCGCGGGCTGAACGGTTTGGTCATGTAATCATCCGCGCCGATTTCCAGACCCGCGATGCGTTCGGCGGGCTGGCCCTTGGCCGTGAGCATGAGCACGGGGATCGCGGCGGTATCCGGCTCGGCCTTGAGCTGGCGGCAGACTTCCTCGCCGTTCATGTGCGGGAGCATCAGGTCGAGCACGATGAGATCGGGCCGGTGTTCGCGCGCCTGCCGCAGAGCTTCGAGGCCGTCGTTGGCGGTCAGCACGCCGAAGCCCGCGCCGTGCAGCTTGTAGCGGACGAGGTCGACGACGTCGGCTTCGTCGTCAACGATGAGCACCGTGGAGGTCATAAGGTTTTCGCATTATGCCGGAAGCCGGGCGTCTGGCAAGCCCGGGCCAGAAAAGCTCGGGCCGCGCACGCCCAAAACTCCGACGAAAGGCGTGCACGGCCACGATCACCTTAACCTGAAATGCTTCGACCGGAGAAAATGCGGTGCGTTCAAAAAAATCCTTGAAATCGCTTTTTTTGCGAAAACCGGCGTAATCTGCGTAGTCTGCGGACCCACCTTCCGTGAAGCTCCTCATCCAGATTCCCTGCTACAACGAAGCCGCCACGCTGGGGATCGCCTTGCGCGCGCTGCCCCGTGCCGTGCCGGGAGTGGACCGGGTGGAATGGCTGGTCATCGACGACGGCAGCACCGACGCCACCGTGGCCGTGGCGCGGGAGGCGGGCGCCGATCACATCGTCAGCCTGCCGACCAACCGGGGTCTGGCGCGGGCGTTCATGGCCGGGCTGGAGGCGTGCCTGCGCGCCGGGGCGGACGTGATCGTCAACACCGACGCCGACAATCAATACGACGCCGGCGACATCCCCGCGCTGATCGCCCCGGTCATCGAGGGCCGGGCCGACATGGTCGTCGGCGCGCGGCCCATCGCCCAGATCACGCATTTTTCGCCGCTCAAAAAAGTGCTTCAGCGACTGGGCAGCCGGGTCGTGCAACTGGCCAGCAATACCCGGGTGCCCGACGCGCCGAGCGGCTTCCGGGCGTTCAGCCGCGCGGCGGCGACCCAGATCAACGTGTTCAGCTCGTACTCGTACACGCTGGAAACCATCATCCAGGCTGGCCAGAAGGGGATGACCGTCGCCAGCGTGCCAGTGCGGGTGAACGCGGATCTGCGGCCCTCGCGGCTGGTGCGTTCGATCCCGCAATACCTCTGGCGCTCGACCCTGACCATCGGGCGCATCTTTCTGATCTACCGGCCGCTGCGTTTTTTTCTGAGCGTGAGCGCGGGATTGTTCGTGCCGGGGCTGTTGATCGGGATACGGTTTCTCTACGAGATGCACCGGGGGCACGGTCAGGGGCACGTGCAGTCGCTGATCCTCATGGCCATTTTGATGATCGCGGCGGTGTTGTTTTTCATTCTCGGGTTGCTGGCGGAATTGATCTCGGTCAACCGCCGCCTGCTTGAAGACCTGCGGACGCGTCAGATGGCGGAAAAGCCGAACACCGACCGATGAAAAACGACCAGTCGCACGACCGCCAGGCCGAGGGTGGCATCCTCATCGGCAACCAGTTGGACAAGGATCAGGTGAGCAATCCCATCG
>CAXUHC010000038.1:0-21716 GCA_964250705.1 uncultured Chthoniobacterales bacterium | reverse complement strand
CGCCGCCAAAGAAGGCGCGGGCATCAAGATCAACCTGCTGCCGTTCGGCTCGCTGGAAGGCGCGCAGGCCGCGCTCGCGGGCAACCAGCAAATCCACGCCTGGACGCCGGCCAGCTCCCTGTACAAGGAAACGTTTATCCGGGACTGGCAGGATCGTTACAACCAGCCCGCCATCGTACGGGAAGAACCGCTGGCGTTGACGCCGCTGGTGTTCGTCTTGTGGGCGGAACGCCACGATGCCTTCGTCAAGAAGTACGGCGCGGTGAACTTCCAGACGCTCTCACGCGCGCTCGCCGAACCGGGTGGATGGGACGCCATCGCGCAAAAGCCGGATTGGGGGGTTTTCAAGTTCGGCCACACACATCCCAACGAGTCCAACAGCGGATTGATGACGCTGGTGCTCACCGCGTACGATTACACAAAGAAGGAACGCGGGCTCACGTTGAAGGACGTGCTCGATCCCGGCTTCCAGCAGTGGATGACGACCTTCGAGCGCGGCATCAGCGGGCTTTCCAACAGCACGGGCAACATGATGAAGGAAATGGTGCTCAAAGGGCCATCGAGCTACGATGGGCTGTGCGTCTATGAAAACGTGGCCATTGATTACCTCAAGAGTGCGGAAGGGCGCTGGGGCGAGCTGCGCGTGGCCTATCCCGAGCACAACCTCTGGAGCGACAATCCTTATTACATTCTCAACGCTTCTTGGAGCAGTCCCGCGCAACGCAAGGCCGCCGGACAATTCCTCGATTTTCTCCTGAGCACGCGCATCCAGAAGGAAGCACTCACCCACGGCTTCCGCCCGGCGAACACCGAGGTGCCGGTGCGTTTTCCCGAGAGCCCGCTGGTGGTGTACGCCCGCTACGGTCTGCGTGCCGACGCGCCGGTGCAAGGGGAGCCGCCGAGGGCGGAAGTCATCAACAATCTGCTCGCCATCTGGCAGCGGACGCGTGGCACGCGCTAGGGCCGGGGGCGCGGAGTTTTCACATGTTGCGTTACGTCAAAGAAGCGTTCTGGGCGCGGGCACAGGTGCCGCTGGTCGGGCCGCTTCCGTTCAACGCGCTGGCCGTGCTCGGAGTGGGGATTCTCGGTTGCGCGGTGCACCCGCTCTGGCTCATCGGCGTAGGTCTGGAGACGGCTTATCTTTTCGCCCTGGCCACGCACCCGCGTTTTCAGCGCGTGGTTGCCGCGCGGGAGTTGGAGCGTGCCGGGAAAAGCGACGAGCAAATCCGCCGCGAACAACTGGCTCAATTAACGGCCGACGAGCGTGCGCGGTGGGAACGGCTGGAAGCAAAAATCGAGCGGATCGCCGTGCTCTACAGCACCAACGAGAGCGATAATCTGTTGTTGGACAGCAGTCTGGAAGCCGTGCGCGGCCTCGGCGCGTTGCAACTGCGTTTGCTCGTCGCCGAGCGCAACCTGCAAGCGGCTAACCAACAGACCGACGAAAAAATGCTCGCCGGTCAAATTGCCGCGCTCGAACGCGAGTTGGCCAGCGGCGCGGAGCTGTCGGCCTCGTTGCGCGAGTCCAAACAGGCGACCTTGGAATTGACCCGTAAACGGCTGTTAAACGCCCGGCGCCGCGCCGAAAGCCTGATCGAAATCCAGAGTGATCTGACGCGGATCGAAGCGCAGGTCGATCTGGCCTTGGAAGACGCTGGCTTGCAGGGGAAACCTGCTGTCGCCACGGCGAACCTCAACCTGCTCAACCGGATTCTGGAGAGCAACAGCGCGTTGAGTGGATTCGAATCTGCGGGAGGTGCCGCGCCCGTTTCAACCGCGATGCAGACCAGGATGACTGCCGAAACTTCGACCGAGGCTTGACTCAAGCTTGGAAGGCAGAGAGCGACGACTATTCGTCGTTGCTGAAAATCTCCTGGAAGAGGGTCAGGCGACCGGTTGGCCGGTGGCCGCGGCCGCAAACCGCCGGGTGTCCTCGGGCAGCCACACGACTTCCAGGCGCACCGGGCAATTTCGGGGCAGGCATTTTCACTCGTGACTGCATTGACGGCGACGTTCGGAGCGAACAAGTCGTTCCAGTGCATCGGCGCCCAGCAGCAGCCGGGCTGAATGTCCGCGCTCGGACGCGCCGGGAGCCGCAGTTGCCCGCGTCGGGAGGTGATGTGCAGCAAATCGTTGGCGACCACACCCAAGGCTGCGGCATCGTCCATGTTGATCTCCAGAAAAGGTGACGGATTCAGCCTGTTCAGACTGGGGACCTTGCCGGTCTTCGTGGGGTGTGCCATTGGTGGGCCACCTGCCCCGTCAGCAGCACGAAGGAAAAATCGTCGTCGGGCATCTCGGCGTTGGGCAGATAAAATCGTGCCCAGAAACGCGCCCGGCCCGACTCCGTGGGGAAACGCAGCGCGCCATCCGGCGTCACGTAGCGGCGTTTGACCGGCGTTGCTCCGCCCGCCGGGGCGGCGGGCATGGGCGAGGCGGTCGGCGGTGTGGATCGTCTGGTGAACCGTGCTTCCCTTGGCGCAAAGGCTGCCGAAGTTTGCGGGATGATCCCGGTCGCCGCTGGCACGGATCACCCGGCCGTCGGCGACCTGCAAAATCATCCCGCAACCGACCCGCAATATGGGCAGACGGTCTTGACCTGCGTCGGCGTTGGAGGCTCGGCCACGGTCACAATCCAGCGTCGTTCAGACGGGGTCCGGGAGACCCATTCCGGGTGTGGATGCGGCGGGTACGGGGATCACCGCCCTCGAAAGCGCCCGCCCGCCGGGTGCGATCCACTTGCCCACCCAGTAACGCTGGACGATGCGCAACACGACGAGGATCACCGCGCACAGTCCGGCGAACGCGATAAACCCGCCCGCGTAGCTGCCCGTGTGCGTCTTGGAAAAGGCTAGCGCGTCGGGCAGGATCGCGCCACCCAGCGCGCCGATCTCGCCGATCATGCTGCCCGCGACCGCCGCCGTGGCGGGCCAGCGCAGGGGCACGAGTTGGAACACCGCTCCGTTACCCAGGCCAAGCATCGCGAAACAGCAGATGAGCAGGACCACCGTGACCAACAACGAAGGCGCCACACTCGTCGCCAGGAACGCGCCGGTGACCGCCAGCAGCACCACGGACACCGCGACGATGCCGCCCAGTTTGTCCGCCAGATAGCCGCCGAGCACGCGGGTCCCGCTGCCCATGAGCACCGCGAAGGTCGTGTACCACTTGGCTTCCGCCGGGTTGATGCCGAATTGATCGTGAAAGAAGGTCGGCAGGTAGGTCGCCAGCCCCAGGAAGCCGCCGAAGGTGATGATGTAAACCGCGTTGAACATCCAGCCATCGGCCTGGAAAAGGCATTTGATGTGGCCGAGGAAAGAGTGCCCGCCCTCGCGGTCCGGCGGCTCCTTGGCGAAGAACAGCATCACGAGGAAGGGCAGGAGCATCATCAACCCGGCGAAGCCGTAAACCGATTGCCAGCCGCAGGTCTTCGCGAGCATGGGCGCAAAGAACGTGGCGATGGCGGTGCCGCTGTTGCCGGCTCCGGCGATGCCCATCGCCAGCCCCTTGGACTCGGGCGGGAACCAGCCCGAGCCGAGCGCCAAGGCCACGCCGAAGCTGGCTCCGGCGATGCCCAGAAGCACGCCCATCGCCAGCACGTCATGGTAGGATTTGACGTGAAAATAGCCGTACCCCATCGCCAACATGATGCAGAACATCTCCACCAGCGCGGCGTTCTTGCGCCCGATGTATTGGGAGAGCACCCCCAGCGGAAAACGCATCAGCGCACCGGCCAGCGTCGGCAGCGTGATCATAAAAGCCGCCTGCTCTTTGGTGAGGTGATAGGACCCGGTGATAAACGGAGCCATCGCCCCGTTGAGCACCCAGATTGCGAAGCTGAAATCGAAATACAAAAATGCCGCCAGCAACGTCGGGGAATGCCCCGACTTCATGAAAGTTTTAATGTTTACCATCAACCGGTTTCTCTTTCTACCTCCGAACGGTGATTCCCTGCTTTTCCCGGCATGAAATCGCTCCCTGAGCAACGTGGTGCCATCCACTACCTATTTACGGACTGCGAATTTAGCAAGCATCGTGCCCAACTACGAGCAACGAAGGTACTCTGTGCATGGCGTCAGTGCGCGGTGTCAGCGGAGGCAAACCGCCCGGGGCGTTTTGGATGGGTGTAGATACGCTGCCGGAGGATAAGAGTTCCCGTCCACGGTCCAGATCAGGGTCCCGCGCTGCTCCTTCCACGAGAAGCTGGTAACGCACCGGTCGTTCGACGCATCGGGTCTGTCCACTCGGCTTTCCTCGAAAACATTTGAACCCGAGCTGTCAGCCGTCGAGTGCTCGCTGAGAATCGCCGCCCGGCTTGCGGGCGAGCACGATCAACGACAATCCAAACGGCAATCCCGCCGTGGTCATCAGCGCCCCTTCGCTGGCCAGCAATGCGCGCAGCAACCGCGTTCCGATGTTTCGCCGCGCGCCCAGTTCCAGGTCACTCGTGTCCTCTGGCGGCGGGAACCATCGTTCACCCAACCGCTTGGCTAGCGCCACCGGGAATAGCCACATGTTGGCATAGCTGGAACGGCGAATTTCCAGCCCGGCCATCGCGACCTTCGCGCACAGTTCCCTGCGCCGGTAGCGGTGCTGGATGGTCCATTCCTCGTCGTGCTTGCTGCGCAGCCAATCGTAGGCCGCCACGCGTACGAACAAATGTCCGCCTGGCTTCAACACCCGCGCGCTCTCCCGCAGCGCCGCGCGATCATCCACGCCCGCGGCGGTCAGCACATCGAAGCTGGTCACCAGATCGAACGAGCCGCTTGCGAAGGGCAGCTTGTTGACCGTTCCGCGCACCAGTCGATCCATGCCCCGCTCGCGGCAGCAGTCCAGCGCGACCGCCGATCCGTCCAGGCCGATGGCCTCGCCGTATCGACCCAAAAAAACGAGGTTGCGTCCGGTCCCGCAACCGGCGTCCAGCATCCGGCGCGTCCGGCGGTCGTCGAGCACTCCGGCGGTCGTCAGCAGCCGCCGGGTGATGCTTTCCATCCCGTCGAACCACCAGTGCGTGTCCTCCACCGCACGCATCGTCCGGTAGGCCCGGGAACTAATGGGGGCCGGCATGGGGCGAGTTGTGCACGTCGATCTGAAAGCGGTGCAACATGAAGGTAAAACCGCGCGGGTCGCCCGGCGAATGGTCGGGGGCTTCCGGGGAATCGAGCCGCACCAATGTGGTCCCCGGGGGCAGCTCCAGCGGCACCCCGTCGACATTTTGGAGATTTACCCCGATCCGTCCTTCCCAGAGCAGCTTGTCACCGGCTCGCATCTGGAGTTGACGCCCGGCCAGGCTACGCACCGAAAAGCCCAGCGAAGCCGCGAGTGTGCCGGGCTGTGGATTCGTGATGCGAATCGCCGGGGCTGCCTTCCCCCAGCACCAAGTGTCGTTGCGATAATGCTCGGTGGGATGCCACCCCTCGCCTAACCGGACCTCGACGAAGCGGCTGTCCTCGCGCTTGACGAGCGAGTAGGTACGGCTGGACCCGAGCGGGTCACCATCTCCGTCAACGCGCGCGGACACGAGCCGCTGCGACAAATCCCACTGGCCGCGCAACGGCGTGACCACCCGGCCTTCGTAGGTCGCATGCGCAAAATACTGGGGCTTGTGCAGGAGGAAATAATTTGCCCAAAGCTCGTCCCAGACCTGCACCATCGTGACGTTCACCGAAGCGACCTCCGGCATCCGTTCGATCTCCGCGAGCGCCGCCAGATCGTGATCGACGAGCAGCGGCGTCTTGCGGACCTCGGCGTTGAACCGCCACGTGTCCTGCACGTTGACCACGAGCAGCGCCGCCCAGAGCGCGCCTGCCGCCACGCGCCAAGGCCAACCCGGGGGTAGTCCCCGCAGAAACAGGCAGAGAGAGATCAGGATGCCGGGATAGAAAACGGTGAATAGTTTGAAGGCGTCGTAGCTGGAATGGTCGTGCCGGAGACGGTCCGCGCGCAGCAGATACCAGTAGCCGAAGAAAATCGGCAGTGTGCAGCACGCTCCGAGCAATGCGGCGCGCCAGCGGTCACGCCGGAGCGCGCTGGCCGCCGTTGCGGCCAGAACGGCGGCCGTCAGCGCCACGGCCCATTTCGCACTCGTCGCATGGAGCGTAGCGTCGGCAAACAGCCCGTACCAGCCGCTCGGCCAAAACCCCGGGATCGACCACCCGAAGGGCGTCTGGTTGAACAACCGGAATCGCTCCACGATGCTCATCACCCGGCCCGGGAAGAGCACGGCACAGACCAGCACGTTGGCTCCGACGAGGGCGATCCACCGGCTCGCGCCCGGCCAGTCGCGCCGCTGTAAGGTTCGCAACCCCACGTAGGCAAAAAGCGGAACGTAGGCGAACAGGATGAAGAAATTGTAGCCGCCGAACAACAGCCAATCGCCGATCAGCAGCGGGCCGGACCATCCGGCCAGCCGCCGCCAGGTCTTTGGGCCCCGGTAGGCCTGCCAGCCCGCCCATGTCAGCAGCGCGACCGCCTGGGCCGCCATTAACTGACCCAGCGCCGTCTGGTACACGGCATAAAACACGATGGGGCTGAACGCGTAGGTTGACGTGACCGCCAGACTGCCCGCCGGTCCGAAGCGAAATGCCGAGCGTGCCAGCCAGAACACGCCGGGCAGACCCAGCGTCAACAGCACGATGCCGAGCAGGCTGGTCAGTTCGTAGGGCTGGCGTCCGCACAGGCTGGCATGGAGCGCGATGAACGCCGACGGCGAGAAGTGGTTCAGCCGCAGCCAAAAATCGTAGAAACCATCGACCGGCAGCGCCCCGGCGAGATCGGTGTTGCCCAGGAAGCCCGAGCGGTCATGGCGGGAAAATTCCTTGAACACCCGCGCCCCCGCCGCGTAGTCCGCCGCGTCGCAACTGCCGATGGCGGCCGAGGTCAGCACGCCCGGCGGCTTGGTGAAGGGGTACGCTTGCAGCGAGAGCGACGCGGCCATCACCACCGCGACCGGCCACCAGCGCCGCGCGCCCGTGAACCGCCGCCAGATTCCGCCGCGTCCGCGCTCCTGCCGCCAGGCTGCCAGCGCCAGACCCACCGGAATCACCAGCGCGGCAAACGCGTAGGAATCGGTCCCGGGCAAAGGCGTGTGCGTGCCGACCCAGACGACGAGGGATTGCAAGGCCAGGCCCACCGGGGCGCAAAACGCCGGCCAGAACCGGCGCCAGCGCCGGGGCATGATCAGGAGCGTCAGGCCGAAGCCCCAGAAGAAGATTTGGACGATCCATACCAGACCCGCGACGTGCCACGTCACCGCCGTTCCCTCCAGGAACCTGCCTCCGCCTCCATGATCCGGTCGACCGCCACGGTGGCAGGCTCCGCCCCGGGCGAACCGGGCGCAACCCGGATCGCGCGCTGGCCCCCGCGCCAGACCAATTCGCGCCACAATCCGACCAACTGCACCGCCGTGCGCCACAGCCGCGGAAAGTTGAAAAACTGCGACCGCCCGAAAGCCCGGTGGAAATGGTGCACCGGCACTTCCGCGAAGCGAACCCCGGCGTCCTGCAACTTTTTCACCAATTCCAGGCAGATCGTGCCGCTGTCGGAATGCAGGGTGACCCGGTCGAGCACCGCGCGCCGGATGAGCCGGAAATCGCAGTCGACGTCACGCAGCCGGAAGCCGAAGAGCGCCTTGACCACATGATGATAAACCCGCCCGATGAGCAGGCGGTACCACGGATCGTTGCGGCTGATTTTGTAGCCGTTGACGACCTCGACCGCGCCGTTCTCGGCGACACACGCGCCCACGAGCAGGCGAAGTTCACGCGGGTCGTACTGGGCGTCGCCGTCGGTGTAAAAAACCCAGTCCTTGCGCGCGGCGGCAAACCCGCTGCGCAACGCCGCGCCGTAGCCCCGGTTGCGCGGGTGATGCACGACGCGCACGAAAGGCGCATGGATGCGGGCCAACTCGTCGAGCAACTCGCCCGTGTAATCGGCGCTGCCGTCGTTGACGACGATGACCTCGTAGTCGTCGGTGAGGTCCCGCAACGTCATCAGCGTGGAGACGACCATCGAGGCGATGGTGCCGCCGTCGTTGTAAGCAGGAAAAAAGGCGGAGATGCCGCTGATTCGGGGCCCGGGAGAGAGGATGCGGGGGGTATTCAAGCCGAAAAATTGTAATGGCAGGCGTGACCCGCGTCACGACAAATCCTTACAATATGTTTACACAGTCTTGCCGGTCGAGTTCAGGAAAAATTGGCGGACGCAATCCGTCACGGCGTCGACTGCTTCCGGCACAAGCTGCGGATACATCGGCAGGGAAAGCACCTCGGCGGCCGCACGGTCGGTTTCGGGCAGCGAAGTGCGGGCCAAGTCGCGCGCCGCGTAGGCCGGTTGCCGGTGGATGGGGACGGGGTAATGCACCAACGTGCCGATCCCGGCGGCCCGCAACGCTTCGGCCAGCGCGTCCCGCTCCGCGCATCGCACCACGTACTGGTGGGACACGGCGCGGGTTCCCGCCGGGTCGGTGGGTAATCTCAGCGCGGAGATGCTTCCCAGGCCAGCCGTGTAACGCGCCGCGAGCGCGCGTCGGCGGTCGTTGTCGGCGTCGAGCGTGGTGAGTTTCACGCGCAACACTGCCGCTTGCAGTTCGTCCATGCGACCGTTCCAGCCCGCTTCCTCGCTGACGTACCGTTGCTTGCGCCAGCCGTATTGCCGGAGTGAACGCAGCGTTTCCGCCAGGGCAGGGTCGTTCGTGGCCACCGCGCCTCCGTCGCCCAGCGCACCGAGGTTCTTGGTCGGATAAAATGAAAACGCCGCCGCGTCGCCGAAACTGCCCACCCGTTGCCCGCGGTAAAGCGCCCCGTGGGCCTGCGCGCAATCCTCGATCAACCGCAGGCCATGCGGGCGACAAAACGCGCCCACGGTTTCCACGTCCGCCGGGGTGCCGTAGAGATGCACGAGCACGACGGCCCGGGTGCGCTCCGTGCGGGCGTCTTCCAGGTGGGCAGCTTGCAGATTGTGCGTCGTGGGGTCGATGTCCACCAATACCGGCGTCGCGCCGCACAGATCAATCGCCGCGACGGTGGCCACGGCGGTGTGCGCCACGGTGATCACTTCGTCGCCCGGTCCGATTTCGCACGCACGCAACGCGAGGTGCAGCGCGTCGGTGCCGCTCCCTGCCGTCACCGCGTGCGCCGTGCCCACGTAAGCGGCCCATTCCTGCTCGAACGCCTCGGTTTCCGGCCCCAGGAGATACCGCCCGCCGTGGAGGACCCGCGCGATCGCGGCGTCGATTTCCGCCGCCTGCGCGGTGTAGGCCGCCGCGGGGCTGGTCTGGGGAATCGGGGGAAGGATGGCCGTCATCCCCACACCATCATTCTCATTCGGACGGCGTCCAGTAATGCTTGTGGTTGGCCACGTAAAACGCCAGCGTCCGGGCGATGCCCTCGCGCAGGGGAACCTGCGGCTCCCAGCCCAGACGCTCTCCGATGAGCCGGTGGTCGCTGTAATAGCTCCCGATATCGATGGCTTTGCGCTCGGGGGGAAACGGCACGATTTCGTAGGAACCGCCGCCGTGCATCCCGGCCATCGTCGCGGCGAGGTCGCGCAGGCTCAGCCAACCCGGCGCGCCGAGGTTGAAAACCTGTCCGTCAGCCCGGGCGTCCTGCGCGCACAGCAACATCGCGTCCACCACGTCGTCAACGTAGTTGAAATCCCGGATTTGCGCCCCGTCGCCGAAGACGAGCAGCGGCAGCCCGTCCACCAACCGTTTGAACCACACCCCCAGAAAGGTTTGCCGGTCGTCCTTGACGCGCATCCTCGGTCCGTAGGTATTGGTCAACCGCAGCACGCAGGTCCTTACCCCGTGCAGCCGGTGATAAATCAGGTGGTAGCTCTCCCCCGCGACCTTGTTGATGCCGTTGATGTCCGCCGGGGCGAGCGGGTGCGCCTCGTCGACCGGCAGGTAGCGCGGCACGCCGTAAATTTGCCGTGTGCTCGAAAACACGATCTTGATGCCGGGATTTCGACGGCGGCACGCTTCGAGGATGGTCAACTGGGCGCGGCAGTTGATCTCCATGTCCGTGTGCGGATCGCGGATGGAATCCACGTGCGAGGTCTGACCCGCGAGGTTGAAGAGATAATCCTGCCCGCCGACCAAGTAATCCATGCTGTGCGGATCGCGCACGTCGGCGACGTTGATCTGCACCCGGCCCCGGATGTCCGACACGTTGAACGGATTCCCGCCGTACTCCGGGATCAGGCTATCCACGAGCGTGACGTGAGCGCCCGCCGCGACGAGACGCCGGGCAAGGTTGGAGCCGATGAAGCCCAGACCGCCGGTGATCAGCACCAGTTTGCCGAGCCACGCCGCGGCGCTTGGCATCGCGGGAGGCGCGTCTGCAGTTTGTAATGAGTCGGGTGCCATTCGGCGGGGGGTGGTCCTCCTTGCTAACTTGGCGCGAGCGGCAGGGAAAGACATTTTCCACGGGTTCGGCCTGCCCGGTCCCCGCCCTGGATGGGAGCGGCTCTCCGCTGGACAAATGGGCATGGCTTGCTCATGGTAGGCACTCCCTCATCTCCCGCATGACGATTTTCCCCTTCCTGAAAACGATAGGCATCCTGGCGTTCGTGGCGCTGACCTCCTTCTCCGCCGGCGCCGCCGACATCCGCCCGCGCGACCGCGTCAATTTCGACGCCGATTGGCGTTTTCAAAAGGGCGATCCCGCCGGTGCGGGCGACACCCTCGGCTACCCGAAGCTCAAAGACGTGCTGCTCGCCTCGACCGCTCATTTTCTCACGCCGGCCGCCCCCCAACCCACGGGTGCCCGCCCACCCGCCAACCTCGGCGAAAACGTTGCCTGCACCCAGCCCGGCTTCGACGACGCGGGCTGGCGGCACCTGAATCTCCCGCACGATTGGGGGATCGAGGGGCCGTTCAAGCAGGAATACCCCGGGGAAACCGGCAAGCTGCCCTGGTGGGGCGTCGGCTGGTACCGCAAGCACTTCGATGTGCCCGCCACGGACGCGGGCCGCCAGTGCTTTCTGGACATCGACGGCGCCATGTCCTACGCCGCCGTGTGGTGCAACGGCCGCTTCGTCGGCGGCTGGCCGTACGGCTACGCTTCTTGGCGGGTGGACCTGACCCCGTTCCTCAAACCCGGTGGGGGCAACGTGCTGGCCATCCGGCTGGATAATCCGCCGGATTCCTCGCGCTGGTATCCGGGCGGCGGCATTTACCGCCACGTCTGGCTGGAGAAAACTGCGTCGGTCCATGTCGCTCACTGGGGCAGCTACGTCACCACGCCCGCGATCACCGACGAGAGTGCGCTGGTGACAGTCTCGACCACTCTCGACAACGGTTCCGGCGCCGATGCGGACCTCGCCGTCCGCACCGACCTCTTCGAGTGCGGCCCCGACGGTCATCCCGCCGGTCGCCCGGTCGCTTCCGGCAAGGCCGTCCACGTTTCCGTCAAGGCCGGTGGCAGTCAGATCGTTTACGAGCAGGCGGCCATTCCCAAGCCCAAACGCTGGGACACGACCCAGCCGAATCTCTACGTGGCCGTCACCAAGGTCGAGCAAAACCAGCAGCCCGTGGACCGCTGCGAAACGACCTTCGGCGTCCGTACGATTCTCTTCACGGCGGACAACGGTTTTCTGCTCAACGGCAAGCGGGTACCTCTCCAGGGGGTATGCAACCATCACGATCTCGGCGCGTTGGGCAGCGCGCTCAACGACCGCGCCCTCCAGCGCCAGCTGGAAATCCTCAAGGGGATGGGTTGCAACGCCATCCGCACCTCGCATAACCCGCCCGCGCCGGAGTTGCTCACCCTCTGCGACCGCATGGGCATCCTGGTCATGGACGAGTCATTTGACATGTGGCGCGACGCCAAGCGGCAGAACGGCTACAGCCTGCTTTTCGACGACTGGCACGAGCGCGACCAGCGGGCCTTGGTCCGCCGCGACCGCAACCATCCCAGTGTCATTCTCTGGAGCATCGGCAACGAGATTCCCGAGCAGAGCAGCCCCCAGGGACCGGCCATGGCGGCGGAACTTTCCGGGGCCGTGCGCATGGAGGATTATACCCGCCCGACCACCACGGCCACGAGCGACCCCTGGGGCGGCTTTAACGGCTGGCAAAAGGCAACCGACGTGTTCGGCTACAACTACAAGCCCGGAGACTACGGCAAGTTCCGCGCGGCGAACCCGACGATCCCGGTTTTCGGCAGCGAGACGGCGTCGACCATCAGTTCGCGCGGCTTCTTCGTGTTCCCGGTGGAGACCGACCAGGCGCGCGGTCTCGCGGATTTCCAGGTGAGCGATTACGGCCTGTACGCGCCGGGATGGGCGACGAGCCCGGACGCCGAGTTCAGGGGGCAGGACGAGTACCCGTTTACCGCCGGGGAATTCGTCTGGACGGGGTTCGACTACCTGGGGGAACCCACGCCCTACAACGGCGACATGACCAACCTGCTCAACTTTCACGACGAGGCAGCCAAGGAAAAAATGGCGCGGCAGTTACGGGAACTGGGCAAGGTGAACGTCCCCTCCCGTTCGTCGTACTTTGGAATCATTGACCTGGCCGGATTTCCCAAGGAGCGATATTACCTCTACCAATCGCGCTGGCGGCCCGATTTTCCGATGGCTCACCTCCTGCCGCATTGGACCTGGCCCGAGCGGGTCGGGCAGGTGACGCCGGTGCACGTCTATACGTCCGGCGACGAGGCGGAGCTATTTCTCAACGGGCGGTCGCTCGGGCGCAAGAAAAAGGAATCGCTCCATTACCGGCTGCAATGGGACGACGTGAAATACGCGCCCGGCGAGCTGAAAGTCGTGGCCTACAAGGACGGCAAGCCCTGGGCAACCGACGTGGTGAAGACCGCCGGCCCCGCCACGAAGTTCGCGCTCCAGGCGGACCGCATCCGGCTCGCCGCCGACGGCAAGGACCTGGCGTTTGTCACCTTGACGATGACCGACACCGACGGCAACCCGTCGCCGCGAGCCGCGAACCCGGTGCGCTTCACCGTCACCGGCCCGGGAGACATCATCGCCACCGACAACGGCGATGCCACCAGTTTCGAGTCGTTCCAGGCACCGGAGCGCCGCGCCTACAACGGCAAATGTCTGGCCATCGTGCGCACCCGGCCCGGCGTGGCGGGCACCATCACGCTGCGAGCGGAGGCCGACGGTCTGCCGCCGACCCTCGTCGAAATGCAGAGCGTCGAAAGGTGATCGTCCCTGGTAGCCGGAACCGTTACACGCCGGTAAACGCCCCGAACCCACCGTCTACCGGCAGGATCGTCCCGGTCACGAACCGCGACGCGTCGGACAACAGGTAATGGAGCGCCCCGTGCAATTCGGCGGCCTGCCCGAACCGGCCTGCCGGGGTCTTACGCACGATGGTCTGGCCGCGCTCGGTGAACGATCCGTCTTCGTTGGTCAGTAGCCGCCGGTTCTGCCCACCCAGGAAAAACCCCGGCAGCACGGCGTTGACCCGCACCGCGCCTGCCGTGCGCCGCCCGAGGTCCACCGCCAGCCAGCGCGTGAAGTTTTCCACCGCTGCCTTCGCCGCCGAATAACCCACGACCCGCGTGAGGGCCTGCGGCGCGCTGGCGGACGAGAAATTGACCACCGACCCGCCCCCCGCCGCGATCATGGACGGGGTGAAGATCAGGGAGGGGAGCACGGTGCCGTGCAAATTGAGATCGACCACCTGCTGAAACGCCTCGAAGTCGAGATCGGCGAACGTTTTGTCGGGCGGGATCGTGGCCCCCGGCTGGTTGCCGCCCGCGCCGTTGACCAGGCCATCGATGCGGCCCCATTCGGCGAGCACCGTGTCCCGGGCGCGTTCCAGGGCGGGACGGTCGAGCACGTCCGCCGCGAGGCCGAGACATTGCGCCTGCGGAGTCTGGGTCCGGCAGCGGGCGAGCGCGGCGTCGAGCTTGTCCTGGTTGCGGCCCAGGTACACTACCCGCGCGCCCTGGGCGGCGAGGTAGTCGGCGGCGGACCCAGCCAGCGCGCCGGTGGCGCCGGTCACGAGCACGACACGGTCGGTCAGATCGAAGAGGGGAGTCATAAAGGAGGGGATCAGCGTAACCAGAGGGCGGGACCGTGCAAAGACCGAAACACCAGCCGAGAGACAGCAGCCACCCCCGGATTTAGAGCCTATCCGAATAATTTCCGGCCGTGGCCACAGCGGAAGCAATCCAATCTTCGGCTAGGCGCTTAGTTCGCAGGCATTGCACGTTTCTGATGCTTCCCGTCACCGGGGCCGTCAAAATAATGATCCGTAAAAGGGTGATGATAGGCTGCCCGAGGAGCGGGATCTGGCGCGGGTTGACGGCTGTCGTATCGTCATTGGTCTGAACGCGTCCGCCGTCCATATCCCGCTCTCCGCGCTGGTGGAGGTAGAAGGCTTGTACGACGCGGGCCGCTACGTCGCGGCGCAGGCACAGGCGGTCAAGCGATTCGGGCCGCTGGCGGAATGGACGGGCGGGGTGGGGGCGCTGGTTTTTGCGGGTCGGTTGGCCGGCAACCTCGGCGGCGACCGCCTGAGCTACGCACTTACCCTGCGCGCCTGCCGCCGGTTGGCGGATGATCCGGCGGCCACGTCCGCCGACCGGGTGGCGGCGGCGCTGTTTCACCTTTACCGCGTTTACGGCCGGCGCGGGCCGCTGGCCGTGCGGCGGTGGCTCGGGCCCACGTGGCCGCCGCCTACCGCGACGCCGACGCCGCCGAAACCTTCTGGCAGCAGGCGCATGCGCTCGCCCCGGTCAGCCCCTGGACCTGGCGCGAACGGGCCGCGTTGTTCGTCACGCTGGATCATTACCCGGAGGCGCTCGACGCTGCCCGCGAGTCCCTGCGTTTGCGTCCCTGGTATCGCCCTGCCGTGCAGCAACTGGCGCACATTTTGACCCTCCTCGGACGGGACGACGAGGCAGCCCTCCTGCTCGAAGACGCGATTGATCCAGGGAAGGGTGGATTGGAGAGCGCCGCCGTCGCCGAGCAACTGGCCGGGATCTACGCCGAACTCCAGCGCCCGGCGGAAGCACTCCGCGCGCTGGACCGCTTCGAGGCGCTCAGCCCACTCCTGGAGGAACCGGGCCGCCGGGGGCTCGCTTCCCGCCGGGGCGAAGCCCGCCTGCTGCTGGGCGATCTGCCCGCCGCCGCCGCCGCCGCCGCCGCGCTCGCGGCGACCAGCTTTTTCCACGCAAAAACCGCCGCGCGCTTGCGCGATCCCGAACGTCAAACGGCCCGGCGCGTCGTGTTGCCGGTGCCCTTCGTGCGGCAGCACGAGAAAACCTGCGCGCCCGCCACGCTCGCCGCGTTGAGCCGCTTCTGGCACCGCCCGGCGGACCAGGCCGACATCACGCGCGAAATCTGGTACGGCGGCACGTTCGATCACCTGGAACGCCGCTGGGCGGAGACCCACGGCTGGGTGGTCCGGGAATTCCGCGCAGACTGGCCGTCCGCCGTGGCGGTGCTCGACGCGGGCATTCCGTTCGCGCTCGTGACCACCGGCGTCAACAGCGGGCACTTGCAGGCGGGGATCGGCTACGACGCCCGGCGCGGCACGCTGGTGATCCGCGATCCTTACGAACGCAACCAGTCGGAGCCGCTGGCCGAGGAATTCTTCGGGCGTTACGCGTTCAGTGGTCCCCGCGCGATGGCGCTCGTCCCGGCGGACGATGCCGAGGCTACGGCCCGGTTGCGGGCCATCGACCTGCCGGAAACGGCCTTACACGACCGTCTCTACGAGCTACGCCGCGCGCTGCACGTCCACGACCGCCCGGCGGCGCGGGCGGCCCTCGACGCGCTCGAAACGCTCGGCCCCGGCGCACGGTTGACTTGGTTGGGCCGCCGGGAACTCGCCGTGTACGACGGCGACGATCCCGCGCTGCTCGCGGCGGTGGAGGGATTGCTGGCCCTCTTTCCCGACGAGAGCCGTCTGCGCCTGGAGAAACTTTGGGCGCTGCGGCGTCTCGCCCGGCCAGCCGAGGCGCGGGCGGAGCTAGAAACCTGGGTCGCCGACCCCAAGGCGAGCGAGCCGAACCTGTGGCGCGAACTGGCCGTGGAACTGGCCGCCGATGCCCGGCAGCGCCCGGGGGCGCGGCAGTGGCTGGCGCGGGCTTTGTTCTACCAGCCGACGGAGCCCGCGCACCTGCGCGCGCGGGCGGACCTGTGCTGGGAGGAGCACGATTTTGCCGAGAGCACCGCGCTCGGCCGGTTGGCGGCGTGCGCGGCGACGACGCGCGAGGATTTCTGGCAACGGTTCTTCGTTTCGAGCCGTCACCTGCGCGAGACGGACGAAGCGATCCGGCTGCTGGAGGCACGGTTTCACCGGCTGGGCGGGCTTTCCGCGCAGCCCGCGCGCACCCTGTTCTGGGCGCACCGCGAACGGCACGCCCCGGGGCCTGCCGCCGCCGTGCTCGCCGAGGCCTTGCGCCTCCGTCCGGACGACGGCGAAATGCTCCTCTTTGCCGCGACGGCGCACGCGCGTGACGGCGAGCACGCCCGGGCAGAGGAGAGTCTCGCCGCCGCGCGGGGCAAAGCCTCGGCGGGTGCGTTCGAGCGGGCCGCCGCCGAGGTGTGCGGCCTGCGGGGCGACCTCGCCGGGGCACTGGCCCACTGGCGCGAACTCCTGGCCCGCGAGCCGCTCGATGCCGCCGCCCACCAGGCCGTCGCGCGTCTGACCGCCGAGACGGACCCGCGCGGACCCTTCGCCGCGCGCGAGGCGCTGGACGCGGCGACCGGGCGTTTTCCGCACGCCGTCGCGCTGCACGAACTCCGGGTGCAATGGCTGGTCGCGGAGCCGGGCCGGGGCAGCCCGGAACACGTCGCGGCGGTCGACGCGCTGCTGGCCGTGCAGCCCACCAACGTCTGGGCGCACCGCGAGCGTGCGCTGGCTGGTCTGGCTCAACGAAACCCGTCCGCCGCGTTGGCCTCGCTCGACGAGGCGGAACGTCTCGACCCGCTCGCGCCGCAGACCCACGCGCTGCGCGGCCGAGCGCTGCTCGCCCAGGGTGAACGCGCCGCCGCGCGGGAAAGCTTGCGCCGCGCGCTCTCGCTGGACGCCGGTCTCAACGGCGTGCCCGCCGCGCTGCTCGAAACCGGCGCGACACCCGACGAAAAGCGGGCGGAACTGGACTTTATCCACGGTGAACTCGTGCGCCAATCCGGCGGCACCGGCGACGGCATCCTCGCCTACCGCGAGACGGCGTATCCGTTTCTCGAACGGAGCGATCTCCTGGCCCGGCTCGACGCCCTGCGCGCGGCCCGCCCGGATTTGTGGCAGGGGTGGTCCGCCGTCGGGTGGCAACTTGCCGACGCGGGCCATCTGGACGACGCCCGCGCGCGCGCCACGGAGGCGGCGGAACGTTTCCCGCTGCTGCCGCGCGCGTGGATGGACCTCGCCGCCATCGAAAAAATCCGGGGCGACGAGGAGGCTCAGATTGCCGCGTTGAACCGCGCCCTGCGCACGCAGGCCGACCACGGCGAGGCCAGTCGGCAGCTGGCCGCCGCCCATCGCCGCGCGGGGCGTTGGACCGAGGCGACGCTCGTGCTGGAACAGGCCATCGCCGCCGCTCCGCTCGACGTCGCCAACCGGGGCGCGCTGGCCGAAACGCTCTGGCTGAGCGAGGAAAGTTCCAAGACCCAGGATTCAAGATCCAAGGAAGGTTCAAATCTCAAGAGTCAAGCGGTCGAGATCATCACCGACGCGCTGCGGCGGGAGCCGGGGTACGAATGGGGCTGGCAGGCGCTGGAGCGTTACGCCACGGCGCTCGGCGAGCCCGAGCGATTGGAAGGCGCGGTCCGGCTCCTGACAACGACGCGGCCCGGCGAGGCGCGCTCGTGGCTGCGGTTGGCCCAGACGCTGCCGGGTGAAACCGGCCCGGCTCTGGCCGAACGCCTAGCGGCGCTGGATCGCGTGCTGGCGTTGAACCCCCGCAACGAAGATGCCCACGATCTGCGCGCCGTTTTGTTGGCAACCGCCGGGCGTTACGACGACGCCCTGGCCGCCTGCCAGCCGCCTGCCGAAGCCTACCCCGGCGGCACCCGGCCCTTTACCCTGGAGGGACGCGCGGCCTGGGTGCTCGCCCGGCAGAGCGACCTGCCCGGCGCAAGGAGGCGGATGCGCGCCGTGCTGGCGAACCAACCCGGATACGAGTGGGGTTGGCGGATGTTGGCGGACTGGGCGGAAGCCGCCGGGGACAAGGACGAGGCGTTTGCCGCCGCCGAGCGGCTCGCTTTCCTCGCCCCGCACTCGGCAGGTCCGCTGGGTTACCTGGCCGCCGCCCGCCTGCAACGCGGCGAGCGCGCGGACGCGAAGCGCGACCTCGCCGAAGCGATGAGCCGTGACCCGGGGTATCTCTACGCGCCGATCACGCTGCTGCGCGCGCAGCTGGAAGACCGGGAATTCGAGGGGGCCGAGCAGACGCTCGGATTTTTTCAGCGGCACCATCCGGGGACGCTGGCGCTGAGCCGCACCGTGCTGCTGGCTGCCCGGCGCAAAGAGAAAGAGCGGGCGCGGCGCGCCCTGGAGGAACTGACGCTGATCCGGCCCGCGCCGACCGCAGGCGACGGAGGGTTGCAGGAATGCGTGGAAGCCGTGGCCGAAGCCGGCTGGCACGACATGGCGGCTGACGTGCTGCGGGCGGCGATGCGCTTGCCGGAAGGCAGCGGGAATCCCGAAGCCGGTCCGCTCTGGGTGCGCTCGCGGGCGGCGCGGGGAGCATGGCAGGGACTGGCCACGGACTTGGAACGGATGAACTTCGCGGAGGAACCGGCGCGCCGCGTCCTGGTGGCGTACGTCGAAATGCTCGGCACGCACCGGCAGGGCAAAGCGCTGCGCAAGACCTTGCGGCGGTTGCGGGCGAGCCTGCGGGCGACGACTGAGATCTGGGGACAGGCGGGGTATGCCCTCGTGACCTGCGGGTTTTACAAGGAAGCCGCCAAATGGATGGCGGACTGGCGCGAACGGCCCGGCGTCGAATGCTGGATGCTCTCCAACCTGACGGCCGCCCTGCGCGCGGTGGGCCGGGTGGCCGACGCGATGACCGTGAGCCGCCACGCGCTGACGCTGCCGCCGGACCGGACGCGGGCTCGACACGTCGCGTGGGTCGCCCTCGAGGACGCGCTGTCCAACGACCCCGAGGCGGGCAGGAGGGCGGCGAAGCTGTACGCCGAGATCGCGGCACGAGACGGAAAGTCCGAGCAGCCCTTCCAGTATCTGCGCGCCCTGGCGGGACATGTGCTCGCCATCCGCCACGCGACGCAATGGGACCAGCGTCGGCAATTATGGCGCGCTGCCCGTCGTGATCTGCGCGAGGAGCGCAAAGGCGCGGCGGCGTTTCTGCGCGGCAACAGGGCGGTCCGCCGGGCCGATTTCCGCGCGCGTCGCCGGATGACACGAGACGCGGGTGCCTGGGGGGCGTGGCTCTGGCTATGGGTGTCGGCGATGGCGCCGCAAATTTCCACTCCCGAGTCCGGACGGAGTCCTCTCAGGTGGTGGGTTCTCGTGTACGTGCTGCTCCATTTGCTCGGCTGGCTGCTGGTGCACCGAAATTAGAGCATTTTCAGGAAAGATGTGGTCGATGATCCGCTGTAGGGACGGCGTTCTGTTGCCGTGTCTGCGCCCGGTAGTCCAGACACGGCGGCAGAGCGCCGTCCCTACAGCGGAGAGCCAATCCGAAAACCCCACGCGGACGATCTTGCGCCTTTGCCGGGGCTTTGGCCGGGAACGTTTTTCCCGGGGCTCATGCCCCGAGCTGAGGTCTGCCGCCCCTACCGGGGCTGAAAACAGGGGGTTAACCGGATAGGCACTAGTACTACTCCGTTAGTTCTTGACGAGGGTTAAAGCCTGACAGTTCATGGCGGCAGCCATGAACAGGACTTTCACCCCGGAGTTGGACGCAGGCGTGCTGCGCCGTTTGGAGGAGTACGCCGCGCATTTTGCCGAGAATTTTAACCGCCCGCGTCAACGGGCTTGGTGCGGGGTGTACCTCGCCGGGCTGTTGCAGGATGGCGAGTGCACGAGCATCGAGCCCATCAGTCGCCGGGTGACGCTGCCCACCGCGTTGCAGGGCACCAGCGATCCCGACCAGGGCTTGCAGCAGTTCATCAGTCAAAGCTCCTGGGACGAGAGGGCGCTAGGACAACGCTATCGGGCCCTGCTGGCCGGGACCTTCGCCGACCCGACAAGCGTTTTCGTGCTCGACGACACGACCTTTCCCAAGGCGGGCAGCCACTCGGTGGGCGTGCAGCGCCAGTACTGCGGAGCGTTGGGCAAGAGGGCTAACTGCCAGGCCGCCGTTTCCCTGCATTATGTCGGCAAGCAGGGACATGTGCCCCCTGGGCCTGCGCTTGTTTCTGCCGGAGGTTTGGCTGGAGACACCTACTCGATTGGATAAGGCGGGCGTGCCCGAGGACCAACGCCGTGCGCTCTCCAAAGGCGAGATCGCCCTGGAGTTGTTTGACGCGGTGCGCGCAGAGAACGTGATGCCGGGCCGAGTGGTCGTGGGTGATAGCGGCTATGGGGTCAGCGGCCCCTTGCGCGAGGGACTAGCTGAGCGTGGTTTCGGCTACGTGCTCGGCGTGACGGGTGAAATGGTCATCTTTACCGAAGCGCCGCGCTGGCAAGCACCAGGGCCGAGCGGCCACGGGCGGCCTCGCCAGCGCCACCGCTTGGAAGCGGACTGCGCTAAACCCTTGAGCTTGCGCGCGGTGGCCGCACGGACGCCGTTGCGCAAAGTCACCTGACGCGAGGGCCCCAAGGGACCGATGGCGGGCCGCTTTGCTTGGCTGCGCGTATGGCCTGCCCACGGCTGGGCGACGGGCGACTGTGCCCACGAGGAACCCTTTTGGCTGCTGATCGAAGAACAACCCGGTGGCACGATCAAGTACGCCTTTAGCAACCTGCCCGCGGGCGCCTCCCGGATCAAAGCGGTGCGCCTGTGGCGCGAGCGTTGGAAGATCGAGCAGGGCTACTAGCAGATGAAGGAAGAACTGGGTCTGGATCACTTCGTGGGCCGCTCCTGGCGCGGCTTCCACCACCACGCCGCCTTGGTCATGCTTGCCTTCGGCTTCCTGGCGCTCGAACCACGCCGCGATCGAAAAAAAGCCTTCCGCCCCGCCTGGCCTGATCACGCTACCCTCGATCCAGCGCGCTCTGCAAAACCTCCTCGCGCCCAGCGCCAAGCACGACTGCCCTTACTGCCGCTCCTTCATCCTCTCCAATCAACTAACGGAGTAGTACAAGAGCATCTCCCGATTGGGTAAGCCGCGCGCTTTCTGCTGCGCTGTCATGCTGAGCGGCAGCGAGTCCGCGAGCGAGAGCCGCAGGACCTTCCGACCGCCGGTAGGCAGGCGGCGGTGTCTGCCGAAGGCCGGAAGGTCCTCCGGCTGCGCTTAGGATGACAGCGCAGCAGAAAGCGCGCGGCTTACCCAATCGAGACGCACTCTAGTTGAGGGTGAACGCCGTCGGGTTGGTATTCGTACCGCTGTAGCTGGCTTGGAAACCGAAGCTGACGCTGCCGCCCGGCGGGATCGTCGGGTTCCATCCGGCATTGGTGACGCTGACTGCCTTCCCGTTCTGGGTTGCGTTACCATTCCAGGTGTTCGTGACGGTCTGGTTCCCGGCGAAACTCCACCGCAGGGTCCAACCGCTGATTGCCCTGGTGCCCGTGTTCATGATGGTCACGTCGGCGTTGAAGCCGTTATTCCATTGACTGCTGACCGCGTAGCCTACCGAGTAGCCGTTGGTAGGCGCAGGCGTAGGC
>CAXUHC010000037.1:0-21717 GCA_964250705.1 uncultured Chthoniobacterales bacterium | reverse complement strand
ACCAACTCGTCGCTGACCAACTCCGCCAAGGTTGCCGGTCCAACCGGCAGCAACTGGTTGTGCTCGCGTCCCTCCGTGCCACAATGGGCGCAGGTACTGAAGAATTCGGACCGTGTCTCGCGGCTGACGACGAAATTCCCGCCTTCCGACGCCCGCAGCACCACCTTGCCGATCCCCGGCCCCGCTTGCTCCTGAAACGTCACCGCGACCGGTCGCCCCCCCGCCGCGCGAAATCCCGCCGATTGCCAGGGCGACCCGCCGGAAACCTCCCAGCCAAGTTGCACCCCGAGCCAACCCGCCAACAGGAGCGCCTGCGTGCGCGCGCCGGGAGCGTGGGTAATTTCGAGCGCGTCGAGGCTCCCGAGGGCTGCCTGCGCATCCGGGGCATCGAAGAACTGCGCAATCGCCGCGCGCAGCCCCTTGAGTCGGGTCCAGTTCAGGTCGGCGAGGCCGTGTTCGAGGTTGGCGTCGGCCGCGAGTTTTTTGACGATGGCAAACTGGCCGCCCGGCTCGGGCCAGTCGGCGCTGTCGTAAATGAGGCAATCCACCCACGCCATGAGGTGCTCGCTAGGCGAACTGGAGAAGTGCCCCTGCCGCCAGAAATACAGCGGCAGATCGCTGTCGAGATGGGAAAACACGAGGTTCGGCACGAGACCCGACGTGCGGGCCTCGCCTTCCAATTGGATGGCGATTTGCTCGGAGCAGCGTTGTTTCTGGCCGCTCCTGGAAATCTGGCAATGGGCGTTCACCCAGGCCCGCACGCGGGTTTCGTTCGTCTGCGGCTTGGACGCGATGAGCAGGGCGCGCAGGGCGTGCTGTTTGGCGACCTGTTCGACCAGCGCCGTGTTCGCCCGCAGCGATTGTTCCGCCGTGCTGAAGATGACGAGGTTGAGCCGCGACGCCCGCGTGGCCGTCTCGTGGCTGTCCTGCCAGAGCTTCTTGAGTTCGCGCTGGATATTGCCGACTTCGACCGGAATGCCCTGGGCGAAGAAGGGTTGTTCAAGGGTGGTTTCGGTGAGCATGACCTGAAGTTGATGCGGACACGGTTTATTCAAGCGGAGCAATCGGCAAAAGCGGGCGCTGCTGGCGGGCACGGCTCCAGTTGTCGCGGAGTTCTTGCAGATGCAGGTTGCGCCAGCGGTTAACGAGGTCGTAAGCGGTCTTTGGCAAGTATCCTTCGTGAATCACTCCGGAATCAATCTCGATGAGTGCTTCGTACTCTGCGTAGAAGGCGTGGAAATGAGTAGGTGGATGATCGCGGTAATAGAACCGAATCGTGATGCCATAAAAGCGGCTGACCTCAGGCATGAATGGTGTCGCTCTTCGATTGGCGAATGATATCCTCGTAGGCAGAGTCCGGGCAGATCTCTATGTCTTCCGACCACGCGATTTGTCCGAATTGTCCGAGGTGAACGGTCCGGAAGAAGGCTTCATCTGCCAGGGCGGTGAATACGCCTCGCCCAACGTCACCGGACAGGTCAATCGTACCCTCCTTGCCGTCTGGATAGACAAGGTGAAGACGAAAACCGGGAAGTGCTTCGACTTTGGTTGGTCTGTTCATAGAGTTGAGGCTGCGAAAAGAAGAACATTTTAGTGCTGCCATTTAATGGCTCGCGCCGTGGCACGCCCCGTGGCACGCCCCGGGGCACCCGGCACTCCCGACCATTTTCCGGTGCTGCTGAAGATCACTGCATCCGCAACGGCGGCGGCTTTCTCTCGCACCCGCTGCATTAGTTTTTCCGGTGAATCGAAGATCGTGGCAGCAACCGATTCTTCAATAGCGATGACTTCGTAAGGACGGGTCGGCTCTTGGTTAGACGGGTATTTCGAGGAAGCGACATCATCGGTACTGGTACAACTCGTGACAAGATGGACGAGCGGTATGAGGGTGGCACCAAAGGACTTCAGAGTAGACATAGGTTTCCACTTTATTAAAACCGCCGCCACTTGCGACCGTCCTGCTCGGGCAAGTCGTCGGCTTCCTTCGGCCCCCAGCTCCCGGCGGCATATTCGTATAGCTCCGGCGCATCCGCAGGCTTGCCGTTCGCGGTGGCGGTGCCGTCCGTCGTGCCGTGCCAACTCTGCTCGATCACATCCACGAACTGCCACGCTTCCTCCACCTCGTCGCGCCGGGCAAACAGCGTCGGGTCGCCGCTCATGGCGTCGTGCAACAGCCGTTCGTAGGCCTCCGGGCTGGCCTTGCCGAAACTCGCGCCGTACTGGAAATCCATCTTCACGGGCTCCACCCGCAACGCCGCGCCGGGCAGCTTGCTCTGCATCCGCAGGCTGACGCCTTCGTCGGGCTGGATGCGGATCACGAGCACGTTGTTCGCGCCGACCTCGTCGCTGCCGGGGGCCTGCTGGTTAAAGAGCACGCTCGGAGCCTGCTTGAAGAACACGCTGATTTCCGCGCCGTTCTTCGGCAGCCGCTTGCCCACGCGCACGTAGATCGGCACACCCGACCAACGCCAGTTGTCGATCAGCACGCGCATCGCCACGAACGTCTCGGTCATCGACCCCGGCTTGACGTTGGGCTCCGTGCGGTACGCCGGGACGGACTGCCCATTGATCGCTCCCGCCGCGTACTGCCCCCGCACGACGTGCTTCTTCACGTCATCCGCGTTCTGGAACTGCCGCAGCGAGCGCAACACCTTCACCTTTTCGCCCCGCACGCTGTCCGCGCCGAGGTCGGTCGGCGGTTCCATGCACACGAGGGTCAGGAGCTGAATGAGATGGTTTTGCACCATGTCGCGCAGCGCCCCGCTCGTCTCGTAGTAACCCGCGCGCCCCTCGACGCCGAGCGTTTCCGCCGCCGTGATCTCGATGTGGTCGATGTAGCGGCTGTTCCAGATCGGTTCGAAAATCGCGTTGGCAAAGCGCAGGACCATAATGTTCTGCGCGGTCTCCTTGCCGAGAAAATGGTCGATGCGGTACGTGCTCGACTCGGGGAACGCGCCGCTGACCACCTCGTTGAGGTGCCGCGCGCTGGCGAGATCCGTGCCGAAGGGTTTTTCTACCACCACGCGCGACCAGCCGCCGTCCGCGCCCGGTGCGTTCAGGCCGCTGTTCTTGAGCCGCGAAATGATCGGCTCGAACTGCTCCGGCCCCGCCGCGAGGTAAAACATGCGCCGCCCGCCGAGGTTGTGCTCCTGGTCGAGCTGGTCGATGCGCGCCTTGAGCGCGTCGTAACCCTCGTCCTTGTCGAACTCGCTGCGGTGATAAAAAAGCGTCTGCGCGAAATGGTCCCAGAGCTCCTGCTGCACGGGTTGGCGCGAGAATCTCTTCGTCGCTTCCTCCATTTCCTGGCGGAACACGTCGTCCGATTTATCGCGCCGGGCGAAACCGATGATGACGCTGCCCGGCGGCAGGTCGCCGTCCGCCGCCAGGTTATACAGGGCGGGCACCAGTTTGCGGTGGGTCAGGTCGCCCGTCGCGCCGAAGATGACCAGGGCGCAAGGTTTGGGTTGCGGACGGCTGGAAGGGCCCTCGCGTAAGGGATTGCTCGCGGTTTGCATGGGTAAGTGGCAACGGAATCGGCCTCCGGCAGCCGGTGGGATGCTTCCCGCAGGCTACCGCGAATCAAGCCGGGATCAACGGCGGCACGTATTCGATCCCGCACTCCGTGCTGACGCTCACGATACTGGCCGGGTCGGGCGGCGCTCCCTGCATGGCGAACTTTTGCCGGAGGTCTATTGGTTCCATTGCGGCAATACCCGCTTACGGGCCGCCGCTGGCAACGAGCTTCTCCCGAGCACGTTGACGTTTAAGCTCTGGTGGAACTGTTCCTCGGTGATCGCCTCGATGGCCGAGAACTCGTACACGCCGGAATGATTGACCAGAATGTCCAGACGCCCGTAGTGCTTGATCGCGGCGGCGATGATGCGCTCCCCCGGCAAAACCGGCCAGCGCAATGCCGCTGGCGCGGCTGACACCCTTGAGCACTACTCTGACTTGCTTGGAAGAATTTGGTCGACGCTATTTTAACAACTCGGCGGGCACTTTGCCGCCGTTTTCCGCGAGCTTTTTCATGACTTCTTTGTGCAGCCACAGGTTCAGCGTGGCGGAATCGCTTGCGTCCCCGGAATACCCCAGGTCCGCCGCCAATTCTTTCCGCGCGCCGAGACTGCTGTCCATGTCCAGCAGCTTGAGCAGGTCGACGATGGATTTCTTCCAATCCAACTCCTCGGAGTTCTTTGCGGCCAGGCCGTTGAGGATCGCCGTCACGTCCACCGCCTGCGGGGCCGCCGCGGGAGCGTTGGTGGCAGGAGGGGCCGCCGGTGCCGCTGCGGGCGTGGCCGTGCTGCCCGCCGCCGGAGTGGTGGCCGCCGGAGCTGACGCGGGGGCGCTGGCGGGAGCGGTGGCTTGCGTGGTCGGCGTGGAAGCATGAGCAAAGATTTTGCCCAGCAGATTGGAGAACATTCCCATAATTTTGTGCGTGTTGGTAGCGTCAGACATCGAAGCGGATGCCGCCCTTGCGTGTGCGCGGGAGGCTTTCGGGGCAACGCCGGGGAGTCGAGATGCAAAACACCTCCCGTTGCGGGGAGATCGACCCGCGTTTCCCGGGTCTGACCGGCGCGATCATCAGCGCCCGTTACGTCCAGGCAGCCGCGAAAACGCGCGCTGCCCCCGCGGGGTCTACACGCCATCGCAATATGCCGTAAGGAATCAGCAGCCCGGGCCTCACGGCAGCGGATACTGCCGCGTCAACGCCACCACGGACTCCCGTACTCTCTTGAGCGCGTCCGGGTTGCCACGGCCCTGCAAGGCTTCGTGGATGAGGTCGGCGATTTCCATCATTTCCTCTTCCTTCATGCCGCGCGTCGTCACCGCCGGGGTGCCCACCCGGATGCCGCCCGCCTTGAACACGCTCACCGTGTCGAACGGAATCGCGTTCTTGTTCACGGTGATCGCCGCCTGGTCGAGCGTTTCCTGTGCGTCCTTGCCGGTCAGTCCCTGCGGGCGCAGATCGATCAGCATGAGGTGGTTGTCCGTGCCGCCGCTGACGATCCGGTAACCGTTGTGCGCCAGTCGCGCGGCCATCGCTTTGGCGTTGACCACGATCTGCCGCTGATATGCCGCGAATCCCGGCTGGAGCGCCTCGTGAAAACACACCGCCTTCGCCGCGACGACATGCATCAGCGGCCCGCCCTGGATGCCGGGGAACACCTGCGAGTCTACCCCCTTGGCGAAGGGTTCCTTGCACAGGATGATGCCTCCGCGCGGTCCGCGCAGGCTCTTGTGCGTCGTGGTCGTGACAAAATGCGCGTGCGGCACCGGGCTGGGATGCTGCCCGCCGGCGACCAACCCGCTGATGTGCGCCATGTCGGCGAACAGCAGCGCGCCCACGCTGTCGGCGATCTCGCGCATCCGCTGGAAATCCAGCGTGCGCGAATACGCCGACGCGCCGACCGTGATCATCTTCGGCCTTTCCAGCAGCGCCTGCTTGGCAAACGCCTCGTAGTCGATGCGCTCGTCGTGCTGCGCCACGCCGTAATGCACCACGTCGTAGAACCGCCCGGAGAAATTCGCCTTGTTGCCGTGCGTCAGATGCCCGCCGTGCGACAGGTCCATCGTCAGGATTTTATCGCCGGGCTGGAGGACCGAAAAATACACCGCCATGTTGGCCTGCGCGCCGCTGTGGGGCTGGACGTTGGCGTGTTCCGCGCCGAAAAGCTGCTTCGCCCGGTCGATGGCCAGTTGCTCGACCACGTCGGCGTATTCGCAGCCGCCGTACCAGCGCTTGCCGGGATAGCCCTCCGCGTACTTGTTGGTCGCTGCCCTGGGCCTCGCGCACCGCCCGGCTGGTGAAATTCTCGCTGGCGATGAGTTCGATGTTCTCGCTCTGGCGGCGTTCCTCGTGCTGGATCGCCGCGAAGATATCGGGATCGGTCTCGGCGAGGGTGGGATGATGGGACGAGGGCGTGGATTGCATGGTCGTGGAAGCAGAGGTAGTTTTGACGGTGGCAGCGTCGGCGGGTTCGAGCAGGGCAAGGAGACTGGGCAGCGTTTTGCGAAGCGCGTCGCGGCAGCGGAAATACACGGCGCGGCTCTGGCCGATGGGGTCGGGCACGTCGAGATCGCCCGCCTGGACGGCGGGGTCGAATTCGCGCACGAGAAACGCCTTGTCGGCGGCCTCGGGAAAGGACGCTTCGAGCGCGTCGAGATGCCCGCGCGTCATGGTGAAAATCAGGTCGGCGTCTTCGACGAGCCGGGCGGTGAGCGGCTGGGAGCGTTGGTCGGAGATGTCGATCCCGAGGTCGGCCAGCGCCTCGACGGCATAGGTGCTCGGCGGCTGGCCGTACGAGGCGTTGACCCCGGCGCTGGCGACCTGCACGTCCCCCCGGTCCGCGACCAACTGCCGGAAGAGACCCTCGGCCATCGGGCTGCGGCAGATGTTGCCGGTGCAGACGAAAAGGATGTTTTTCACGGGTTGCACGCGGGCGGAAATCGGACCTCCCAGCTTAGGATTAATCGGTTCCAAGTCAAACGCGGCCTGGCTGGCCTCCAGAAACGAAATCCACGCTTGAGCCGGGACGAAATCCCGTTTTATGCTGTGACCCGTGAGGGATACGCCCGAGCCACTACCCTACCGGGAACACCTGCCGTCGGTGTATCGCTTTGCCTTTCTGATGACGGGCAGCGCCGCCGCCGCCGCCGAGGTGCTCCAGGGCACGGTCGAGGAAGCCCAACGCGAAGATGTGGGCGACCTGCGCAACCCGTGGCACGTCCGGCGCTGGCTCTTCACGCAGGCCCGTACGTTGTGCCGGCGCCCGCACACCGTCGCCGGGCCGGTGCCGGACACCACGGAAGCGTCGTTTTTGCCGCCCGATGCCAGCGTACCCACTATGGACGCCACCAGCGATTCGTCGCAACAGCTTGCCCTGCTTTTCGGCGGCCTGCCCGAGGCGGAGCGCGGCGCGGCGATTCTCTTTTACCTCTACCTCTTCACCCCGGCGGAACTCGCCGAGATTCTGGAAATCAAGCCGGACGATCTGGGCACCCTGCTCACCCGCAGCCGCGCGCTGCTCCAACGCCAAAAGGTCGCCGCCTGAAGAGAGGATGAAGGATGAAGGATGAAGGATGAATAGATTCATTCCCGCCCTGGCTATTCCCTCCTGCTTTCCGCCTTCTGCCTTCCGCCTTCATCCTTCATCCTTCATCCTTTCCCCCCGTGTCCGCCCCTCCCCCCACCGACAAGCAACGCATCCGCCTGGCGTGCTGCCGACCCGACGGCACCGACCAGGGTGACCGCCGCTTGCGCGAGGCGATTCACCGCATGGACGCCGATCCCCGGCTTCAGGAAGCGTTTGCGCTCCAGGCCGAGTTCGACGGCCCCATGGCGGCGCTCGTCCAAGCTCTGCCGCTCCCGGCGGGGTTCGACGCGGACATCGTGCTTGGCCGACAGCGCGCCACCCGGTCGCGCGGGCTTTCCTGGCGTAGTCTGGTGTGGCAGCCGGTCGCCCTGGCGGTCGGGCTGGCCGGTCTGTTCCTGGCGGCCTGGGCGGGGATGGCCATCTACGAACACCACACCGGTTTTACCGGCGACGACACCGTTCGCCAGATGATCGAATCCACCCGCACCGGCGCCGGGGCCGACCACATCGAGCCGCTCAATACCGAATGCGGACGCCTGGGCGACACGCTGTTTCTCCAGTACGGTCTGGAAGATTACTCCGTGCCGCCCCTGTTCGACCGCGAAATGGCCACGGGCTACCGGGTGTTTGCGAAGAACGAAAAATTCGTCGCGCAGGTGCAGGTGAAGGAGCACCGCATGACGTTTCTCGTCTTCCGGGCGGACCAGCAGGGCGTAAACGTGCAGCCGCCCGGCCACTGGAAATTCCTCCGCGGCGATGATTGGTCCGCCGCTGTCCAGATGCGCGGGCAGATCGGGTTCGTGGCAATTTACCAGGGGCGCGAGGCGGAGATGCGCACGTTCCTCGCGCAGGCCCGCTCCAAGGTGAAGGGCAAAAAGTCCGCCAAACATTGAACCCGACCCTCGGCATCGTCGCCGGCAGCGGCAACTACCCGCTCGTGCTCGCCCGCGCCGCCCGCGCCGCCGGGGTGGCGCGCCTCGTCGTGGCCGCGTTCGAGCATGAGACCGATCCCGCGCTCGCCGCGCTGGTCGACGAGATCGCTTGGATGCGCGTCGGTCAGCTCGGGCGAATGCTCGCGTTCTTCCGGAAACACGCCGTCCCCCGCGCGATCATGGCCGGGCAGATCGCGCCGAAAAACCTCTTCGACCTGCGGCCCGACTTCAAGGCGCTGCTGCTGCTCGGACGCCTGCGCGAACGCAACGCCGCGAGTCTCTTCGGCGCGGTCGCCGACGAGATGACCCGCTCCGGCGTGACCCTCCTGCCCGCGACCACCTACCTCGAACACCTGCTCGCTACGCCCGGCCATCTCGCCGGTCCCGTGCCGGGCAGGCGCGTGCTGCTCGATGTCGAATTCGCCCTGCGCACGGCCAAACAAATCAGCGCGCTGGACATCGGCCAGTCGGTCGTGGTGCGCCACGGCACGGTGCTGGCGGTCGAGGCGTTCGAGGGCACGGACGCCGCCATCCGCCGGGGCGGCGCGCTGGCGGGCGGACGCGGCGGGGCGACCCTAGGCAAGGTGTCCAAGCCGAACCAGGATCTGCGTTTCGACGTGCCGGTGGTCGGCCCGCGCACGCTGGAAGCCGCCGCCGAGGCGCGCCTGGCGGCGGTGGCGGTCGAGGCAGGCAAAACTTTGCTGCTCGAAAAGGACGAGATCATCCGGCTCGCCGACAAACACCGGATTTCTATCGTCGGCGTCGCGGCCAACGGGTAACGTTCCTCACCTCATGCGCACCCTTTCCAGCCTCCTCGTCTTGTTGTGGTTGCTCGTTCCGCTGTCGGCGCGTTCCGCCGGGCCGCCGGCTGCCGCCGCCCGGTTGATCGAGCTTTTCAAGATGGAGAAAATCCCGGACGAGGGCTGCTGGTTTGTCCAGACCTACCGCAGCGGCGAGACGGTTAAGGCTGCCGCGCTCCCCTCGCGCTACGGAGTGGATCACTCGACCGGCACGGCCATCTACGCCCTGGAAACGCGCGAGGGTTTTTCGTCGCTGCACCGGCTGGAAACCGACGAGGTGTATCACTGGTACGGCGGCAGCGCGATGGAGATGCTGCTCCTGTTTCCCGATGGACACGGCGAAACGCGGATTCTCGGTCCGGACGTGTTCAAGGGCGAGCGTCCGCAGGTGATGATCCCGCACGGCGTCTGGCAGGGCTCGCGGCCCGTCGAATCGGCCGGTCCGGATGCTTACACGTTCTTCGGGACGACGGTTTCACCGGGGTTCGAGTACGGCGATTTCCACCTGGCCAGCCGGGCGGAATTGTTGAGGACGCACCCGCAGTTCGCGGCGCAGATCAACGCGCTGACGCGGGACGTGAAATAACTGCTCCGGCAACCGATCAGTCGGCGGACGATGCGCCTGCGGTCCGTCGGAAGGTGGTTTCCTGTTGGTGCCGCCAGCAGGCTACCCCTAGGAAAACGGCGTCGAGCACCAGCAGCGTCGCCACGTAGGCCTCGCCGCCCACCCCGCGTCCGTAGGAGTGCAACCCCTTGCCCAGCACGAAGTTGACCCCGTACCACGCCATGATCACCGCGCCGAAGCAAACGACGCTCGCCACCGCCAAACCGAACTGCCCCCACCAGCCTCCGATCCGCCCGTGCACCGCCACGATGTAGCATAAGAGGGTGATCAACGCCCAGGTTTCCTTCGGATCCCAGCCCCAATAGCGGCCCCACGAGTAGTTTGCCCAGACCGCTCCCAGGATGGTGCCCACGGTGATCAGCAGGATGCCCACCTGCATGACCCGGTAGAGCCAGAAGTGCAACACGCTTTCCCCTCGCGCCGCCGCCGGGTTGACGATGTAGCGCGTGAGCAGGATGTGCCCGAAGGCCATCGCCAAGGCGAACGCACCGTAGCTGGCCGTTTCGGTGAGCACATGCGTCGTCAGCCAGAAGTTATCCCGCAACACCGGGCGCAGCGGCTCGATGGTCCCCGGCACGGCGACGGGCAACTGCTGCACCAGCAGAAGTAACAGACAGCCCACGGGCAGGGCGGCGAGCAGGTACGTCGTCCCCCGGTAAAGCGCGAAAAAGATGTATCCGAGCGCGGTCACTACGAAGGCCACCCAGATCATCGACTCGTACATGTTGGTCACCGGCGGACGGCCCGCCACCATGCTGCGCAGCGCGATGCCGACCCCGTGCAGCACCAACCCCGCGAAACCGATCCCCAGGCCCGTCCACTGCAACGCGCGCCAGCGGCCACCGGCGGCGATTAGCAGGCACACCGCGCCCGCGCCGTAGAGAAACGACGCCCACGGAAATGCCCCCAGGTGATTGTACGCGCGTTCACGCTCAAGGGCGCCATCGGCGGGATAGAGCGCCGGGTTGAGCGTGCGCAAAGCGCCGCGCAGTTCCCGGGCGCGCAGGCTGAATTGATAACCGTCGCCCGCGTTGTACGCGCGGAGCGTCTCCCCGAGCGCGGCGTCCGCCGGTGCCATGCGCTCCGGGCCGTAGGCCGCCTTCGCCTCGTCGGAAGGGGTCAGCCACGCGGTGCGGCGAGCAGCGGTGGCCCCGGCTTCGGCGGTCGGCACGGAAGTCGGAGCCGTCGGCGGACGCGGCACGATGAGAAACGCCTCGCCGCCCAGCAAGGTCTTGAACAACAGCAACCGTCCGTTGATGCTTTCCACTTCCTGCTGCTCACGGCTGAGTTGCGGGTCGGCCTCGCGCTGGCGCAGGGCGCGGATGTCGCGCCCCATCGCTTCGAGCGCGGGCGACGTGGTGAGTTCGTCAAAGGAGAATCGCTTGCGGGTGGCGTCGAGGCCGAGTTTCTGGATCAGCGGACGGTAGGCGACGAGCACCAGCGGCTCTTTTTTCCAATCCCGGATCGCCGGATCGCTGATGAGCACCGAGAGCAGAAAATCGCCCGGCTGCCAGACCTTGCCCCGGGCGTCCTTGTAAACGGCCATACCCAGGAAACTGCCGCCCGTCAGCCGCAGCAGCGTTTCGCGTGCGAAGGTGTCGAGGGGCTTGATTCGTCCCTCGTCCTGCACGGCCAGGAGGGACCACTGCTTGAAGTCGTCTTCCCTGAGTTCTGCCCGTGCGGCGAGCGGAACCAGCAGGGCGAGCAAACACAACACGCCGGGCAATCGGCGAAAGAAAGCTTTCAGGATCATGGGATGGTGCGGGGAGGGAAGATAGTCGCAAAGCAGCGAATTGTCACCCCCTCCGCTTGTCGGGCGACCGTCCCGATCCGCACGTTACGGCGTCCGGGAAAACGTCTACCCGACCACGTTTTGCGGCTTGCCATCCATAAACGCCTGAACGTTCGCCACTACCACCCCCAGCAGCCGGGTCCGCGCCGCGCGCGACGCCCAGGCGATGTGCGGCGTGATGAAACAATGCTTCGCGCCCAAGAGCGGATTCTCCGCTTTCGGCGGCTCGGTGGACAACACGTCCAGCCCGGCCCCGGCGATGGCGCCCGCGTTGAGGGCGTCCGCGAGGTCTGCCTCGTGGATCACCGGCCCCCGGCTCGTGTTGAGCACGTAGGCGCTTTTCTTCATCAACCCCAGCCGGGCGGCGTTCACCAGTCCGGTCGTCTCGGGAGTGAGCGGGCAATGCACGCTCAACACGTCGCTGCGGCGAAACAACGTTTCCATGTCTACCATTTCGACCCCCGGCACCTCTGAAGGACGGTCCCCGCGCCGCGTGGCGATGACGTTCATCCCGAACGCCTGCGCCGCCCGCGCCACGCCCTGCGCGATGGCGCCGAAGCCCACCAGTCCCATCGTCAGCCCGGCCAGCTCAACCAACGGAAAATCCCAGTAGGCGAAATCCTTGGATTTCACCCAGCCGCCGCCCCGCACGCTGCCCGCGTGGTGGCCGACCTGATGGGTCAGTTCGAGCAGCAGCGCAAAGGTCAGCTGCACGACCGACGCCGTGCTGTACGCGGGCACGTTGGTCACGACGACGCCGCGCTCTTTGGCGGCGGCCACGTCCACCACGTTGATCCCGGTCGCCAGCACGCCGATGTATTTGAGGTCAGGCAACCGCGACAGGGTTTCCCGGTCGAGGATCACCTTGTTGGTCAACACGATTTCTGCGCCGGTGGCCCGCGCCACGGTTTCCGTCGGCGGTGTGCGCTCGTAGATCTGGCCGGTGCCGAGATCGAGGAGGGGCTGCCAGGTCAGGTCGCCAGGGTTGAGCGTGTAGCCGTCGAGAACAACGATTTTCATGAAGATCGCCAAGGAAAACAGGGAACAGGAATCAAAAAAAGACTAATAACGATGGCTCTTTGAGCCGGCCCCCAGTTTTTCTGGTTCCGGCGGCACATGACGAAATTCCAGAGACCGGACCGAAGATCCGCCCCTGCCTGCGACACAACAGGCTGCTCACGCCTCCAACGCCGACTGCTGCCGTGCCGCGATCAGCTGGCAATTGCGGTACATGAAATAGCCCAGCGTACTCAACGCAGCCGCGATCATGAACAGCATGAGACCGATGCTCACCGCGTAGCCGATTGCCTGGTTGTTGATCTGGCGCGACCCGCCCGCTCCGTCGCCTCCGACCGCCTGCTTACAACCGGGACAAGCCTCGGCCACCCGGCACGCCATCACCAACGCCACGGCCAGACCGTAGGCAGCCCGCCGCCGGAGATTCGTCAGGGTATTCATACTGGAGTATTCGTCGCACGAACCGCGTCCGGTTTCAAGCGCCGGTCTTCAACGTGACGCCGGCTTTGGTATCCTTGGCGGCGGCGTCAGGCTGTTCGCGCAGCAAATCGCCCACCGCCGTGAGAATCTGCTGCAAAATCTCCGGGTTCGTGCTGTCGAAATACTTACGCACCACACCCTGCCGGTCCACGAGCGCGATCTTTTCGCTGTGGATGAAATCGCCCTCGTCGGCAGGGTGTTCCTTGCCCTGGTTGTCGATGGTCGGCAACATGAAGGCATTTCGCGCGAGACCGTAAATCGTGTCGTGTTCGCCGGTCAGGAACGACCATTTATCGGGTGAGGCGTGAAACTTCTGCGCGTACTTGCGCAGCACCGCGGGCGTGTCCATTTCCGGCGCGATGCTGAACGACACGAGCCGCACGTCGGCGTGGTCGCGCAGGAGCGATTCCTGCAATTCCTGCATCCGTGCGTTCATCTTCAGGCACGGGCCGGGGCAGGCCGTGAAGAAGAAATTCGCCAGCCAGACTTTGCCCTTGAGCGCCGCCGAGTCGAACGGTTGCCCACTGCGTTCGGTCAGGGTGAACGGAGGCACCGTGCGAAAATGATCCAGGCGGCTCACCGAGCGTTGCTCCATCCCGCGCCAGTGCTGGCGCACGAACGTCACGGTGATCAGCGCGACCACCAGGCCCAGCGCCGCCCACACCACCCATTGCAACGTGCGGCTGAGTGGGGCGGCGACCGGCGGGGTCAGCGGCGTATCGGCAGCAGACATCACTTGAGAAATCTGTCCAGGATGGGCGGCAGGATGTAAAAAATGAAAAACACCACGATCCACACCACGTCGACGAAGTGCCAGTAAAGCGACACGCAGGTCATGAAATCGTGCCGGTGCGGCGTGAAGCGGCCTAACGCCGCCATCAAGGTGGTAATCGCCAGGAAGATCACGCCGATGGAGACGTGGAGGCCGTGGAAACCCGTTACCGTGAAAAAATTGGAAGTGTACGTCCCGCCAGTGTTGAACCAGACGTGTTCGCGGTAGAGGTGCGTCCACTCGACGTACTGAATGCTGACAAACACCGCTCCCAAAATCGTGGTCAGCAACAGCCAGAGCGTCGGCGACTTGCCTTTGACGACCAATTTTTCCCCGACGTACAGCGTGGCGCTGCTCGACAGCAGGAAAACGGTGTTGATGCTGGTCATCAACAGCGGCCACGCGAAATGCTCTTCCTTGAGCCATTCCGGCTGGTAGGCGTGGCCGCGACTGATCCACGAGATCAGGTATGCGCTGATGAGGCCCGCGAAGAGCATGGCTTCGGACGCCAGAAAAGTGATCATGCCGAACTTGGTCAGGTTGACCGGTGGCAGCGACGCGGATTCGGTGGTGGCAGCGGTGCTCATAAAATCGGGCGGCAAACTTAGATGGTAAAACTAATTGGACGATGGGGGCAATCTCAACATGCGATTTTCGTCTCTTCGTCATCCTGAGCGGTGCGAAATGGAGCCGAAGAACCTTCCGATTGCTGGTGAGCAAGCAGCGGTGTCTGCCGACCGCCGGAAAGTCCTTCGGCTACGGCCTGCGGCTTGCGCTCAGGATGACGGAATAAATGCAGTGTCACCGGCGGGTATACCTTGCCTCCTTGTGAGTGGGTGCGCGCGCGCATCCATATCAGCACGAGCGCGCACAGCAAGAAGGCAAACGCCACCAGCCCGACAAAAAGCCAGCGGTTCGCGCGGCGGGTAGCAGCCTCGACTCTCATCGCAACGGAATCAGCGAAAACGGCAGCGGCGGCAGCTTGTCCCAAGCCAGCAGCGCGAGGAGCAAAGGCAGGTAGATGATCGACGCGAAAAAAAGCTGCCGCGCATTGATGCGTCCCGGCGCGAGTTGCATCCGCGCCGCGCAGTACACCATCCCCGCGCCCAGCAGGAACGACCCGAGAAAATACTCCCGCCCGGCGATGCCGAGCAGGCTCGGAGTCAGACTCACCAGCAGCAACGCGAACGAGTAGTTGACCGCCTGCCGACCCGTCGCGCCGCCGTGCTCGTCCTGGTGGGTCAGCATCACGAACCCGCCCCGGGCATAATCCTCGCGATACATCCACGCAATGGCCAGAAAGTGCGGCATCTGCCAGCAAAACAGGATCGCAAACAGCGCGCCCGCTTCCGCGCCGACCGTCCCCTTGGCCGCTGCCCAGCCGATCACCGGCGGCAGCGCGCCGGGCACCGCGCCGACCAGGGTGTTGAGACTCGTCACCCGCTTGAGCGGCGTGTAAACGAAGACGTAGCTGGCCATCGTCAAAGCCGCCAGCGCGCTGCTGAGCGTGTTGACCAAGAAAAACAAGTAGAGCAGTCCGCCCGCCGTCAGCCCGAAACCGATAAGCAAAGCGGTGTCCGGTTTCAGACGGCCTGCCGGCAATGGACGCTCGCGGGTGCGGTCCATCAGGGCGTCCGGCCCGCGTTCGATCAATTGGTTGAGCGCCCCGGCACCCGCCGCGACCAGCGCCGTCCCCAACATCGCGTTGAACAGCCGCAGAAAATCCATCGGACCATCCCAGCCGAGATAAAAACCGGCCAGCGTGGTGACGAGCACCAGCGAAGTGAGCCGCGCCTTGGTCAGCTCGCAGAGATCTGCCCACAGGCTGGGCCGGGCATCCGCCCGAGCACGGGATGGCGCGTCCGTCGCCGCGTCCAGTGCGTCCGGGTCGAGGAGTACGGCGGGTTTCATCAGGCGAACGCCTCCACCGGCTGCGGCGTGCTCCGTCGTTTAGGCGACATATTCAATGCCGGGTTGCCGTCCCCGGTGCGCCACCGTTGCAAGGCCACGCACGTCAGCACCGACCACACTAGCAAGCTGGCCCCGACCGCGACATGTGCCGTGGCGATGTCCGCCGCCTTGTTCGTCCAGATCGTGAATATGCCCAGCGTCACCTGGGTGAGCACCAATACGCTGCCCACGGTGGCAAGCCAGCGCAGGGAGTCAGGCAAGATGTTCCGCCGCCGCCAGGCAGCCGCCGCCACCGCTAAAACGCTCGGCAGAATGAGGAAGATCGCCACGATGCGATGGGTCATCTGCAAATGAACCTGCGCCAGCGTGGTCGGCGGTTGGTGCAACGCTTCGGTTCGCTGGTGGTTCAAGACGGGTAAATCAGCCTTGTGAACCTGCGGCCACCAGTGGCCATAGACCTTGGGAAAGTCGGGAATCGACAACCCGGCATGGGCGTGCCGCATCGCCGCGCCCAGCGCCAACTGCGTGTAGATGAGCAGCGCAACGACCAACAATTTCTTCCCGAAACCCGCCAGCACCGCCGGATCAGGCCGCCGAAGGTTCGGTGCGCCGAGAGCCAGCCACCACCGGGAGGTCACCAGCGCGATCACGCTGACCAGCGCCAGAAATGCCTGCGCCACACAGCCGTGAAAGATGCCGATCCAATCCGCCACCAACCGGACGCGCAGGCCGCCCAGCAATCCCTGGACGATCACCAGCGCCAGCGCCGCGTACCCGAGGGTGCGCACCCAGCGGCGCGGCTCTTTCCAAGCGATCCAGACCGTCAAGCCGATGGTGAGGGTTCCCACCACCGTGGCGGCCAGGCGGTGCGTGTGTTCCAGCATCACGGCTCCGACCCAACGCGACACCGGAAAGGCGAACATGTTGTAGCCGTACGAATTCGGCCAATCAGGCACCGCCAAACCCGCGTTTTTGCTCGTGACCATCCCACCGCTGCAAATCAGCACCAAGATGCTCAACGCCAGGAAAACCGTGTAGCGGTGCAACCACGGCGAATGCCCGTTTTGCGCTGGGCGCCCGGCATGCAAGGCGACATTGGCGGCGTTGCCTGCGTTCAAGGCCAGCCCATCGCCCGTTCCGCTGACCGTGCCGCGTGGCGCGTTGTACATGGATTCGCTTTCTAGTGCGTGACCTGCGGGAGATCGCGCATCGGGGTGGTCTGCATGATGTAATCCTGCTCCAGGCCAGGCACGCTGTATTCGTAAGGCCCGTGGTACACGCGCGGCACCTGCTCGAAGTTGCCGTGTAAGGTCACCGGCGAGGGCAGCGTCCACTCTAGAGAGTTCGCCCGCCAGGGGTTGTCCGTGGCCTTTTCGCCGCGGTACATGCTGTAGAAGAAATTCCACCAGAACACCAGGAACGAGGCCCCGAGACCGAACGCGCTGATCGAAATGAACTTCTGCAACGGCTGGAGGTTACGCAGATGCTGGTACTGGGTCGGATCGGCGATGCGGCGCATCATGCCCGCCAAGCCCATCGTGTGCATCGGGAAGAACGTCAGATTGAAGAAGATGAACATCAGCCAGAAGTTCCACATGCCGACCTTCTCGCTCATCATGCGACCGAACATCTTCGGAAACCAGAAGTAGATCGCCGCTTGGATGGCGAACAAGCTGCCGCCGAAGAGCACGTAATGGAAATGCGCTACGATGAAGTACGTGTGGTGGATGAACAGGTCCACCGGCGTCGAAGCCATGAATATGCCGCTCAGGCCGCCGATGACGAACATCGACACGAACGCCAGGCAAAAGCACATCGAGGTCGTGAATTGAATGGAACCTTTCCAGATCGTGCCCATCCAGTTGAACACCTTGATGGCCGAAGGCACCGCGATCACCATTGTTGAGAGCGAGAACGTCGCCGAAAGCACGAGGTTCATGCCCGAAACGAACATGTGATGCCCCCAAACGATGAAGCCCAAGAAACCGATGCCGACGATGGAAAAAATCATCGCGCGGTAGCCAAACAGCGGCTTGCGGGCAAAGGTTGGCATGATGTCCGAGACCATGCCCATCGCGGGCAGGATCATGATGTAAACCTCCGGGTGCCCGAAGAACCAGAACAAATGCTGGTAAAGCAGGGGGCTGCCGCCGGTCGCCTGACCGTTGGCGTACGGCGTGAAGAAAGTCGTACCCATGTTCAAGTCGAGCCAGAGCATCGCACCCGCCGCCGAGAGCACCGGCACCGCCAAGAGCAGCAAGATGCTGGTGATGAACAACGACCAGACCGTCATCGGCAACCGGAACATCGTCATGCCGGGGCAGCGCATGTTGATGATGGTCGTGATGTAATTGAACGCACCGGCAATCGACGCCAGACCATTGACGAAAATCCCTAGCGCCCAAGCCGACTGTCCGTAAACCGTGTGGTTGTACTTGCCGACCGAGCTTAGCGGCGCATAGCTCGTCCAACCACCCGCCGGGGCGCCGCCGATATCCGGGGGCAAGCCGTCGTGCATGATTTGGTTGTGCCAGAACCCGGTGATCTCCCCGCTGAAAAAGCTGCTCAACAGGATGATGCCCGACAGCGCGAACAGCCAGAAGCTCAGTTCATTGAAGAACGGGAACGCCATGTCCGGCGCGCCGATCTTGAGCGGAATCAGGTAGTTGCCGAACACGCCGATGAGCAGCGGCATGACCACGAAAAAGACCATGACCGTGGCGTGCATCGTCACCAGCATGTTATAGCCGCCCGGCTGGAACGAACCGTCCGCGTTGACGATGGCGCTGTTAGCCTGAAAGGCGAGCAGGTGCCCGATGATCGGCATCGGCTTGCCGGGAAAACCGAGCTGCCAACGCATGGCCATCGCCAGCAGACCCGAGATCGCCCCGAAAAACATGCTGGCGAGGAGGTATTGTTTGCCGATCATCTTGTGATCGTGCGTCCAAATGTAAGTTCGGACGAAACCGGCGGGTTGATGCTCGCCGTGCGAGGCGTGCTCAACGTGGGGAAAATCGACGGCGAGGGCAGTAGTAGCTGACATGGTGGTCTAGCGGATAGTGGGAGTAATTAAAAACGGTCGGAAAACTCTTACGGATGCAGGGCGGCGACGACCGGGGCTCCGACAGGAGCGGCAACCTCGGCGGCGGCGGGCGCAGGCGTCGCGTGGGCCTTGATCGCCCCGTCGCTTTTCTCCTTGACCAGCTTGTCGTAATCCTTCTGGCTGACCACCTCGATGGCGGCTTGCATGTTGTAATGGCCCGAGCCGCAGAGCTGGTTGCACGCGAGGGCGTAATGCCCCGGCTTCTCCGGCACGAACCACACCCAGTTGATCGTCATCCCCGGCACGATGTCCTGGTACATGCGAAATTCCGGCACGTAGAACGCATGGATCACGTCCTGCGAACGCAGGATGACGTTGACCGGACGGCCTACCGGGATGGTAAACTGATTCTCCGTCTGGAAATCGTCGTTGGAAGCGGGATCGGGATTTTTCAAGTCCAGGCCGAAATTGTTGGAACCCATTTGCACCCAATCCATCTGCGACTCGCCCAGTTTGCCGTCGGTGCCGGGGCTGCGGATGTGGAAACCGAACTGGTAGGCCACGATGTCAACCGTCAACGCGCCCTTCGGGGCCGCGCTGCGGAGTTGAAACCAAAGTTTGTCGCTGTAAACCGCCAGCAGGATAAAGATCGCCGCTGGGATCGTCGTCCAGATGATTTCCAACTTGTTGTTGCCGTGGCTGTAGACCGCCTTAACCCCTTTGCGGCGGCGGTACTTGACCAGGAAGTAGATGTAGACCACCTGCGTCAGGATGAACACCGCCAGCGTCAGCCAGAAGATGAACATCAGGAGCCGGTCAATTTCGTGGCCATGCACCGTCACGGCGTCGGGGTACCACCAGAGATTGGATTGGCGGAGTTCCGCGTGGCAAGGCGTCAACCCCAGCAAAACAGCGGCTCCCGCAACGAGCAACAGGGCAGGCAGGCGGCGGAAAATCGAGCTGAAAAGCGTCGGTGTCATGGCAGATCGGCGACCGGGCCAGGACACATGCCGCGGAGCAAAAAGAAACATGGCAAAGTCGGTGATAAAGCGGTTTTTGTCAAGGTGCCGGGGACGGGGCCGGGGCCGGTCCCTGTCCGATGGGAGCAGCCGCTGGTTTCATGGCGGAACTGGCGTTCGGAGGGTTCGCCGTGGGAGGCGTTTGCGCGCCCGCTTTGCTGGTGGCGTCAGCCGCAGCGGCCCCGCCGTCAATCGGTCCTTCGGGGATGGCGAGGAGGTCGGCCTCCGACCAGGGTTCCGTGCGGTCCTTGGTCTGCGCGCGGGCGTCTTCCATCTGTTTTTCGGTGATGATCGGGGCGCTGTTGCCGCCGAGTTTGCCACGCACGTAAGAAAGCACCTGGGCGATCTGCTTACTGGTCAGCGTCACGTTCCAAGCGGGCATGGCGTTGTTATAGATCCCGCCCTTGACGTGCACGGTGCCCTGCAAGCCGTGGAGAAGAATCTGCTGGAGACGCTTCGGCGCATTACCGACCACCCATTCCGAGCCGACGAGCGGCGGATACTGGCCCGCCACGCCCAGGCCGGATGCCTGGTGGCAGACCACGCAATTCGCCGTGTAAACCTTCTCGCCGGTGCGGATCATGACCGCTTCCGAGTTCGGATCTTCGGGCGGACCGCTGACGGGATGATAATTCGCTTCTTCGTTGAAAACATCGCCCTGCCAGCCGCCGTTGTATTGGCCGATGTAGATTCCGCCCCAGAGCAACAGCAGACCTGCGGCCCCAATGGCCCACCAAGGCACCGGCCGGAAGCCTGCGCCGCCCGGCGCACCCGGCACATGGGCCTGATTCAGGTCGAGCGTCTCGCCCGGGGCGTCGAATTCGTTGAAGGATTCGTCGTCCTCCTCGGGCACGAGGTCACGATGCGGATCGGTCGTGATGATGTGCTGCTCGCGCGGCGACTCGAAGGCATCGCCGCCCGGCGCAATGGGGCCGTGCGCGGCAAGACCGTCGTCGGGCGTGACCGCCGGTTGCGGCGTGGAACCGTGGTGTTCGGCGCGCTCTTGTGGGGTTTTCGCGTTTTCGGCGCGCTCCTGGGGCGTGGAAGATTCAGGCGTGGAAGCCATGCTGGTAGGATCGGAAGGTTGCGGCGACGGGGTTCCCTTGCCGGGCTGTTGGCCCGAACCGCCGGACGGTGGGGTCAGTTTCGCCATGAGGTTTTAAGGGTTGGGCGCGGGCTCCTCCGGGGCTTCGGCCAATTTGTACGAAGAGCGCTTGAGCGAGAGCAGGTAGGCGGCAAGCGCCTTGGCATCGTGCCGGGGCACGGCTTCGACCACCGGGACCACAGGCGCGTCCCTGAGCGGGATCGCCTCGGTCGAGGGCTGGCCCTTGATCACGTGGAAATCGACCAGGAACCGCAACGGCGGGCAGTTCGTGCCGGGCGAGATTTTCTCGGGATCATAGAAGCGCGCATAGTACCACTCGGCCTTGTCGTGGCGTACGCCGACGTTGGCGAGATCCGGCCCGAGGCGCGAATTGCCCAGGTACGCGGCCCGGTCGCGCAGGTAGTCGCGTGCCACGGTGCGGCGTGCGCCCCAGCCTTCGCGGTCGAGGTCGGCATTGTCCGCGCGCGAGCCGATCTGCTGGCTGTGGCAATAGACGCAACCGTTGGCGGCATAGACCGCCCGCCCCTGTTCAGCCAGGCCCGAGAACGCAGCGGGCGTCTCGTCACGGGTGGTATCGTCGATATCGGGCAGCATCCGGCCAAGCTGGATGTAGGGCACCAACACCAGGACGAACCAGGAAGATAGGAAAACGAGCAGCAGCCCGAGGAAAATGGAGGTCGAACGTTTCATGGAACGGAAACAGAGGACGCGGAGCCGGTGATGACCGTCAGCGAGCGGCGGGTCGCCGGTTCGCTGGCGCGGGCGAGAATCAACACGAACGAAGCGGCGAAGATGGCATGTGCCACCGTGGTAGCCAACACCGCGGCAAGTTGGACGAAAAGGAACGGCTTCACGAAGCTCAACAAGGCGAGGATGGGCACCTTGGGGTCATCCAAGCCAAGACCCTGAATAATGCCGCCCAAAGCGAGGGCCGCCACCGCCAGTCCGAAGCCACTGATGGCGAACCAGAAATGCGCGCGGATCAGGCTGGGCGATTCCCACTGAGAACCGAGCAAACGCGACACGCTGTAGTACACCGCGCCGAAAAGCGCCAGGGAGATAAAGCCGTAGATGACGAGTTCGTGCACCGCGCCTACCAGCAGCGTGAAATGCACCACCGCGTTGAC
>CAXUHC010000036.1:20238-22245 GCA_964250705.1 uncultured Chthoniobacterales bacterium | reverse complement strand
TGCAATCCACGTCTCTTTTCGCCAGCCTCTGTCGCTGAGCTTGGATTCGTTAGGCTCCTTGATCCACGCGTGAAAGCGATTCTCGCCAGCCTCGCAGCCGTCACCCTGCTCCTCGCCGGTTGCGATTTCCTCGACCCCGGCAACAGCCATTGCGGCGAGATCATGACCTTGCGGGACCGCATCAAAGCCGACCCATCGGATCGTGCTGCCCTCGACGCGATCATCGCTTGGACACACAGCTACTCCGACACCGCCCGAGCCAACGCGGTCAACTTTCTCGGCGAGCTTACCGCCGATCCCAAGCTCCGTCCCGTGTTGCTGTCCTCTGCCATGCCTGTTTACCTTCGAGCCTTGCACGACCCGTTCGAGTCCGTCCGCTACAATGCGGTGGCTTCGCTCCGTGCCATGGGCCATTCGGCGTCTCCAGCACTTCCCGAGTTGCGAGCTTTGCCAGCAGGCGAGGAGGCGTCCATCCGCGAGCTTGCTCAGCGTGCCATCCACGACATCGAGTAGCACACGGCCAGAGCCTAACCACGCGCTCCAGCGAACAGAGGCTGGCGGTGGGCCTTTTTCTGTATTCCACGTCCGTCCTCGCCAGCCTCCGTCGCTGAGCTTGGAGGCGTTAGGCGACTTGGACGCCCTTCCACAACCGACCCCAAAAATGACGGACGCCTCGACCTACGAATTTCACAGCGTCACAAAACGCTCTCGCCACCTGATTTCCGCGTTGTGCGCTGTTGCCTGCCTGTGGTCTGGCTGGCACGCCCGCACCCCGGCGTTGGCTTTCATCTGCGCTGCCTTTGCGTTTGCTGCTGTCGCCGTGCAGATCGAGCAGCGCGTGCGCATCGACCCCGTTTCCCGCGACGTTGCCCGGCAACTCTCCCTGTGGGGGCGGAGCCTTTGGTCATCGCGCCACTCGCTGGACGATTTTACCGAAGTGGCCGCTTACCGTCTCCCCGCTGGCCCGCCCCAAGCGCCCGCAGACCTCGTGCATATCGGGCTGCGACGTTCCACGGGCAGCGTCCTCGCCATCCGATATTTTCACGTTCGGCGCGGTCAGCCCTGTCCCGAAGCCGAGAGCTTTGCGCGCATTCTCGAAGCGACGACCCATCTCAGCTTCCGCACCGTCGCCTAACCACGCGCTCCAGCGAACAGAGGCTGGCGGCGGGGTCTGTTCCATGGTTGAGTCTGTCTTCGCCAGCCTCTGTCGCTGAGCTTGGGTTCGTCAGGCGATCCAGCATCCCTGTTTCCATGCACCGTTCTAAAAAGCTGATCCGACTCGGCCTTTGGCTGGTTCCGTGGCTGCCTGCCTTCCTACTGGCAGTCTTCGTATATGCTGCCTACTTCGCTCCAAAGGTTTATGTCCCCTACGCCAAAATGGGGCTCAATCCTGACGGCACCAGCTTCTTCACTCTGGTTGAGCCACCGGAGCGTCATTTCACCTCCCTGCATGTTACTCCCGCTCTGGTGGTGCTGGTTTGCACGCTCTGCGCTTTCGTGGCTGGTTGTGTGTTGTTGCTCGTCGGATTCCTTCGCCGTTCCAAGCCACCAGCGGACCCTCATCCCGACGCCTAACAACGCGCTCCAGCGAATGGAGGCTGGCGGTCGGCTCCTTTCTGTATCCCGCGTCTTGCGTCGCCAGCCTCCGGCGCTGAGTTTGGGTCCGTCAGGCCCGCGCCGCGTCGCGCCCCACCCAGACGGACAGCAGCGCGATGTCCGCCGGGGTCACCCCACTGATGCGGCTGGCTTGGCCGAGGTTGGCGGGGGTGATTTTCGTGAGCTTTTGCTGGGCCTCGGTCCGCAAACCGCGGATGCTGGCGTAGTCGATCCCGGCGGGGATGAGCTTTTCCTCCAATCCGCGGGCGCGGGTCACGCCTTCCTCCTGCCGCCGGATGTAGCCCTCGTAGCGGAGGTCGGTTTCCACCTGCTCCCAGATTTCGCCGGAAAACTGACCGTCGCGGCGCAGGTCGGCCGTGGAGGCCGAGCCGAGCGCCCAGCGCACGAGCG
>CAXUHC010000036.1:15375-20228 GCA_964250705.1 uncultured Chthoniobacterales bacterium | reverse complement strand
CAGGTCGGCCGGGAGGGTGCGCCAGTCGTTCTCGGGGCGGCGCATCCAGGCGTCCAGCCGCAGGCCGTCGTGGCGGGCGGTCGCGGTCCACTCCCGCGCCGCTCGTAACGCGGCGAGTTTTTGCTGGTGGACGCTCCAGAGCGCGTCGTCGATCAAGCCGAGGGCACGGGCTTTCGCGGTGAGACGCACGTCGGCGTTGTCGGCGCGGAGCAGGAGCCGGTGCTCGGCGCGGCTGGTGAACATCCGGTAGGGTTCGTTCGTGCCCTTGGTGACGAGGTCGTCAACGAGCACGCCGAGGTACGCTTCGGCGCGCGTCGGCACGAACGGCTCGCCGCCCGCGACCTTTTGCGCGGCGTTGATCCCGGCGACGATGCCCTGCGCGGCGGCCTCCTCGTAGCCGCTGGTGCCGTTGATCTGTCCGGCAAAGAAGAGCCCTTCGACGCGCTTGGTTTCGAGCGTCGGGCGGAGCTGGGTCGGCGGACAGTAATCGTACTCGACGGCGTAGCCGGGCCGGATGATCTCGGCCTGCTCCAGGCCGGGGATCGTGTGGACGAACGCGAGCTGCACCTCGAAGGGCAGGCTCGTCGAAATGCCGTTGACGTAGAATTCCCTGGTGTGGCGGCCCTCGGGTTCCAGGAAAAGCTGGTGCCCGGTTTTCTCGGCGAACTTGACCACCTTGTCTTCGATGGACGGGCAGTAACGCGGTCCGACGCCTTCGATGCGGCCCGAATACATCGGCGACTTGTCGAGGTTGTCGCGGATGATCCTGTGCGTGCGCTCGTTGGTACTGGTGGTCCAACACGGGATTTGTTCCACGTGGAACACGCCGTCCCTCCATGCGTTGAGCGTGAACATCTCCCACGGGCCTTTCGCGAGACGCTGCGGCCAGAAGGTGAACATCGGCGGCGGATCGTCCCCTGCGTGCAGTTCGCACTTCGTAAAATCAATCGAGCGTCCGTTGAGGCGGCAAGGCGTGCCGGTCTTGAAGCGCGCCACCTCGAAGCCGAGTTCGCGCAGGCTGTCGCTGAGCGTCGACACGGCGTCGCCCATGCGCCCGCCGGTCTGGTTCCGCAGGCCGACATGGAGCAGCCCGCGCATGAACGTGCCGGTCGTGATGACGACGGTCTTTGCCAGCAGCCGGACGCCGAGCGCCGTGTCCACCCCCACGATGCGTTGTTCGCCGTCCACGAGCAGCCGCGCGACGTTGCCCTGTTGCAAGTCGAGACCGGACTGGGATTCGCACACCGCCTTGAGCCGGAACTGATACGCCTTCTTGTCGCACTGGGAGCGGGGACCGCGCACGCTCGGGCCCTTGGAAGCATTGAGCATCCGGCACTGGATGGCGGTGGCATCGGCGTTGAGGCCCATCGCGCCGCCGAGCGCGTCGATCTCGCGGATCATGTGTCCCTTGGCCAGCCCGCCGACCGCCGGGTTGCACGACATCTGCCCGATGGTGTCGAGATTCTGCGTGAGCATGGCCGTCTGCGCGCCCATCCGGGCCGCCGCGAGCGCCGCCTCGATTCCGGCGTGGCCCGCGCCGATCACCAGCACGTCGTAGGTTTTCGGGAAAGTGAACACGTGAGAAATTGCAAGTGCGGACGGCTAAAGTCCGCCGGGTCATCGAACGTAAGCAGAGCCGTCGTTGTCTGACCATACGCTCTTTTGGCGTGACCTTCACCTTGCGTTCTTCCCACCTGCCGCCCAGCCGATGAAAAAAGCTCCGACCCTGGCCGAAGCTTCGCCGTACAAATCCGTCGCCGAGGAACTCGGGGGGCTGCGCCGGACGTTTCGGAGCGTTTGCCAGCGCTACGCCGAACGCATCGACACGGAGATCGCCGCCTTGTTGGAACGGGTGGTCGTCGCCGGTAATCTCGCCGCCACGCGGGAAACGGCGAACGGCTCCGCGCCGCCGAGGCTGAACGTTGCCACGCGGAACAAACAGGCGCGGATGCGCGCGCAGATGCACGAGCTGCGCGACATGCTGACCCTGCTGCGCACCTTGCAGATCAAACCGGCGGAGGGCCGTCGTAAGGACCTCAAGAAAGTGGAAGCGGTCATCGCGGATCTCCGGCTGCTCGCCGAGGGATGGGGATAAAAATGCGCGGTCGCCGGATGGGGGGGTGGGGTGGATCGCCGCTGCTGCGTTGAGCCGGGTGGTCTGGCGGCGAAGCGGGCCGGTGGAACGGAGTGGCTCAGCAATGACCACGCAATCAGAGAAGCAAGGGAGTGCCTCGGAGAGACATCCCTAGCTGGGACTTGGACGCTGCCGAAGCGGCGGCAGCCTGGCCAAATCGCTTCCCGTTCTACAAACTGGTTGCCAAGGCAAACGGGGTGCGGGAGAATAGTCGCTGGTTCCAACCCGCGCCAGACGCCTATGTTTCCCGCCCTGCTCCTGATCCCCCTGATCGCGCTTTTCCGCATCTTTCTCGCCTGGCAGCCGGCGGGGGCGTTTTACAACACGGTCCTCCCGGGCGCGTGTCCGCTGAGCGCCGTCGCCCTGTGCGCCGGAATGTTCCTGCCCCGGCGGCTGGCGCTGGCGGCGCCGCTGGCTATCCTGTTCCTCTCGGACGTGGCCATCGACCTGCATTACCACGAGAACTTCTTTTCCGGGTACCTGCTCGGGCGTTACGTGCTGCTGGCCCTGATCGGGCTCCTCGGCCTGGCTCTGCGCCAGTGGCGCGGCCTCGGGACCGCCCTGGGTGCGACCGTGGCAGGTTCGACGCTGTTCTACGTCGCCAGCAACGTGCTCGCCTGGGCGGGCTCCACGGCGTATCCGCAGACGCCGGGCGGCTTGTGGCAGGCGCTGACGGTCGGCACTCCGGGATTCCCCCCGTCGTACGTTTTTTTCCGAAACGGGCTTGTCAGCGACGCCCTCTATTCTATGGTGTTCGTCGCCTGTGTCTCCCTAAGTCTGCCGCGTGGTGAACGCTCCCGTTCGCCGGTGCCGGTGGCCGCCAGGTAGGGCGCGGCAACTCGCCGATGCGCGGCCCGCGCGCTTTGTACGGCGGGCAAATTTTTTCCACCGCCAGAATAAACCGCACACCTTGCCGAGACCGGGTTTCCGTCCGCGAGGTCGTAGATGAGGACCCGTTATGGACAAGACTTCGGTCAAAAAAGAACAGGAGCTAACCATGCTCTCGCAGATGCTCGTCATCCGCCGCTTCGAGGAACGAGCCGCCCAGCAGTACCAGCGCGGAGACAGGATCGGCGGTTTCTGCCATCTTTACATCGGCCAGGAGGCCGTGGTGGTGGGCAGCGTGGCGGCGACCCGGCCCGACGACTACCTGATCACGGCTTACCGCGACCACGGCCATGCCCTCGCGCGCGGCTCCAGCGCGGACGCCTGCATGGCAGAGCTGTTCGGCAAGGCGACCGGCATCACCAAGGGCCTGGGCGGGTCGATGCACTATTTCGACAAGGAACGCTCCATGATGGGCGGGCACGCGATCATCGGGCAGCACCTGCCGCTGGCCACCGGGTTTGCGTTCGCCAGCAAGTACCGTAACGACGGGCGGGTTACCCTTTGCTACATGGGCGACGGCGCGATCAACATCGGCGCGTTTCACGAGGCGCTCAACATGGCCGGCCTGTTCAAGCTGCCGGTCGTTTTCATCTGCGAGAACAACTTTTTTTCCATGGGCACGCATTCCCACCGGTCCAATCCGCTCAAGGAGATCGTCAACCGGGGCCGGGGCTACGACATGGCCAGCACGGTAATTGACGGCATGGACGCCCGAGCTGTGCGCGACGGGTTGACCGAAATCGTCAACAAGGTCCGCGAGGAGCCGCAGCCGTACTGGGTGGAGATTCGTACGTATCGGTACCGGGGGCATTCCATGAGTGATCCCGGCTTGTACCGCACCAAGGAAGAACTCGACAAATACAAGGATCTCGACCCGATTGCCAAGCTTGCCAAGCAGCTCATCGATGAGGGCTCGCTGACCCAGGAGAGCTACGACGAGATGGATGCCCAGGCCAAACAGATCAGCGTGGATAGCGTGACTTTCGCCGAGCAAAGTCCGGAGCCGCCGCTGGAGGAACTTTACGACTATACGTTCGTGAACACGGTGAACGGGGTGGCGGTGGAAAGTAGTCGAGCCTGAGTTTTGTCTGCAGATTACGCAGATTTACGCAGATTGAAGTAACGGGAGGAAGCAAAGATGCCTAGCCTGCTTTCTTCCAGCTGCGTAAATCTGCGTAATCTGCGGACATTTTTTACCAACTTATGAGAGAAATCACCTACCGCCAAGCCGTCAACGAAGCTCTCGCCGAGGAGATGGAACGCGATCCGAACGTGTTCCTCATGGGTGAGGAAGTAGCCGAGTACAACGGCGCTTACAAAATCAGCCAAGGACTGCTGGAGAAGTTCGGGCCGAAACGTGTGATCGACACGCCCATCGCCGAGGCCGGTTTCGCGGGGCTAGGGGTGGGGGCGGCGATGGTCGGACTGCGGCCGATCATCGAATTTATGACGTTCTCGTTCTCGCTGGTGGCGTTCGATCAGATCGTCAACAATGCGCCGAATATGCTCACCATGTCGGGCGGGCAGTTCCATATCCCCATCGTGTTCCGGGGTCCCAACGGCCCGGCGCACCAGTTGGGCGCGACGCATTCCCACGCGACGGAGAATTTTTACTCCAACGTCCCCGGCCTGAAAGTGGTGACACCCGCGACGGCCCGCGACGCCAAGGGGCTATTGAAAACTGCCATCCGCGATGATAACCCGGTGCTCGTGCTGGAGAGCGAGATGCTCTACAGCACCAAGGGCATGGTGGATGACCTGGGCGAAGATTTGCTCATCCCGTTCGGCAAGGCAGCGATCCACCGGCCCGGCACGGACGTGACGATCTTGT
>CAXUHC010000036.1:13485-15365 GCA_964250705.1 uncultured Chthoniobacterales bacterium | reverse complement strand
CGCAGACCGTGCGGATGGCGCTGGCGGCGGCGGAAACGCTGGCGGGGCAAGGGATCAACGCGGAGGTGCTGGACCTGCGCTCGATCAAACCGCTAGATTTGCATGCCGTGCTGGAATCCGTCGCCAAGACGCACCGGGTAGTCGTTGCCGAGCAGGACCGGCCATTCTGCGGAATCGGCTCGGAGCTTTGCTTCCAGATTCAGAAGAACATTTTCGACGAACTGGACGCCCCGATCATGCGCGTGGCGCAGGAAGAAGTGCCGATGCCTTACAACGAAGCGTTGGAAGCGGCCGTGCTGCCGAGCGCGGAGAAAATCGTCGCGGCGGTGCGGGAAATTTGCCCGGCCTGAGTTCAAGATTTGACTGACACTGTTCCACGTGGAACAAAATTGAACGTCCTTACCTGAACGATCCTGATTCATGAAAACGCTGCACTTTGTTGCCCTCGCCGTTGTCGGACTTTCCGTTGCCGGTTGCGATCAGCCCGCGACTACCACCACCACGACACAGCAGTCCGCGACGACCTCATCTACGTACAGGCTGACCGGGAACCGCAGCGCTGATCCGCTCAGCAACTATGGCTCGAATGATACCAACCCAGGAGCCTTGCCCAACGCGGCGAGTGCCGGCCTGTCACAGCGCGCCGGGACCGGTTCGATGGACGCGCATCGCTAGCTTTCAGACATCACCGCGACCAACCCGGCGCACTCACTTTTGCGTCCGAATTTCGCAATAGATCCACACGCACGCTTCCTACCTTACTATGGCCGAAATCACCATGCCCAAACTGAGCGACACCATGACCGAGGGCACGCTCGTCGCCTGGAAAAAAAAGGCCGGTGACAAGGTGTTTTCCGGCGACGTGATCGCGGACGTGGAAACCGACAAGGCGACCATGGAAATGGAAGCTTTCGAGGACGGCGTTCTGGTAGATCTCGTGCCGGAAGGGACCAAAGTCTCCGTGGGCGAGAAAATCGCTTCGATCCAAGGTAAAGGGGAAACAGCTACCGCGAAGGCCCCGGCGGCGCCTGCCTCCGTCGCAGCCGAGGCTAAGCAGCCGGTCCCGGTCGTTGAAAAGGAAGCGGCTTCCACGGCTGCGCCCGCTCCGGTGCAGAACGGCCAGGAAAGCGCCACCGCCAACCGGATAAAGGCGAGTCCCCTGGCCAAGAAGGTGGCCGCCGCGCAAGGCATTCCGTTGGGCGGACTCATCGGGTCCGGCCCCGGCGGACGGATCGTGCAGAAAGATGTGCTGTCAGTGGCCCCGAGTGGAGGCGGGCAAGCCAAAACCAGCCCGACGGTGACCCCGGCAGCGGCGGCGGCTCCGAGCGTGGCAAACACACCCGCGCCAGCCGCCAAACCGGCGGCTCCAGTCCGTGCCACCTTGCCGCAAAAGGAGACCAGGATTCCGCTCTCGGGGATGCGCAAAACCATCGCCGAGCGGCTGCTCCAGAGCAAAACGACGATCCCGCATTTCTACCTGCATACCGAGGTGGACGCCGCCGCACTGACCAAGCTGCGCGCGGAGGTGAACGCCGCCGGGGAGAAGGACGGCACGAAGGTCAGCGTCAATGATTTCATCCTGAGAGCGACGGCGGCGGCGATTGCCCGCGTGCCGAAGGTGAACGCCTCGTTTGCGGGTGATTCGGTGGTTGAATATAGCAGTGTCAATCTGGCCGTAGCGGTGGCGGTCGAAGACGGGTTGGTGACCCCGGTGATCCGCGATGCCCACCTCAAGTCGTTGTCCGAGATCAGTTTGGAGGTCAAGGATCTGGCGGGGCGGGCGCGTTCCACGCCTTCGGCATCGTCCAGCTCGGCCTGCCGCCGTTCATCATGACGCTGGCGACGCTCACCGCGCTGCGCGGCATGGGCTTCCTGATCAC
>CAXUHC010000036.1:5691-13475 GCA_964250705.1 uncultured Chthoniobacterales bacterium | reverse complement strand
GCGCGTTCCAAGAAGCTCAAGCCGGACGAATACCAGGGTGGTACGTTTACAGTGTCAAACCTCGGCGCTTACGGCATCGACCGGTTCGACGCCATCATCAACCCGCCGCAGGCCGCGATTTTGTCGGTGGGGGCACTGGTGAAGAAGCCGGTGGTCAACGCGGCGGGCGAGATCGTCGTCGGCCAGCGGATCGACTTGGGACTGAGCTGTGACCATCGCGTCGTGGACGGCGCGCTGGGAGCGACGTTCCTGGCGGAATTGCGCCGCTTGCTAGAGTCGCCGGTGCTGATGCTGCTGTAAGGCAGCGAGTTGCCTTCCCGAGCGAGAGCGTTTAATGCCTTAGCCATGAGCGCTTTACCCAAACGCTATCTCACTCCAGAAGAATATCTGGAGCTTGAACTCAAGGCGGAATACAAGAGCCAGTACGTCGCGGGTGAAATCTATGCGATGGCTGGGGCACAGCCTTGGCATCTAAAAATCGTAGCCAATCTCGGTGGGATGCTTTACACCCGATTTCGAGGTCGGGACTGTGACCATTATTCTTCCGACATGCGCGTGCGAGTCAAGGCAGGCGAATTGTGGACTTATCCTGATTTAGCCGCACTGTGTGGAACCCCTGAATTCGAAACCGCCTCAAACCCACATAGCTTGCTCAATCCGCAGGTAATCTTTGAGGTCCTCTCGCCTTCCACGGAAGCTTTTGACCGTGGCGACAAATTCTCGCGTTACCAGCAGTTGGAATCCCTAATCGACTATGTGCTAGTTTCCTCTGAACAAATGCGCTTGGAGCACTTCCTAAGACAGGGAGACGAGAGTTGGCAGTACAAGGAACACCACCTGCCGGACGACCGGCTTCCGCTCACCAGCATTGGGTGCGAGCTGCCTCTGGCCGAGATTTACGAGCGGGTGACGTTTCCCGATTCCAGCTGCCGCTGAGCTCAGAGGCCCGGGCCAGCGCGTGCTTGGCCCTTGAACGGCGGCCCATCGGGCTTAGTGTTTGTGGTGAACTATGATCTGATCGTCATCGGGGGTGGGCCGGCGGGCTACGTCGGGGCCATTCGCGCCGCGCAGTTGGGCAAAAAAGTCGGGGTGGTCGAGCGCGATCGCGCCGGCGGCACCTGCCTCAACTGGGGCTGCATCCCGACCAAGAGCCTGCTGCGCAACGCCGAGCTTTACCAGGTGATGAACCACCGCGCGGGTTTCGATTGGAGCAAGATCATCGGGCGGTCGCGCGGCGTGGCCGACAAGTTGGCGGGCGGCATCGAATTCCTGTTCAAGAAAAACAAGATCGACTACCTGCGCGGCGAGGCGGCGTTCAAGGATGCCAAGACGATCACCTGCAAAAAGGCTGATGGCACCGAAGAAACGCACACCGCAGACAAGGTGCTGCTGGCGACGGGCACGGCGACGCGGGCGCTGCCGGACCTGCCGTTCAACCACACCACGGTCATCGGCGCACGCGCGGCCATGACCCTGGCCACCCAGCCCAAACGCATGGTCATCATGGGCGCGGGGGCCATCGGTGTGGAATTTGCCTATTTTTACAACGCGTTCGGCACGGAGGTGACGCTGATCGAGATGATGCCGCGCGTCTTGCCGGTGGAGGACGAGGAAATCAGCGCGGCGCTGCTCAAAAGCTTCACCAAGCAGGGTGTGAAGGTGCTGGCCAGCACGAAGGTCGAGAAGACCGAGGTGACCCAGAGCGGCGTCAAGGTGACCGTGAAAGGCGAAAAGGGCGACGCGCAGACCATCGAGGCGGACGTATTGCTGGTGGCGATTGGCGTGACGCCGGTGCTGCCCGGCGGGCTGGAGTTCAAGCAGGACGCGCGGGGATATTTGCAGACCGACGAGACTTATCAGACCAACGTGCCGGGGGTGTACGCGGCGGGGGACATCATCGGCGCGCCCTGGCTGGCGCACGTGGCCTCCTGGGAGGCGATCCAGTGCATCGAGGGGATTTTCCACGGCAAGAAGCCGCGCAAGGTGAGCGTGTTCCCCGGCTGCACGTACTGCCAGCCGCAGGTGGCCAGCGTCGGGCTGACCGAACGCGCCGCGAAGGACGCGGGGATCAAATACCGCGTCGGCAAGTTTCCGTTCCAGGCCAGCGGCAAGGCGCAGGCGGTGGGCGAGACCGAAGGATTCACGAAAATCCTCTTTGGTGAACCGCACGGGGAGGTCCTGGGGGCGCACATCATCGGGCCGGAAGCCACGGAATTGATCGCCGAGATGGGCCTGGCGGTGAACCTCGAAGCGACGCACGAAGAGATCGAAGCGACGATCCATGCCCACCCGACGCTCAGCGAAGCACTCCACGAAGCGACGGGGAACGCGTTCGGGCAGGCGATCCACATTTGAGCTGACGGCGAACGCGCGGGAGCTAACAAACAGCGGGGAGGAGCGGAAACGTTCCTCCCCGCACTTTTTTTGGCCTGGCGAAATTCGCCAGGGTGACGGGTGAACGAAATTCAGGTCTTGCGAGCAGCGGAGACCAACACACCGAGGTAAGCATTTGACTCGTTGACCACCCGAAGAGGCGGACAGCTTCATTTCGTGGCGGTTGAGCGCGTGTCAATAAGTAGCCGGTCGAGAGTCGGTAAAAGAGCCGACTCGTGACGAAAATTCACAACATATTTTTATGGCTATGTACGGTAAAATTAGATTAGATTAAGGCCACTTTATGGCCGTTGACCTCGATTCCCGCCAGAAACGCAGCCGGACCCGTAGCCCCGCGTATCCATACATCCCGCTGCCGGCGGCCCTGGAGAAAGCGGCGGTGCTGTGGCAGGTGGAGGGACGGCACGCCGCGGCGGTCAACGTCGCGATGCAGCACTGGGGCTACAAGGAAGAATCGAGCACGGGGTATTCGTGCGTGGCGGCGCTCAAGAAGTTCGGCCTGGTGGACCACGAAGGCATGGGCGAGAACCGGCAGGTGCGGCTGTCAGGATTGGCACTGAGCATCCTGCTCGATAAAAACCCGGATTCGCCCGAGCGCCGGGATGCCCTGCGCGCCGCCGCCTTGGGGCCGCGCATCCACGCCGAACTCTGGGAACGCTACGGCACTGAGCTACCCAGTGACCAGTCGCTCAAGCGGTTTCTGGTGATCGAGCGGGCTTTCAACGAGGCCGCGGTCGACGAGTTGCTCGACGAATACAAGGTGACGATGGCGTTCGCCGGGCTGCCGGTCGGGATAGGCGCGACGGGGACGACTTCCAGCGCGGCGGGGGCGGGCACCGGGGTGGTAGAGGCCACGGTGCGACCGCCGGTGGCCGCGCTGCCCCCCACAGCGTTGTCCGCGCCCCTGGCGGTGAGACCGGCGGCGCCGAATGGTTCGGGGCAGACGACGGGGTTAGACCGTACCCGGGAGGGGTCGCCAAACGCTGCCAGGGGGCCCGCGCGGCCCGCAGGGGTGTCCAATGGTTCAACGTACGCGGGCACGGTTTCCGGTGCTTTGCCGAGGCTCGCGCCGGGCAGCGCGGGCAGCCGGGGAGCGGCCGCCGCCCAGCGGCATTTGTTCGACGAGGCAGGAACGGACCAGGCGGAAGCGAGCCTCGGGGTGTACGAAGAAACGCTGCCGCCGGTGGTCCGGGCACGCGACGAAGCGCCGCGCGACGCGGGCAGTCCGTGGTCGACAGCCCGGCGGGAACTGCCCGTGCCGCTCGACAACGGCATGGTCGCCACGGTGCCGTACCCGATGACCGAAGAAGATTTCCTGTTGCTCATCGACACGCTCCAACTTTGGAAGAAGCGCTTGGTGCACCCGAGCCGGTAGCGCGGTTTTGCCCGGCGATAATCTGCGTTTCTCGCCGAGGGGTATTCGTGGGAAGGTTGGCGCTTATTCCTCTGCCTGAGTAGGCCTGCGGGCTGTAGGGACGGCGCTCTGCCGCCGTGTCCGCACGGGACCAGACACGGCGGCAGAGCGCCGTTCCTACAGCCGGAACTCGCCGCTCATCCATTCGGGACGCGCTCCAGGAAGCCGCCTTCTGCCGATCAGCCGGTTTCCCGGCATCGGGTGCGTGCCTGGGCGGGTAGCCATCCTTCCGCCCCTGCGGTTCATCCGGTAACCAGCTTGTGCACATCCTTAGGAAGAAAGATTCTTTAAATCCTTAAATCCTTCATCTTCATCAAGGTGTGAATAAGTTGCTTAAACGATGTTCCACTGCGAATCCAGGCGTGTTCCACAAAACTTCCGGCTTGAGAACAACTTCTGAGTTTTACCGGAGAAATCGTTAAAATAGTCGGTAAACGCGTTTTATTGGATACTGTTACGGCTTATTGACGGCTTATGCACAGGTTTATCATCCGAGATTTACTGACACTTGACGATATTCGATAAAACTTTTACTTTTGTGGCTGAAGCGACGCTTTGCCGAAACGCCGTTTAATGGTTGTGGCAGGCGAGGGCCGGGTGGAACGAGGGCTGTGAACAACTCCGCGCGAGGGGAGATAGTCCCGGTGCGTCTTCGGGGCAGGCAAAGCGGCGACCATGCCAGTGAATAACTCGCGCGCGCAAGGTGCGGGCGGCATCCGAGAGGTTGCCATCGCGGGCTCGCCGAATCCGGCGGGCCAACCTCACAAATCAGGACCCGATGATGGAAGCGGCCTGCGGTGCCGAAGTCGTCTCAGGAGTGTTCCAGCGTTCGGCGCGCAGGGCGTCGATGGCAGCGGCGCTCTCGGCCTGTTGTTTGCTCGCACCCTGGCCGCGACCGAGCGTGAGATGATTCCAATCGACCTGGGCCGTGAAACACTTGGCATGGTCCGGGCCGGTCTGCGCGACGATCCGGTAGGTGGGGTTGCGCGGGGTCGCGGAATCGCTGCCCGCCATCGGGGGCAACGCCTGAAGGATTTCCTGGAGCCGTCCCTTCGGATTGATCTCCAACGGGGGCTGCTGATGAACGGTCGAAAGGGGTTCGCGCGCCTGGGTGAGCACGAAGCTGCGCGCCGCGCCGAGACCGCCGTCGAGGTAGATCGCCCCGACCAGCGCCTCGAAGGCATCGGCGAGCGTGGAGGCGCGGCGGCGGCCACCACTGCTCTCGTCGCCGCGGCCCATCATGAGGTGTTCGCCCAGCGCAATGTTCTGCGCGTAGACCGCCAAGGCTTCGCCGGACACCAGCCGGGCGCGGCTTTTGGTGAGGTGACCTTCGGCGGCTTCGGTGAACCGGCGGTAAAGGTACTCGCTGAACAAAAGCTGGAGCACGGCGTCGCCCAGGTATTCGAGCCGTTGGTTGTCGAAATGTACCTGCTGGGTCTCGTGCCCCAGGCTGGAATGCGTCAACGCCTCAGCCAGCAGGAGCGAGTTACGAAACTTGTAGCCGATGCGGGCTTCTAAGGGATGCACAAAAACCGCCTCCGGCGGTAAGATTCAAGATTCAAGAACCAAGGTTCAAGGAAAATACAAGACACAAGATTCAAGGAGAAAGAGTGGAAGCAGGATGCGTGCATGCCGCTTGAAGCTTAGACCTTGAGAATTCCTTGAACCTTGGTTCTTGAATCTTGAATCTTCTGTCCGCCGTTAGGCGAGCAGCGCTTCGGGGTTGAGGGCCTGGAGTTCGGCGGGGATGAAGAGGCCGTCGCGGCGGATGACCTCGCCGTCGAACCTGATCTCGCCGCCGCCCCACTCGGGCCGCTGGATGCACACCATGTCCCAATGGACCTGGGAGCGGTTGCCGTTGTCGGCGTCCTCGTAGGCCTGGCCGGGCGTGAAGTGGAAGCTGCCGCTGATCTTCTCGTCGAAGAGGATATCCCGCATCGGGCTGAGGACGTGGGGGTTGAAGGCCAGGGAAAACTCGCCGACGTAGCGCGCGCCCTCGTCGCTGTCGAGGATCTCGTTGAGCCTGGTTTCGGGGTTGCCCGTGGCCTTGACCACCTTGCCGTCGTGGAACTCCAGGCGCACGCCGTCGAAGGGGGTGCCCTGGTAAATCGTCGGCGCGTTGAAAGTGACGTGCCCCTGCACGCTGTCACGCACCGGGCAGGTGAACACCTCGCCGTCGGGGATGTTGTGCGTGCCGCCGCAAGTGATGGTGCCGATGTCTTTGATCGAAAAACGCAGATCGGTGCCGGGTCCGGTGATCTCGACCTTGTCCGTGCGGTCGAGGCGGTCCTTGAGCGCCCTCATGCCGGGCGCCATCTTCGAGTAGTCGAGCGTGCAAACGCGGAAGTAAAAATCCTCGAAAGCCTCGGTGCTCAGTCCGGCCTGCTGGGCCATGGCGGCGGTCGGCCAGCGCAGGACGCACCATTTCGTCTTGCCGACGCGGTGGTCGATGACGGGTTTCATCGCCCGGGTGGCGAGGGTCATGCGGTCGCTGGGCACGTCGGAAAGTTCGGCGATGTTGTGGCTGCCGCGGATGGCGATGTAGCCCTGCATTTCCTGCATCCGGGCGAGTTCGAGCTGGCTCATGAGGACGTACTGCTCCTCCTTGGCGTCGCGGAGAATTTCGCGGGTGACGCGGGCGTCGTGGAGTTGGACGAAGGGCAGGGCACCGGCTGCGCGGGCCGCACGGACGAGGGCGATGGTCATCTCCGGCGGGGTGTCGAAGCAGTCGAGCAGGACGCGTTCGCCCGGCTGGAGGCGGGTGGAAAAGCCGGTCAGCAGGCGGGCCAGTTGGTCGAAACGTGGGTCGGGCATGGCGGAAGAAATTCAGGAGTTGTTCACCGGCGGCCACAGTGAGCGGTGAAACAGGTGTGAGTAAGTTGTGGAGAAACGCGCGGCGGCGGGCACACGATAGCGCGCAAGCGACGGAGGGGAAAGGGGAGGTTGCGGGATTCGGGCGGTGGTGGGAACGGGGCCAAACGAACGCCCGTGACGATCCACCGGCGTGGCTATTTTCGCCATGAGATGGTTGGCGGCATGGAGAACGCACGAACGGATTATGCAGCCAGCGATGACTCCACGCGTGTTGCCTCCCGCAAGTAAGAATGGGAACGGACGAGCGTCGGCCCGGACGCCCGACCCCGTGAAAAAATGCGTTTGCACGTATTAAATCATTGACACACCGTCGTTTTCACCGGTACACCCGTTGCCGGGCAGCCGTGCGCTTTCGTCCCGCGGGATGAAAGCAACGGGCCTCAATCCACTAAATTAAGGCAAGCGGTAAAAAGAATCACAGCAATGAAACGCACAGGAATTTCACTTCTTATTTTGGCGGCCTCGACCGCCTTGTTGACGACGGGCCAAGCGGCTACGCTCTTCAACAACAGCAACATCACCACCGGTACCGGCAACGGCTTCAACGGCGCAAACACCAGTTCCATCGCCGCCGCCAACAGCACCACCTACGGCTTCGCCGCGAACGGAATCGCTCCCAACGTCCTCAGTCTGGCTGACGATTTCACTCTGCCGTCGCTTTCGACGGTGAGTTCCATCGTGGTGGATGCTTATTCGACGAGCACCTATCCTTCCCCGCCGACCTCCCCATTCACGGCGGCGACCGTGAGCATCTGGAACGGGCAGCCGGGAACGGCAGGTGCCGCCGTTCTGTTTACTTCCACCACGTTGGCGAGCACGGCCTGGACGGGTATTTACCGGGTACAGACGAGTACGATCACCAACGCGCAACGTCCGGTGTTCAGCTTGAGCGTAAGCTTCAACAACGTGTCCTTACCGGCGGGAACCTACTGGGCTTCGTATTCGGTCACCGGGATCGTGGCCCCCGGCGTTGCTACGTCGGTCTTCACTCCTCCGGTCATGAACGCGGACGGCACCCAGCCCACGGGCAATGCGATCCAGTCCGGAGACGGCGGCGCCACCTGGGTAGCCACAACCGACACCAGCTTCGGGACGACGAACC
>CAXUHC010000036.1:2244-5681 GCA_964250705.1 uncultured Chthoniobacterales bacterium | reverse complement strand
GACGGTCATTGGCAACGCCGTGCCCGAACCGGCGACCGTCACGCTGACCGTGCTGGGCGGCATTGCGCTCGTGGCGCTGGCCCGCCGCCGTCGGCAGGCCGCGTGATTCCAGGCAACCGGACGCAGCAGACAAAAGCAAAAAAGGGCGGCCCCGATGCGGAGCCGTCCTTTTGTCTTTTGGAAACGGAGCCGCTTACAAAGCGCGGATGAAGTTCACCCCGTTCAGGAGATTGGCGGGGTTGCGGGTCTGAATCTCGCTGGAGGAGGCGCCACTGGCATCGACACTGACGGTTTTGATCACAATCTTGGCTGCCAGGATCGTCTGGGTGCGCTGCTCGGTGCTGAGTCCGGCGGTGGGGCTGTTGTAGACCGTGGTGAGCACGTTCACGCCCGGGGTCGACCCCGTTTCCAGGGTGGTCAGCGTCCCGCTCACGCCATCCGCCGTGGTGTAGACGCCCCGGCCGGTGGACTGGCCGCGACCGAGCGTGGTGATCATGCGGCTCGAGGTGAAGGCCGCCGCGGCGCCGTAGTCGGTAACGGAGACGTTTTCGGTGTGGGTGCCGTCGGGGTTGGTCAGGTAATCGGTTTTTTCGGTGCGGGTCGCCTGATCCGAGGCGCGGGTGAAGACGAGCGTGCGGCTGCTGCGGCGGTTCAGGTCGTAGAGGATTTCCGTTTCCTTGTAGGTGCCGGTGGTGCCGTCCGTGGATTTGAAGCTGCCGCCGTTGGCGATGGCCAAGGCCGGATGCGCGGGCTTGACCGGCGCGCGGTCGGCGTCCTGCGCGGAAACCAGCGCGGGGAGGGAGGAGAGAACGAGGGCGAGGGCGCAGGAGAGCCGCCGGATGGAGAAACGGGTCGTGTTCATGGTCGGGACGCGAAGCCGGGTTTGGCTGGCCATCTTACCCGTGGGAGCGTGGGTTGGCTACCGTCAAAGCTGCCGGGTGGGAGTGGGCTGACAATCCTTATCTACCTCCCCGATGACGGGGAAGGAGGGAACGCCGCCGCCGCGAACCTCGGCGCTTCGATGGTCAAGGCAACGCGGGCTTCGTCTTCGTGTATTGCTCTTGCTTGACCTGCTTGGTCAACGCGTCGAAAAGGTCCGTCAGACGCTCCTTGTTGAGCGAGTTGAGGATGAACGCCGGGACGCCGCCGCCGCCGTCGGTCCAGATCGTGTAGGTGCCGACCGTGTGCTGGCCGTTGTCGGAGGGTTCGAGCAGCCAGCCTCCATCGTTGTTCTTGATGCGCACCACGCCCGATTTTTCCGCCGGACCCTTGTCGTTGGCGGGCTGCCAGTGCGTCTTGTAGACCGGGCCTTTGTCGGTCGTGGTCGATTCGTCGTGGACGATGATCGTGTAGTCGCGCTGGGAGATCATCGGTGGATTGACCCGCGCGTAGGCGATGACCTGGCCCTTGCCGCGCGAGATCACCTTGCTCTCGACCACGTGCGGCATGAAATCCTTGTAGTGATCGGCGTCGTCGAGCACGTTTTTAACGACCCAGTTCGGTACGCTGAAGGTGCCTACCGCCTTGACCTCCTTGACCGAACTGCCCGTGTGGTCGCGCGTGTAGATGGTCAGGGTAGGACTTTTGCTGATCTCCTTCCATTCGTTGTGGTCCGCCGCGCGGACGGCGGTCGGAGGAGAGGACAGGAATCCGCCGAGGGCACACAGCGCGCCGAAAAATCTGAAGAGGTGCATGGGGAGTAGGAAAAAAGGCGAAACGACGGACAAACACCGGCAAGCGCGCCGGTTTCTCCTGCAACATCGTGCGCCGCCCCCCCGTGCGGCTGTGTACGCGCGCGGGGGTTTCTTGCGCCGGGCAACATGTCCTCTATATAAGAGGGAACCCGTGCCCGCCGTCCGCGCCCATACCCTCGACATCCGGCTGCCCGAGGGCGTCGTGTTTTCCCTGCCGCTGGCGGGACCGGCGACGCGCTTTCTCGCGTGGTTGGTGGATCTCGTGGGAGTTGTGGTGGTCATCATCGTGATTCGGCAGGTCGTCGGGCTGCTGGCGGCGGTATCGGACGACGCGGCGAGCGGCGTGTTTATCGTGCTGTCCTTCGCGGTGCCGATCTTTTACGGCATTTTTTTCGAGGGATTCTGGGGTGGGCAGACGCCGGGCAAACGGGTGCTGGGGCTGCGGGTGATGGACGCGCGGGGGCTGCGGCTCGACCTGCGGCAGGTGGTCATCCGCAACCTGTTGCGCGCGGTGGACGCGCTGCCTTACCTGTATCTCGTGGGCGGGGCCGCGTGTTTTTTCACGGCGCGCGCGCAACGTTTGGGCGACCTGGCGGCGGACACCGTGGTCGTGCGCGCCGAGCGTCCCGCCGCGCCCGATCTGGCGCAGATCGCGTCGGGCAAATACAACACGCTGCGGGACCATCCGGTGCTCGCCGCGCGGCTACGCCAGCGGGTGCCGCCCGTCGAAGCGGGGGTCGCGCTGCAAGCCCTCCTGCGGCGCAACGCGCTCGATCCCGACGCACGGCTGGAGATTTTCGAGCGGCTGGCCGCCCGGTTTCGCGCGGCGGGGCCGCTGCCCGACGACCTGACGCTCGACCTGACGGACGAGCAGATCGTGCGCAACGTGGTGGACGTGTTGTTTCAGACCGCCGCGAGGCGGCGGTAAGCGCCAAGATTCAAAAACCAAGAATTAGAGCGCGTCCCGAATGAACGAGCTGCGAGTTCCGGCTGTAGCCACGGCGCTCCGTCGCCACAGCCCGCAGGCTTACCCAAGCGAGATGCGCTCTAGGTTCAAGCCAGAAATACGGATGGTTTTCTCTTCTTGAATCCTTGAATCTTGCGCCCTGAAAGGGCGAGGAACATCGTCAGCGCGGCGAGTTCCGCCACGCCGAAAGCGATCTTGATCGCATAGGGCAGGACGGGCGCGTGGTACTGCGAAAAGAACGCCTCGATGATCCCCGCCCACACGAGCATCAGCGCCACGCCCACGATCAGCGTGACGAGATCCGCACGGATCGCCCGCAGGCGCTCGCGCAACGGCACGCGCCGGCCCCAACCCACCAGCGCGCCGCCCAGCACCAGACCCGCCTGTCCCGCCACCAGGATCGCCGGGATTTCCACCGAACCGTGCGGCAACAGCCATCCGGCCAGAAACACGCCCTGACCCGCGCGTAGGTAATCCAGGATGACGGCCCCCAGGTAAACGCCGTTGGAAAACATCACGATCATCGAGCCGATCCCCCAGGTGAACCCCAGCGCGAGCGCCAGCACGGAGACCTTGATGTTGTTTGCCATCAACTGACCCGAAAAAGAAGCATGACGTCCAGCGAAATGTTTTCCCTGGTCGTGTTCCTCCTCGGCGACGCGTTGCGCGGGGTCCATGTCCGCGTGGCCGAAAGGCAGGGTGACGGCGCGGGCCTCGGGGTCGATCCCCAGGGCGAGCGCGCCGAACGCGCAGCCGACCAGCGTGATCGCCAGCGC
>CAXUHC010000036.1:0-2234 GCA_964250705.1 uncultured Chthoniobacterales bacterium | reverse complement strand
AGCCAGAAGGCGCGCACCCGGCGGCGGAAAGCGCGGGGAAACGTGCCGGTCAGCCAACGCCACGGGTTGCCGAGCGGGCCGTGGACGCTCTCGGCGAGGCCGCCGCGGGAGTGGATTTCGGCGTAGGCGCGGGCGACGAGCGCGTCGAGCGAACGGCGCAGGTCGCTCTCGGCGGAAAACGTGGCGAGGCGCGCGAGGTCGCTGGCGGCGCGCTGGTAGAGGTAGTGCAGGCGTTCGGCGGCGGGCAGGTCGAGGGCGGCGTTGCCCCGCAAGGAACGGTCGCGCTCCAGCGCATCGAGCCGAGCGGAGAGTTCGTCCCAGGAAGATTGTTCGGCGGCGACGAAGCGGGCGAGGTCGATGATCACGGCGAGAGCAGCTTAGCACGCCTCACCGGACCGGAGCCAGCGCGTCGTGAAGTCGCACGCATGGTTTCTCAAACTTGGGTGAAGATAATTCTTGTGTGAGTCACAAGATGTTGCTTAAAAGGGATTTTCGTTTGTTCAATGGGCTGTCTAGCCATGAAACAGAGGCTGCTATTTCGTTTTTGCCTGCTCGCCGCGCTGCTGCTCGCACTGGCGGCTTGGCCCGGCGACGCCCGCGCGCTGCGCAGCACGGAACCGCCGCCGGCAACGGCCGCACCCACGCCGGAGCCGGTCCCGGAGCCGCTGCCCTTGGCGGCGGACAACACGCCGGACGTGCCGGTGGTCCTGCGCGTGAGCCGCTTCGTGGGCAAGGAACGCGGGCGCGATGCCAACCCGTGGCTGGGTACCGCCGAACGCGGGGACGACGTGTACGTCCACGCGCAGGACTTGGAGGCGTGGATCCGGTCGGTCAGGAGCAAGGTGCCCGACGGCAAGACGGACGTCCTCGACCTCGTGATCTATCTCAACGGGACGCCGCTCAAGGGCGTGCATCCCAACCAGTTTTTCGCGTACCAGGAATGGCTCAACGCCCTGGATGAAAATGGGCAACCCGTGGCCACCGAACGGCCCGTGCATTACCTGCGTTTCGCCCTGGAATGCACGGCGGACTCCAAGGCCGAGTGGCAGCGTTTGCTGCGCAAGCCGGATTTCGAGCCCCGCGCGATGGAAGTTTCCGTGGGCTTCGACAACGGGCAGGTCATGCGCACTTACGTAGCGCTGGACAAGCGGCAGAAATTTTCCATCATTACCATGCCGCCGGGGCGTTTCTGGAGCGGCGTGGCAATCATCCTGGGCAGCCTGGCGCTGTTTCTCGCGCTGGTGCGCGACACCGACATCATCCGCGACCACAACGCCGCCCTGCGCCCGGACGGACGCTGGCCCTACAGCCTGGCGCGCGCGCAGATGGCGTTCTGGTTTTTCCTGGTGCTGACCTCGTTCTTCTTCCTGTGGGTGCTCACGGGCGCGATGGACACGCTCAACGCGTCGGTACTCGCGCTGCTGGGCATCAGCGCGGGCACGGCGTTGGGCGCGGCGTTCGTGGATTCGGTCGCCGCCGGGCCGCGCCCGGAAACGGCGGGACACGGGTTGGCGGCGGTGGATTTGTCGCAGTCCGACCCGGAGATCCAACGGCAGATCAGCCAGCTGCTCGGCCAGGCGGAGGCGCGGCTCCAGACGCTGGAAACCGAGCGCGGAGCCATCGACAAGGAAAACGAGGCGGCGCTGGACCGCAACGGCATGGCGATCAAGGAAACGCACGACCATGTCAACCTGCTCAAGAAGCAGAGGGATTACTTCCGGCAACCGGCGTGGAAGGGCGTGCTCTACGATCTGCTGGTCGAGAAGGGATTCGTGAGTTTTCACCGGTTCCAGATCCTGGTGTGGACGGTGGTGCTGGGGTTGATGTTCGTGGCCGGGGTGTACAGCGAGACGGCGATGCCGGAATTCAACGCGACGCTGCTCGGGCTGCTGGGAATCAGCGGCGGGACGTACGTGGGCTTCAAACTGCCCGCGTTGCAGCAGAAAGGATGAAGGATGAAGGATGAAGGCGGAGAAGAGGAAGAGTGATCAGGCGCGTGGGTAGAGTTTGCGATTTTGCGATTTGCTGATGGTGGTGAAAATGGCCAGCAGTTCGTTGGTTTCGGTCTGAAGGGAGGTAAGTTTAGCCGCCGGGACGATCTCCGCTTCGGTCAGAAGTTCGAGCCAATAGAGGGTCTCGTCGAGTTCCTTCAAACAGTCGCCCAGCTTGGCCACAAACTCCGGGTAGTGGGTATTAGTTAAATGATTGGTTGCTGGTTGTACTGGTGAATAAAC
>CAXUHC010000035.1:17315-22624 GCA_964250705.1 uncultured Chthoniobacterales bacterium | reverse complement strand
CGCACGAAACGCTGGTGTACGACCCGACGACGGACCGGCTCAGCGACCCGCAGGCTGCGCTCGGCAAGCGCCGCGTCGATTTCGCCGCCCAGCCGGCAGGTGGGTTGCCGACGCAGTTCCGGGCGTTGCTCCACGGCTGGCTGGAATCCCAGCGGTACGGGTTGAAGCTGGGCAAGCAGTTCAAAGCGTTCCAGGATGAACTGCTCGCCACGAGGCCGACGGTCAAGTCCGTGAAGAAGGTGGTCCGGGCTCTGTTGGAAAACATCCCCACCCTGGCGGCGGTGTTCGACGTGGAAGCGTTGCGCCCCCTGTTCACCTCGCCCCTGATCAGCGCGAGCCTCCAGCAGACGCTTGGCCTCGACGTCGAGGACGTGCTTGCGGAGGTCGAAAAACTACGCGCGGAACTGGCGAGCGGCGACTATGCAGACGCGGCGCTGTGGCTGGTGGCGCTGTTGCGCGCGCAGCTCCAGGACGGCACGGCGGGCCAATGGCTGAACCTGCTCTCCGGCGACAACGCGACCGACGCGGTGAACTTCGCGGCGTTTTCGTCCGCCCAGACGCTGGTGCAAACGTCTACCACCGCCGCGTTCTAAAAACCCTTTCATCCGCGAGAAAACCTCTTCGGTCCGGTGTCCCCCTTGCCTTTCGGACCAACCCATTTTATGCGACGCCCCTCGTTTTACCTGCCCGCCAGCCTTTCCCTTGCCGCGGCTTTTCTGGCCGTTCCCTCGGCCGTCTACGCCCAGGACGCCGCTACGGTCCAGGTGCGTCCTGCCGCCATCACTCGCGCGAAGCCAACCCGGGCCGAGGCAGGATCCACCTCTTCATCGGCCAACCCTGCTTGGGCGAATGATTCGCTCTGGTTGCATCACCCGTCGCTCTTGGCCCGGCTCTATCCATTCTGGTTGGAGCGCACGCCGGATTCGGACCTGGGTTCCGTAGAATTTTTGTTCTCCGGGAGTGTGGCACCGCTGACCTTCGCTGCGGATTCACCGTCCAGCGACTCTCCGGCGTCCGCCGACCCGTCCGCCGAGGAAGTGTCGTTGCCCGAATTCAAAGGGGCTTCGGCCAGCGCGCTACCTGTCCGCACGTTCGTTTCCACCCCGCTTTTTTCCCTGTCGGCCTTCGCGCCGCGCGCGAACGCATGGTTGGCCGCTCCGGTGGCTCGGATCAGCGCCCAGCTCGGTCAATCGGACGCGCCGGCAACCCGGTCCGCGTCGGCCAGCGTGCTGTCGTCCCACGGGTTCGCATCCACGGGTTCGGCCCCGGCCTCCACGGTGGTCCACCAGCTTGCGGCTGCCACGGTTTCTCAGCCGGTGACGGCAGCCATTGCCCCGCAGCCCGAGGCGGCAGGGGGGAGCGTCGACGTGAACGACACCCGCACGTTCCCCGGCGCCACCCTCGACGCCATCTATGACACCGTAAACGTCAGCACCGCTGCGAACGGCACCATCAATCATTCCTCGGGGACCTTCACGGTCACCAGCGCGCTCAACCTCGGCGTCACCACCGGGCGGACCGGTACCTATAATCTGAGCGGCACGGGTATCCTGATGGTGAACGACCTCTACCTCGGCGGGATCGACACGGTTTATGACGGCACGGGTGTCGGCGTATTCACGCAGGGTGGCACCAGCACGGTGACGGCGACGGACGGCATCAACCTGGGTTCGGCGAGCGGCACCCTTTGCACCTACACGCTCAACGCGGGTACGGTGACCACTCCCTACTTGATCGTTGGCGATGCCGGACCCGCCACGTTCACGCAAACTGGCGGTACCGTTACGGTTCAAAGCACCATCTCGCAAGGCTTTCAACTCGGCGGCCAGGCAGGTACCTATCAACTCAACGGCGGCACGTTGACGGTTCCTGTCGTTTACGCCTTCACCTCATCCGCGGTTCCTGTCAACGCAGGTACGTTCAACTTCAACGGCGGCATCCTGCAAACCAACGCGGCCAACACGACCTTCATGCAAGGGTTGCTGGCGGCCAACGTGCAGATCAACGGCGCGAAGGTCGACACTAACGGCTTCAATATTACCATTGTTCAGCCGCTTCTGCACAGTGGCGGCGTGGGGGTTGCCGACGGCGGCCTGACCAAGCAGACCGGCGCAGGCACCCTCACGCTCTCGGGGGCCAACACCTACACCGGACCCACGGCGGTTAACGTGGGCACCCTCCAGGCGGGGGTGGCGTCCGTGGCGGGCACCAGCGGCGCGTTTGGACTGAACTCGGCGGTAACGCTGGCAAACACGGCCGGGGTCGCCTTGGCCCTTAACGGCTTCAGCACGCAGATCGGCTCCCTGACAGGCGGAGGCTCCAACGGCGGCAACGTGACGCTGGGCAGCGCCACCCTGAGCGTCGGCAGCGACAACACCAGCCCGGCGGCCTACGCCGGGGTGATTAGCGGCATGGGTGCTCTCACCAAGATCGGCACGGGCACGCTGACGCTCTCGGGCACAAACACCTACAGCGGTGGCACGAACGTCCAGGCGGGCCGACTGATCGAGTCGAACAATGGCAACGCCATCCCGGCAGGCACGGTTGCCATCAGCAGCGGCGCTACGCTGGAACTCAACGTGGCGACGGCGGGGACGACCATCTCGCAGGCAGGTGTCACCGCCTTCACCGGCACGGGCAGCCTGATAAAAACGGGGGCGGGTATCTTCGCCTTCGGCGGCAACGGCGGCAACGTCAATATCAGCCTGGGGGCGGGCGCGCTGGTCGATGTGCAGGCGGGCACCCTGCGGGGCAGCAGCAGCAATCAGGGGTTTTTCACGAACAACCTGGCTGGGCTTAACGTGGCCGCCGGGGCGACCTTCAACGGGGTGGAAAGCACCGCTCAGTTCGACGCACTCACTGGCGCGGGCAGCGTGGTCGGGGGCTTCCAGGGCACCAATACAACCACGGTTGGCGTGAACGGCGGAAGCGGCACATTCACGGGAGTCATCGGCGACAACACCGGCCAAGCCGGCTTGCTGGCGCTGACCAAGACTGGCGCAGGCACGCAAACCCTCTCGGGCACCAGCACCTACACGGGCGCCACCACGATCAGCGGGGGCACGCTGGCGGTCAACAACGACGGCACCGCAGGCTCGGGCCGCTTACAGAACACCCCGTCGATGGTTATCAACAACGGTGGCACGCTGCTCCTGAGCGGTAGCAACCTTAACACTGACCGGCTCAACAACGCGGCCAACGTGTCCGTCAACGGTGGGGGAAAATTCTCTACTGGTGCTCGTAGTGAAGGCACCGCCCCTGTCGCGGCGGGGGGTGCTGGTGGGGCCGCTGGTCTGGGTGCACTTACCCTCTCCAACACGACCACCACCTCGCGGGCAACCATTGATTTCGGCAGCACGGCCAACGGTAGCGCGCTGGTTTTTACCAGTTTGGCGGCCATCGGCAAGGGGGCCTACGTGAGCATCATAGGCTTGAGTGGAACGGCCAACGTCGACGGCGGCGCGCTCACCAATGATCGCCTGCTCTTTGTCAACGACCCGGGGTTCACGTTGACCGACCTGGCGAACTGGCAGTTCAGCAACGACACAGGCACCAACTTCGCCTTGGGCGGACGGGAAATTTCCTACAACGGTTACTACGAGATTGTGCCGGTGCCGGAACCGGCGACCTGGCTAGGCGGTGCGCTGCTGCTGGGCGCTTGTGTTCTCCTGCCCGTTGTGCAGCAACGGATGCGACGAACGGCAGATTGAGCACTTCCGACATTGGCGTTTGCGATTCGCGAGAAAAATCACGTCGAAGCACACATCAGTGTCGCAAACGGCTTCATGATGGACGCCGCAGCGATGAGCGAGGAGACCCAACTCCTTCCTCCATTCGTCTGCGTCCTCGCTCATGGTCAACATCCTTGCCCCTGCCGTCACCAAAGCGCCCACCTACGTCAAGGTGGCCAACTTCCCCGGCCTGTACCGTCACAGCCGCAGCGGCCTCTACTATGCCTGCAAGAAGGTCAAGGGCGTGCGCCGTGAGTGCAGCCTGCGGACGAGTGACCGCAAGATCGCCGAACGAAGGCTCAAAGAGTGGATCGGCAACCTGGACAAGGTGGATGCCGAGGTGGAGAAAACCACGCTCAGTCAGCTCATTCAGCGTTATCTAATAGTGACCGGCAGCATGAGCGAGAGCAGTCGCACCACCGATCAGAGCATCATCAAGCGCTTCCTGGCTTGGTGGCCCCACGGCAAGGACGTTCAGGTACGTCAAATCCGACCTTCCATGCTAGACGAGTGGCTGGCCCACGAGGAACCCCGCTTGAGGAACGTGACCTACAACCGCTACGCAGGGTTCTTGAAGCAGCTCTTCGACATCGCAGTCAAAGATCGCATCATCCCAGAGTCGCCCGCCAAGCTTTTGCGCCAGGGCTGGAAGAAGCCCCAGGCGGTCAAGCGGCAGGTGCCTTCCGTCGCCCAGTTCGAGGCCATCGTGGCCGACATCCGGGGGCAGGTGGCCAGCCCCCATGCCCAGGTCACCGGTGACTTCGTGGAGTTTCTTGGGCTGGCGGGGTTGGGACAAGCAGAAGCATCGTCGCTGACGTGGGGGGACATCGAATGGCAGCGCAACCAGATCAACATCCGTCGCCACAAGACAGACACTCAGTTCGTCGTGCCCATCTACGATCACCTCCGACCGTTGCTCGAACGCCTGAGCAAAGCCAGGCGGGGAAAGCGCTCCCCGGCCTCCCTCGTCTTCAAGATTAAGGACGCCAAGAAGGCGTTAGGGGCAGCCTGCCAACGGCTCAAATTCCCGGCCTTCTGCCAGCGTAGCCTGCGCCAGCACCTCATCGGCAGGCTCTGGCGGGCAGGAGTGGACCGCAAGCTCATCGCCCAGTGGCAGGGCCATCAGGACGGCGGGCAGCTGATCCTGGACACCTATACGCAGGTGTTCGGCAGTGATGACGAGGAGTATGTACGCGGACAGCTGGCGAAGATCGGGGGTGGGACGGTGCCGGTGGTCGTGCCCTCAGATGCGGATGTGGGCGGATCAACTTCTGGGGCAATGAAGAAAGGGCCGTCAAACCACGATGCACATTCTGATTATCATTCTGCTCCTGCTGCTCATCCTACGTCTGCTGCGGTGAACCCGTACAGGAAGGGCGATAAGGTCCGAACCAAACTGGGCGGCAAGGGTGAGGAAGTCGAGGCTGAGGTGACTGCCGTGTTTGAAGACGAAGTGCAGGTGCGCACCCCGGACGGGGAACTGCGCTGGAGGACCATCAGGACGGTCACTGGCATTCCGATGGCAGATGATCAGCAGAATAACGCACCAGACCCAACAGCGGCAACGACCGACGCCAC
>CAXUHC010000035.1:0-17305 GCA_964250705.1 uncultured Chthoniobacterales bacterium | reverse complement strand
GTCCCAACAAAGAAGCGTCGGGCGACACGGAAGCGGGCAAAGCGCTGAGACTGATGGTGGGCATTGCCACCTTCTTCCGAGTCAGGTCCGCGTGCATGAAGCCGCGCCCCTGCGCTCGGCATGACCACCATCTTTGACCCCGTTTCCGCTGGCGATCTCACGGTTTACCTCGTTCAGCTGCCCCGTGGCAGACCAGCCTCACGGAAACACGCTGCCCCTCCACCGGTCGAGTTCATCTGCTTGGAGCAGGCCCGTGCCGCTGGCGAGGTGGTCATCTCAGAGACTGGCGTCACCGAACGGGTGAGGCTGGAGAACCACTCCAAACGCGACCTGTTCCTACAGGCAGGCGAAGTGCTCCGGGGCGGTGATCAGGACCGGGCGGTGGCGGGCGACCTCATCATCCCCGCTCCCCGCCACGAACCGGAGAGCCACGTAGTACCGGTGTTCTGCGCGGAGCCCGAGCGTTCGACACCGATGCGCGGCGGGACACCAGACCTGTTCACGGAATACGGCCAGTTTTGCCCCGGCAAACGGCTCAAGCGGGAGATACGATTGGGTACCCAGGAGCACGTCTGGGATGCGATCAGCGCCCTGCGGGATGCAGTCTTTGACATCATTAGCTACGCTGGGACGCGAGCCACGCCTCGGTATTCCGTGTGGGAGTTGCACGAACTCTTGGATGCGCTGGGTTGGTTGACCCCCTACATCCATCCGTTGCTGCCGCTGGCGCGAAACCATGAGGAAGCTACGGGCGCGGTATTCGTGGTCAACGGTAGGCTCAACAGCGCGGAGCTTTATGCCACTCCAGCCCTGTTCCGGCAGCTCTGGCCCAAACTGCTCTGGGCGATGACCGTGGAGGCGCTGGTGGCAGAGAGGGCGGGAGAAGTCCAGACGACCACGCCGCCGACCAAAGGCGAGGTGACGGCGTGGCTAGCGGCGGGGCATCGGCGCGGGGCCGTGGGCCACGCGGACAAAATAAATAAGCGGGTGCATCGGCGTATCCGTTCCGGTGGCGGGGTGTTTTGCTTTGAGTGCTTGGATCAGGAACAGGATGGCCTCTGCGTCCATGAAACTATCCTGCCGAATGAGTAGCTTGCTGGCGTGACCCCGCTCGCTTCGTCGCCCGTCTTCAGCCAAGAGCCAGATGACTTCTCCTTTCTACGTCCGCTCAAGCCGACGCTGCTGTTCACCGCCTTCTGGCGGTTTGCAGCGGAGAGACAGCGGGTGTTCTGGCGGCGCGTGCAAGGTTTGCCGCCACCGTGGACCGCAGACCCGGTGCTGGCAGCCTACAAGTTCACCAACGCCTACCGGGCATCTGACCGGGTGAGCCAGTACCTAATCCGTTCGGTCATCTACGAGGCTTCACAGGAACCACGGGAGCTGTTCTTTCGCACGCTGTTGTTCAAGCTGTTTAACCGCATCGAGACGTGGGAGTTGCTACAAAGGCAGCTTGGGAGGCTGCATACGTCCGGTTTCAGCTTGGAGCGATACGACCGCGTATTGTCAGCAGCACTGGCGAGGGGCGTGCCCATCTATTCGGCGGCGTACATCATGCCCTCGGGCGGCAAAGGTGCGCCCTTCACGCGCAAACACCGCATGCACCTTGAGTTGTTGGCGCGGATGCTCGGCGACCAACTGCCGGAGCGCATCGCAGGCATGAAGACGATGGCGCAGGCTTTCGCCGCCCTACGTGCATACCCGACGATTGGCGACTTCCTGGCTTACCAGTTCGTCACCGACATCAATTATTCCACCCTTGCATGCTTCAGCGAGACAGAGTTCGTCACGCCGGGGCCGGGCGCGCTGTCGGGCCTGCGAAAGTGTTTTGCCGACATCAGCAAGCTCACGGATGCCGAGGTCATCCGGTTGGTGCAGGAGCGTCAGAACGAGTGCTTCGCTGCCGTCGGCGTCACCTTTTCATCGTTGCCGGGCCGTGAGTTGCAGTTGATCGACGTGCAGAACCTGTTCTGTGAGATCGACAAGTATGCCCGGGCGGCCTACCCGCAGTTCACATCGCCTGATGGTCGCATCAGGATCAAACAACGATTCCGGCCCTCTGCGGAGATGTTGCCGCTGTGGTATCCGCCGAAGTGGGGTGTCAATAGCAATCTAAGGGCGTTACCGTGCTGCGCCCGCCGATAAAAAATTACGGCTCATAGTCGGTGAAGTCCATCTGGCCAACGTGCGGAGCTAAAAGGCGGCTTAAACCGGATGGCAAGAACAACAAAGGCTTTATCGCCACTGGAAATCTCGGGCCGCTAACCCGCTCGTGGTGCGATTTTTGTCTTTCGCGCGGCTGCGGAATGTCTACTGTCTCCCACACATGCAAGCCGCCCCCACCAAAGTCATCGAATATTTCAACGGCGAGAAGCAAAATCTCATCCCACTATTTCAGCGACCGTACACCTGGGATGAGTCGAAGTGGGGAACGCTCTGGGAGGATGTGATGGTCCAATATGACCTTGGCGACAGCGGTGTCCACTTCCTTGGTACCATCGTCTCAGCTCCAGCAAAAAGTGTTCCCGTTGGTGTTTCAAAATTTCTCATTATCGACGGTCAACAGCGATTAACCACGGTTTCCCTTCTTTTATGCGCTCTACGAGACTGCCTTGGAGCGCAGGATTCGCAGCGCATCCAAGAAGTTTACCTGACCAACCGGTTTCGCGCATTGGAGGACACCCTCAAAGTCGTGCCGACCCAAGCAGATCGGGATGTATATCGTGGTCTTGTTATGGAAAGACACGCAGCCCCGGACGGTCCCCTGATGTGTAAAGCTTACTACTATTTCCGTCGTCAACTCACGGAGACAAAAGACGGGAACGACGAACCCGTACAGCCCGCACGGGTGCTGGTGGCTTTAGAGCGCAGTTTGCAGGTGGTGATGATCAATCTGGACGAGAACGATGACCCTTACCTCGTTTTTGAAAGTCTCAACTCCAAGGGTGAACCGCTCAAGCAGGCTGACTTGGTGCGCAATTATCTTCTCATGCGCTTCAAGCACACGGCTGGCACGGGTGGAGAACAGGAAAACATATACAACACGCTCTGGAAGCCGCTGGAAGACACCCTCGGGGGGAGCTTAACCGAGTTTATGCGCCATTACACGATGCGCAACGGTGACGATTTGCGGCAGGGTGGTATCTACGCCGCAATCAAAGGGCGGATGAAAGATATGGACACCTCCGATCAGGTGAAGGCGGAGATTGTCACGATGAACCAGTTTGGCGGCTTTTACGCTCGCCTCTTCGACCCGACGCGAGAAAGTTCCCCAAGCGTACGAGCCAGACTGGAGAATTTTCAAGCCTTGCCTGCCATGTCCACGTCCTACCCGCTACTGTTGCGGCTGCTCCATTCGCGGGAGACGGGTGCATTGACTGAGGCTGAACTCGAACGGTGCTTGGGACTGGTTGAAGCGTTCACTGTACGCCGCTCTGCCTGTGGAGTACCTACCAATGCGCTCAACAAGCTTTTCCTGCAATGGTGCAAGGACTTTCCCGGTGACAACCACGTCGGTTGGCTGCTGGCGTCTATGTCCAAAGGCGGGGGAAACCGGCGCTTCCCAAACGACACGGAATTTGGTGAGGCAATACAGCACCAACCGCAGTACGGGCGCGGGGCAACCAGGTACATCCTCTGCCGATTGGAGCGCAGCTTTGAACACAAAGAACCCGTTGACCTCTCAGCGGTGACTATCGAGCACATCCTGCCACAAACATTGACGCCAGAATGGGAAGACGAACTGCGCGACGGTCGTGATGACGTAGACGTGAAGACGGTGCACGCTCGATTGATCGACACCTTCGGAAACCTCACCCTGACGGCTTACAATTCGGAAATGGGAAATCAACCTTTCGCAGAGAAAAGAGCGCGATTGGCTACTTCTCACATTGAGTTGAGCCGTGCGGTTGCGGCTTGCATCCATTGGCGAGAAGTAGAAATTGTTTACCGTGCCGCTGAATTGCTTGAGCGGTCCTTGCGAATCTGGCCCGGTCCAGAAGTACAGCAGGCTTGACCGTTCAAAGGCGGAATCTTCCCCGCTCATTCATCCCTCGACTCAGGGGCCTTGTTCGGAGCATCGGCAAGACGGCGTCGGATGGTGGGTTTCCTTGATTGGCAAGCCCTGTGTCATTATGTTGCCACTGATCTGTTCACCTTCTGGGAAATGCCAGAAGACACGAACAGCCGACAGGAACGACCACGACCTGTAGAGCCCAAGTTTTCCCTCGGCCAGACGGTGGTCACCCGCACGGCGCTGGCGGTGCTCTCAGCCCTAGACGTTGCCGGGGCTCTGTACCGCCACGAGCGGGGCGACTGGGGCGAGACAGGCCGGGACGATGCCCAAGCCAACGAGCGTGCGCTCAAACAGGGCGAGCGATTGCTGTCAGTTTACCGCACGGCAGCGGGCGTGAAATTCTGGGTGATTTCCGAGTGGGACCGCTCCGCAACCACCGTGCTGCTGCCGGAGGATTACTGACCGAGCGTTCCTTTTCCAGTTCGTTCACCGAAAGATCATGCAATCCTTGTTGGTTAACGGGTGAAATTCAAAAGCAGCAATGGAAACCTGCGGCGAAACTGAATATAGCTAATGTGTCGTCGCAGGTTTCCACAAAGGGAAGTAACTCCCGCGTCTGGGTCAGTGCTTGGTTGGATCGACTAATTTGTAGCCTTGCCCCTTTTCTGGTGTAGGAGGAAGCGGCTCGCCTTTGGTAACCGTCCTTTCCTTGCCAGTACCTCCGCCGCGAGGTCCAACAATTTCATATTGGCCCGAGCGCGTTGCAGGAGTTCCTGATTTGATGATTGGTTTGCTCATGTATTTAGGTCCTTTCTAAATTCCACCGCTACAGCTAGTGGAACACCGGTAAACTACCCCCAATCTGTTGAAATATCAAGCGAAGCTTAACAGATGAAAGCAATGTTCCTTTTGAGAGCTTCCAAGCAGTATTCGACCTGAGGCTGAGCAGGCATTCTGCTGTAGAGCCAGAGGATGATCGGTGATTACTGGATTTTGTTGGGCGTCTGGCTGGCTTCGTGCGTCTGCCTGCTTGGAGTGGCACAATGGCGTTCGTGGCGGATCACGCGCCGGAAGCTGCGCGTGCCGGTCGCAGAAAAACTCCTGCGAGGTCCCGGCGAGAGCCTGCGCCGGAAGCTGGAGGAACTGGAGGATCAAATCTCAGAGAAGCTGGCGACGGCCTACGTGCTGCCCGTGATAGCTGCGAGCGTGGTGCTCTTGCAACCGCACCGGACGCTGCTCGGGCCAGCCACGGTCGGCGTTGCCGCGGGCAGCGTCCTGACCTTTGCTTTCCTGTGTCACCAACTCCTGCGTTTGCTGGATCAAAAGCGCAATTACCGCCTCGGACTCTCAGGTGAGCGAGCGGTAGGCGAAGAACTCAACCAGCTGATGCTCACGGGTTGCCGGGTGTTCCATGATGTACCCAACGACCCATACGGTAACATCGACCACGTACTGGTGGCAGCTTCCGGGGTCTACGCCGTGGAGACCAAAGCCCGACGCAAGAAGGAATCCGCGGGTCGAGAGGCGCACAAGGTAGCATTTGACGGCCGGGCATTGCGTTTCGCAGGCGGCCCGCCCGAAAGCAAGTGCCTAGACCAAGCGAAGCAGCAGGCCAGCAGGTTGAGCGACTGGCTATCGAAAGCGATTGGGGAAGCCGTTGCCGTTCATCCCGTCTTGGCACTACCGGGGTGGTATGTGGACCGACAAGGCCGGGGCGAGATCATAGTGGTCAGCGGCAAGGCTGTGGATTCGTTGGCAAAAGGGCGCAACGTGCTAGATCCGGTCAAGATCGAGCGCATCGCGCACCAGTTGGACCAGAGATGTCGCGACGTCGAGTTTTAGCCCGTGCGAGATGATGGGCTAAGCAGACGTAAACGATGACTCTGGCGCGCACTGATTTAGGAGAATCCTAAATCACGACGGCCGAACGCATAGGAGTGCTGTCCACGGCGTCTGGGCAGCTTCGATCACACGCCCTTCAGCAGTTCATCCCACGAGCACTTCAGGGCGAGGCGCAGCTGAGCCACGACGTTGATTGAGGGCTGCTTCTGGCCCGCTTCGAGCGATTGGAGGTAGCGGTGGCTGATGTCGGCCTTCTCGGCCAGTTGCTCTTGGGTCATCCCCCGCTCCATCCGCCAACGCACGAGGCTGCGTCCAAGGAGAACATGAGCGAGAGCGGCGGCCACCCCGAGAGCATGAAGGGAGGCAGCGGCGCGTCGTGCGATCTATAGATCGCTTTTTCCTTGCCGTGCGCCATGCGGAACGGCTAAACAGGGCGACAGCCTGCCCCGGCACCTTCTAACCAATGGAAATCTACATTCACAAGGACGGCGCGAATCTTGGCCCCTTCACCCCAGAACGCGTCAAGGAGGGGCTGATTCGTGGCGAATTCAGGCGATCAGACCACGCCTGGCACGAGGGACAGCCAAACTGGATGCCGTTGGCGGACATGATCGAGATAACGGGGACGGCCGTGCTGCCGCCCGACTTGCCATTCATGCCGTCGACCACCCGCTCGCCGGCTGCTGATCGGTCAGCGGCTGGCGTCCAGGTCTTTGCAGGATTTTGGGTGCGGTTCGCCGCCTACGTGGTCGACGGCTTCGTGATGTACGTGCCTTACTTGGTCGTCAAAGCGCCGCTCCTTCTCCTTCTGCAGTCTTTAGATGCAAATGATCCTGACGATGCGATCGGAATTATTTTCATAAGCCTCCTGAACTCAAGCGCCTTGGTGGCAATGTACTGGTTGTACTTCGCCATTTCGGAAGCGTCTCGATGGCAAGCAACCGTCGGGAAGAAGCTCCTTGGTTTGCAGGTCGTCGATCTGCAAGCGCAGCGATTGACGTTCGGCCGGGCGAGCGGGCGTTATTTTGCCAAATTGTTGTCGTTTCTGACCTTTGGGATCGGCTGTGTCATGGTGGGATTCACCGAGCGGAAACAAGGTCTGCATGATTTGATAGCGGGAACGCTGGTGCTAAGGCGTCGCGTTGACCAAACGCCACCACCGCGTGACGTGGCGAGCGTTTAGAGAGCGTGAAAGCTTGTGAACCTGGATCGCCAGCCTTGGGCCCTGCCTTCCGCAAACCGGTGACACCAGCATTCGCATAATTAGCGCTGTCAGGGTCTAAGAATCTGAACACAAGGCTGGGAGCAGGGCTCGAACCTGCGTCCATCCGGTCAAGAGCCGGACGCTCTACCACTGAGCTACCCCAGCGTTGACTGACAGAGCTTACACCTTTCCCGAAAAAACACCCATCTTTCTCAGGAGGGCGGCAAGCTGCGGACTGGCGACCGTGACACCATGAACCAGTTCGGGGGTCGGAGTGAAGATCGCCACTTTGCGTTCGGGTGGCGGTGCAACCCAGCCGTTTTTCGCCGGGTCGACGTCCCACTTCGCGCACACTGCCGCGACGCGGGTGCGTGGACACGGCTCGCCTCGCAGCACTTCCCACGGAAGCGGCAGATCGCACCAAGGGCCGGTGTCCGGATGCAAACCGCCCCCGGACAGACGATGCCAAGCTGCCACGTCAGCCGCCATCAGCCGGAGCACCTTTCCCGGACAACACGCCTCGATCCATTCCTCAAGTCCCGTGCTGAAAAGCAAGCTGAACCAGCCGGAGCGCAGCTTGTTCCACGCCCCAGCGGTCACGTTCCAAGTGCTCGAATCGTTCCCACGGCGCACGACCATAGTTGCCCGGTCGATAGTGCTCGCGGCCCACACTTCCGCCAGCAGGTCGGCTGCCGTGTTCAGCAAAGCGAAATACTCTCCGAGCAACCGGCCTTTTTCCTCCGGGGTGATCCTTGCGACCACGTCCTCATCCGGCAGAACGTGAGCCACGGCGAACCAATCGGTGCCCTCGCACTGACGGCAGCGCGTCATGAGCATCTCACACACCTCATCGTAAGGCCGCACCTGCGCCTCGCTGGTGAACACGCTCCGCAGGTTGCAACGAGCCACGTAGTAGGCAATAAAAGCGGCAGTTTCCGGATGACTCATCTGCTCGGGGCGGAGATGGCTGGCGAGTCTGGATTTGCTTGCCAGCGTCAAGGAACGCTTGACCTGCTCCTTGAGAATGCGGACACGCTTGGCTTCCATCCGGCACGTCAGCCGGAACCGCTTGTTGTATTGGCGCTTGGAAATGTCGATTCCAAGGGCGAGTCGTTGCTTTCTGGGTAGGCGGTCCTTCTTGAAATCGCTCGCGCCGGGCTTCTTGCCAATTTCGGCTTCGACCGACCGGAGGTATGCGTCGATGGCCTCCATATCCGCAGGGTTAATCTGCGCGGGGGTTGCGAACAGCGCCCGGGCAACTGCCATCTGCGAACCCATTGTGCTTGGCCGCTTGAAATCGTCGCTCATCGACGACCAGACACCGGCACCACTGGAAGCTTTGCCCAAGGTTGCCCGGTCCGCAGGCGAAAGGGTCAAAGCATCCCGGACCATGCGCGCCACGTCCTCTGGACGCACACGCCGGTCGAGAGTGTCGAGCAAGGATTGTAATGTGATCGGCAGGCTCATCGTTCGGAGCCTACCTCGAAATGTAATCCGGGAAAACAGGGTTGTGGTGGCGGGGATTGGCTCGCGTTTGGGTCAGTCTGATAATCTGAAGTATTTCAGCCGGGTTCTAAACAGACGTTCGCCCACTGGAAAGCCGCCAGGGTGATTTTCAGCGGGTCCAACTTCTATCTTATGCGCAAAGGAGCCGTCATAATTTACACCCGCGTCTCGACCGTCAATCAGTCCGCCGACTCCCAGCTTGAGGAACTGCGGGCATACTGCGAGCGTCGGGGCTGGCAGGACGTACAGGAGATCACCGATTGCATCTCCGGTGGTGCCACCAGCCGCGCCGGGCTGGACCGGCTCATGGGCATGGTACGTCGGGGCAAGGTCAGCACCATCGTAGCCTTCAAACTGGACCGGCTCGCGCGATCCTTGGCGCATCTGGCGCAGATGATTGGAGAGCTTCAGTCGCACGGGACGGCGCTCATTTGCCCCTCGCAAGGCATTGACACCACTGACAGTAACCCGGTGGCGCAGCTTCAGCTGAACATTCTCGGGGCGGTAGCGCAGTTCGAGAAGGACTTGATCGTGGAACGGGTCAATGCTGGCATTCGCGCAGCGAAGCAGCGTGGCGTGGTTCTGGGTCGTCCGAGCAAGAATGCGAAACATTTGCCGCGCGTGATCGAACTGCTGCGAGCGAATCGCTGCAATCAGGTCATCATGCGGGAACTCGGCTTGCCTCGGTCATCCGTGGGAGAGTTGGTCAGAGAGGCGAGAGCCAAAATCGCCGATGCCTGCCGCTAACGCGTTTCGCAGAAGCAAGCCCGCCCCGGACGCGGGCGGCTTCTCCAACCTCGTAGGCTCCTCTCGGAATTTCATCCTCCGCAACCTCGAAGGGAGCAAGGGGGCATGTTTTCCGGTTTGAAGCGAAGAGTAAAGTAGCAGGGGAGAACAAGAACAAAAAGGGGAGAAGGGGAATAGCTTAAAAACAGAGGAGTATGTCGCGAACTTGCCCCCTTGCCCCCTCGGCCCCCGCCGCACAGGCCGGCAGAGGCGGAAGGGTCCGCAAGTTCTCAGGCAGCTGGGGCATCGACAGACGAGGAAGCTCCGGTGGGCTCCCCCTTCATGCTCATTGACGCCGCACGAACTTCTGCCGCTCTTTCCTCGGAGAAAGAGGGGTACTTGGCTCTCGATATCCCTGCGGGCGGCTGGATGGTCCACACCGCAGTATTCTGATCCAATCGGTGGCTGAACCGCGTTGGCTCCTGCCCTTCAAGCCGACTCAGGTATTTGCCGCAAACGGCTCTTCCGCCGATGAGCAACTTTTCGGCTTCTTTTGCACAAGCGCTATCTTTGCCGATGAGGAGCCGATACAGGTCGGCTGCTTTACCTTCCCACGGGGCTGGCAAGACTGCCGCTTTTAGGCTGCCGAAGATTACTTCGTCGATCATCCCCTTGAGCTGCTCCTGCGGCGTCATCAGGTCGATGTCGCGGGCAATCTCAGGGTGACGGAAGCTCTGGATACCAAATCGCGCGTCTGCAAGGGCGTCGGGAATCGTCCAGTTGTCGAGGAAATGAACAAAGGCGGGCAGTTCCGACACCAAGGTCTCGATGAATTCCTCTGCTTCTTCCGGCGAGTACGTCCGCATCGGCATATCGCGCGCTTCGACCTTGAATATCATCAGCTTCGCTTTGATGTCCTCTTCCACGGGCGGTAAAACCATCAGCCTCTCAGGGTCATCGTTGAGCATAATCATCAGCCGCCACAGCGGGCGGAGGGAGATTTGCTCGGAATACTTCTTGTGGCACGGGTGAGATTTGACGGCCACGATCTTTTTGATGTTTGCACCGAAGGCCCTGCGCACGCGAATGTCGAACGACTCCGCTTCGTCATCGGCCACCAGAAGGACAGAGCCGAACAGGTCGCTGTTGAACTGCGTCTTGTCGTTCATGTATTTCCACGGGTGGCCCGGTTCGCCACCAAACAAAGCGGTGAACACTTCGCCCAAAAGGCTCTTGCCTGCCCCGGGCGGGCCGCAAACAACCAAGGCTTGTCCTGGTCTCTGCTTGCCCGAACGGAGCATCGCCAAGGTCTGCTTGGTCCAACCATACACGTACTCCAATTGCTTCGGACCGAACAGGTTGTCTAGCAGTTGGCCGAGAACGGGCCACGCTCCCGGTGCGGGATCGACAGGCCTGACAGATTTGGTCACCAAAACCCGTGTCGGGCCGATGGTATGCGGACCGATTTTATACCCCGCCAACGGGCCTGCGTAATGGACGGAATTTTCCAGTTGCACACGGAGCAACACACGTTCGGCGTCGGACATGGATTCTCCTTTGGGGATGAGGCGACTGTGGCCCAAGGAAACGATGAAGCTTTCCGCCGTTCCACCGCCAACACCCATCCACTCCCCGTGATCGTTGAGGAGATAGTAGCGGTTGGTGATAGGCTCAAAATAGAGCGGCGGTACCGATGGGCAGCAGGAAAAGCTGATTTCTGGCGTGTCGAGTTGAATCATAGCAATTCGTTGTTCAAGCTTGATCGTTGTCTGTCACGCGAGGTAGAGGAGGCGCTGGTGTTTGCTCGTCTCTGGTCGTATTGCACCCGGCAAACGGCAGGGTTGGTTCGGCGTAAACATGGCCGGGTCACAGCCGAACGCGGGGAGCCACATCCGAAGCTTCGCAAGTAGAGCCGGTTGCGGATAGTCGAACCAGCCGTGGAGACTCCGGTTGCCAGTGTCCACCACCGCGCGAAGAGGCAGCTCCAAATATTGCTCAATCCATTGGAACACTGCGCCAATCTCGCCCCGTGTCAGCACATCGGACTCCACCACGAGGAAGCGCTGGCTCAACACGTTCCGAACAGTCCGTGCGTGAACGCCGGGCACGAAGGCATTCGGGCAAACAAATACACCGGGAAGTTTTCGCGCACGAAACCACTTTTTCGGTGTCCTAAAGCGCCAACAGTGACCGGAACGCCCACTGTCGTATTTGTCGCGGCCAATCCAAACAACGTCGGCGTCTTCAAACAAGCAGAGCAGTTGCCACCAGTGGTCTTCTACACGCGGTTCTATCGGACACGGGGAGTCCGCGACAATTGCTTTCTCGGGCCACAAATAATTGCTGAGAATATCCGGTAGGGTTGCCTTGGCTGAGTTGCGCTCCCGTTCCACCTCTGCACACGCAGCGTCGTATGCCTCCTGCCTCGCCATTAGAGCCTTTCGTCCGTTGAATTGAGCGAAGGCAGGGCGGCCAGCCAGAGCCGCCTTGTACAGCGTGGCATTTACCGCCCGACGAATGTGGCGACAGCTCTGGTGGAAACAATGCAGGAACGGAATCCCGTGATTGTTATAAACGATGCAGTCGTGGGGAGCGTTTGGTGTGGTGTGAAGTGCGACACCTGGACACTCTACGTAGCCCTCGTCGAAGTCGCCCATCCTCCCGGAAACTGATTCAAGGATGGAGCTGACTGAAGTTAGAGGAACAGATGCCCTCCGGTTTCGCGTGCGGACGGAGGGCCGCGAGTCAGGTATTTTCGGTGCCGAATTGAACCCCGCGCCAGGGGCGGAATTTTGACCGCTGAAGGAAAGTTTGTTGATCATGTTGCGCCTTATTATTTGTTGATCGGTGGATTGATGGTGTAACTCTCCTTAGCGTGAGGTTTCCTCCAAGAAGCGGTTGAGTTCCTGATGGCTGTAGAGCTTGCGACGCAGGGCGCACGAGGCCCGCAAAAGGCCGCGCTGCTCTAGGCGTTTGAGGCTGCGGATTGATACCCCGAGTGCTTTTGCAGCCTCGGCCGTGTTGTAGGCTAATTTTGACGGTGAGGTCATATAACCTAGGTGTTGCGCCATTTTGCCGCGTGCGCGATATCATGCGCAGCGATGATCTCCCGGCATCCCGAGGGACCGAACCTAAACTAGCAGCCGCTAAAGGCGTAGAATTACGCTCTACTGATCGTAAGACGCGCCCAGACGGGAGATCATTCTCCGTCTGAGTTCCCGACTAGGATTGCGGGCATCAACGGCGGGTTACGTGCCCACGCAGACGGCTCGGCGACACATTTTCACCGCCGTCGCGTTCGATTTGCCCATCGCCACGACGGATATGCTTGTTGGCAGAATCGCCGCCTAGCGGGCAAACTTCCGCAGATTCTCGCGGCTCAGTCTCTCTCGTGGCACCTCACCCTGCTTCAGGCCCATGTGAGAACAACGCTTCTTGAACGCCCCGAGGAAAGGAGAAGTCCTTGTGGTGAGCCCCCGCCGCTTGATGTGAGGTGGTCGGGCAGGGTAGGCAGCACAATAGTTCATCCACCGATCCCCCCACGACATCTTCTTCCTGATCGGCTGCTCCCATGATTCCCACATCGACAAAATGCGCCACTGCTCAACGCACAGCTTGCTCGCTTCGTGCATCTTCACGTGCCTGGTGTACCAACAGTAGGCGTCTTTGAGGGTATCCTTAAAACCTAGCCATGTTGAGTGGTTAAAAATGTCTGGAGTCGATGAGTCTACGGGCGACCATTCGTCGAGAAGCTTTTGCGCGAACTCAACAAGGTTCCCGTGTCGTACAGGACGGAACGGTGGCTGCCGTTCGTTTTTCGTTGCCAGCGGATCGAACGTCCACATTTTCCTCCGGGCAGCGATATCCTTCTTGTAAACACCCGCGATGACGCCAAGCCAGCAACCGTAGAGCGGGTCTTCAACGCTGGAATGCCAGACACTGACGTTTACCGGGACGATGGTAAGTGCGTCAACAATTTCAAGCAAACCAGCGTCATTCTTCGTTTCAATCAGGCACGCCTGGGGACCAGACTCGACCGGATACGCCACGTAGTGCTTCTGATGGTTGCCAAGTTCTGGCGTATAGGCATGGGGAAGAAGGGCAACCTGTTTTTGGGGGCGACGGACAGCCATCCACCATCAGAAGCAAAAATCGCCCGCGCTGTCATGCGGTTTCGTGCCCACCGCGTTGCCTTGCGTCCCGCTGGGCGTCAATAGAGGCGTCCTTGTGTTTCTGCGACTTTCGATTCGATCCCCGCCAACTCACGCCATCGCAGGGGAAGTCAAAACAGGAGGCAGCGTCGCCGACCGAACTCAGACAGTCCCAGTGTCCGTGATCACAGGACAGATCTGGAATGTCGCCGTGACAGGGGACGTCGCAGTGGCCCGCCTCCTGGAACCGGTTCGCCATCCGGTGCATCCTGTAGGCGTCGCCGCAACGATTGAGCCGCCTGCGCAGGACGCTCAAGCCGTGACGCGTACCGTATCTTCGCACGGCTCGGAAGCCCAAGGCTGAGCAACTGGCGTGGCCGGTGTGGACACGGTAGGCGCACGAAAACCTCTTCCAGGGTGACAGGAACCGCCGGTAGAAGGAGATGGCTGCCAGAGCGAAAAATTTCACGGGTGCGGCCAAGCGGCTGAATCGCCGGCAGCTCTCAAGATCAACAACGGCGGGAGCGAAGGCGAGTCAAAACGGACCGACATCTCGCGTCTGGTATGCTCACAGGCTTCAGCTAATGAGTAGCAACCTCGCTGCCACCCCCGGCAGCGTCAGTGGCGCGCGGTGGACGCGAGGCAGCACTGGGCAGCCAGGATAGTCGATGGCGACCCGCCAGAGGTTGCCCGTACCGAAGGCGTAAGGCTGCGCGCCGGATAAAGGAACGTAGTGCAAGTCGTAGAACCAATCGGCCAGGTACTCCCGGAACCCGGTATCATCCTCTCCACCGTAGAAGTGCTGCCAGCATCTCGTGGAAGTTGCCGGACAATGCGCGCGGCCAGCAAAGGGCGTTGATGCCGTCCTTGAAAGACGTGCCGACGAATTCTTGGAGGCTGTTTACGGCCTTGATGCAAGGGTAGCTTGGCGACCTAGCAAACCTTGATTGGAGCGTATTACAGGGTTATAAGCATGTGTTAAGTGGCTGGATTTATAGCACCATTAGTAAATGGGCGTAATTTTGTGCTACAATCTGATGCGTAGGTAGTTACACATCGCTATCAGCGGGGGTGTACCGGCGAGACCACATAGAGATCATCACATTTCCATGCTTTACACGTTGCTGTTCCAATAACTCGCCAATCCACTTAGGCAATACGAAAAAAGAGACAGTGCCAGTAAGGTGCGGACCTTGGAAGACATCCAATTGGAAATTGAAAGGTGACCGGCCGTCAATGCTGTCGTCTTGGGAGGAGTTACGGAGCGCAACACCTGTATGAAATGTAAGCACAAGCGTCGGGATTGACAGTTGCTCATGCTGGACCGTGTAGTGAAACGTTGACCCGATCCAAGTAAGCTGTGACGAAAATCCATCTTTGAGTGTGCCGGTAGCGTCCACATATCCCCTTATGTCAGACTCACAAAGACTCGATGCACGCAATCCAAAATATGTATCCCGTTTTTTCTTAATTAGAAGGAATTGATGATTCGGCTCCGGGATGTAATTTCCGTCGCTCTGATCCACATAATGGATGCTGACAACCTTTTGGACGATAACAAGTTTCCCTTCTTTGACGAGAGCATCCTCGAGTTTGGATGCCTCAATTTTTCCAAACACCCAGCTTCTAATTTTTGCCTCTAATGAAACTCCAAATACATCTTGGCTTGGAAGTTGAACCACTTCTGGATTATTGTAATTGAGGTAAACTACTCCTGTACCTTCCTGTACAACCACCACGACATTCTTTGGCTCGATTCTTGCAAGTTGAATTTGATGCCCTGTTCCAATGACACTGTCCAAAGCAACTGTGAATGCCGCACGGTACTCTCGCCAACGTCCTATTTCTTCATCTGGGAGAACTGACTGAAACGATGTTGCGCTTGCAATATTTTGCGCGCCAAAACAACCCTCTAGGATTTTGGATTGAACGTAGCCACGCCAATATTCTGGCCCATCCAACTTAATGACGCGATACTTCGTCAAGGTTGAAAGGCTTTTAGCCAGCTGTTCAGACGTGTCGCTCGCTTCTTCGGTGATAAAAACAACACACAGATCTTCGTTTGTTGCCTTTTGTTTTTTTAGCTCATCAAGCGTAACACGCTGTTTGCCAGGAAAGAGTTGAAACGGAAATGAATGCAGAATCTCCTCTTGTTTCGCCTGTTTACAGCATCGAAGCACATCGAACAATTGCTCGCACCCTCTTAAACACTCGCCTCCCCTGTCTCCAAGTTCATTGATGATGACATGCGAGACACAGATAAGTAGGGCGGACATATCTGATTGCCCATCTTCTGAAAATCCTTCCCGAGTGACATCAGGGTCAAGAAACGGCAAATCTAGCAATCCATCGAATTCAAATGCTCGTTCAGTATTCGAGTCTTTCCGTACTGCCCGCACCCAACTTTCCGTGTCATCCATCTCTGAAAACTGAAACTGGTGCTTGAGTAAAGTGATGCCCGCAGGCTGTTGTTTTGGCGGGAGTTTCAGCACCCCTTTGCAGGGAAGTTCAACAATTCCCGTTCCATCGTCGACCGAAGCCGAGCAAATTTCTACGGACGCTCTTCCGTTAGCTTTCGTAATCACCTTCAACTTCAATAATTTCAGCGTTTTGCTGCTGCAATATTTAGACACATCCACTACCATCTCTCGTGCATTCATATCGGTGATCTTGGGATGCATACAACGGGGCTGATTGACTTGTGTCCCTTGAAACGTGACATGCTCTCTCAAGTATGCACTGGCTTCGTGCAGCCACGCAACGGCTTCGCTTTCGTCAAGATTTTCAACAAGATCCATCACGATGACGGTTCCATGAGAATGAGCGACCGGCCATACATCTGCCACATCTTTCGATGCTAATATTTCAAATGAAATCTCTGGCGACTGGTGCGATGAGTACTCTTTAAGAGGCTTGGCCAAAGAGGCCCGGGTGCCTGTTGCTTGCCCGGTCAGCTGCGATTCAGGTTTCGACACCACAGTGATCTGTTTAGCGGTTCTAAATGCCGCGTACGCACCGATCCCAAAGCGGCCGATGACTCCTGAATTCATCCTCGATTCACCCGGCAGTTCTCGCTTTTTCGAACCGTAAGGCTTCCAGAAACAGTTTTGCTGATCTTCAAGCGACATGCCCACGCCGCCGTCAACGATGGTCAAGCGCCTAATCGAAGAATTATAAGTAATCTCAATAGGTAGCTTCTTGAATCCAGATGACATTCGCGTGGCGTCTACTGCGTTTTGCAGCACTTCCCTGAGTACCACACGATTCGATTTGTACAGATGAGTTGAGTTGGCTCTTAGCCATTCACCGATATTAACAACAGGCGTGAACGAGGTAACCTTAGACATGATGTTCAGATTGTTAAATTTTCGACTCTGCTGACACATTCGTTAGCGGTTGGCCGATCTTTCGGTGAGCGTCGCAAGCAATCAAAGATCAGGCTATCGAGTTCGTCAGGAATTGTCCCGACCTCTTTCTTTGGCTCGATACGCGTTGGCAATGGTTCGTTGCCATTAGACGCAAATGGACGAGTACCCGTAACTACTTCCCAGAGTATGACCCCAAATGACCAAATGTCCATTGCTCTGGGATAGCGCAATCTTAACTCTTGAACTTCTGGAGCTGCATAGGCCCAAGTGAATCCATAGTCAGATACAGTTTGCGGCGTGTTCGAATCCCACATCATCAATGCCCCTCCAAAATCTGAAACTTTCAGCACTCCGTCGGAGAGGAGTATATTAGCTGGTTTCAAATCGTGATGAACAACATGTTTCGGTTTTAACCCGTGGGCGTCTGCCAACGCTTTGCTTAGTGCCTATCCGAATAACCTCCGGCTGTGGCCACGGCGCTCTGTCGGCGTGTCCG
>CAXUHC010000034.1:10330-22940 GCA_964250705.1 uncultured Chthoniobacterales bacterium | reverse complement strand
GATGAGCTGCCTGGCAACCGAAACGTGCAGCGAGATTTCCGAACCCGGCGTTTGCATCTGCCTGAGGAAAGCATACAATCGCCCTCCCCTGCCATGCAAAAGAAGACCTACCATGTGGCCATCGTCGGCGCCAGCGGCGCAGTGGGTCAGGAGATGCTGGGTGTGCTCGCGCGCCGCCGGTTTCCGGTTGGCAAACTGCGGTTGCTCGGTTCCGGGCGCTCGGCGGGTAAATCCGCGGAATTTCAGGGGGAGCAGCTTCCCATCGAACTGCTCGGCGAACAATCCTTCGAGGGTGTCGATATCGCACTCTTCAGCGCAGGCGCATCGATTTCCAGACAGTACGCTCCGGTCGCGGTCAAAGCCGGCGCGGTGGTGGTTGACAATTCATCCGCGTACCGGATGGACGAGGCGGTTCCGTTGGTCATTCCGGAGATCAACGGACGGGACGCGGCCAGCCACCGGGGTATTCTCGCCAACCCGAATTGCACGACGGCGGTCACCCTCATGGCGCTGGCCCCGCTGCACCGGGCCTTTGGAGTGCGCCGGGTATTCGCGGCCAGCTATCAGGCGGTATCGGGCACCGGGGCGCAGGCCATCGCCGAGTTGCGCGGCCAGGTCGAGGCGCTGGCGGCGGGCCGCGGCGTCACGACGGAAGTCTACCCGCACCAGATTGCCTTCAACGTGCTGCCCCACGTCGATACGTTCCTCGACAACGGCTACACCAAGGAAGAAATGAAGATGCAGAACGAGACGCGCCGCATCCTGCATTTGCCGGGTTTTCGTGCGTCGGTGACCTGCGTGCGTGTGCCGGTCTACCGTGCCCATTCCGTCGCGGTGAACGCCGAGTTCGACCGTCCGGTTTCGTTGGAGGAGGCCCGCGCGGCTCTCTCGTCCGCGCCCGGTTTGCAGGTGGTTGACGATCCGTCGGAGAAACGGTATCCCATGCCGCTCATGAGTTCCGGCCAGGACGACTGCGCCGTCGGGCGGCTGCGGCTGGATTGCGCTTTGGACAACGGACTCGCTTTCTGGGTTTCTGGCGACCAACTTCTCAAGGGAGCGGCCCTCAACGCCGTGCAAATCGCGGAACTCCTTTGAAGACCAAGCTAACCCAACACCCGCTTTTCGTTGTTGGTCTCCCCACTCAGTAGTAAACAATCGTAGTCGGATGGCTGTTGTCGATCATTCCCCGAAGGCCAGACCCGCGGCGGGTCTGGAGATCAAGCGTTACCTCGCCGAGCGGGTGCGGCGGGTGGACCGCGCCTTGCACGCGGCGCTCCCTCCGGCGACTCGCAAGCCCGCAACCCTTCATAAGGCCATGCGTTACAGCCTCTTTGCCGGTGGTGCGAAACGGCTCCGACCGGTGTTGGGTCTGGCGGCGGCGGAGGCCTGCGGTGGGAATTCCGACGAGGCCCTGCCGCTACTTTGTGCCGTGGAATGCGTGCACACATATTCGCTGATCCACGACGACTTGCCGTCGATGGACAATGACGATTTCCGGCGCGGACAACCCACTTGCCACAAGGTATTCGGCGATGGAATGGCCGTGCTGGCCGGTGATGCCTTGCTGACCTTCGCCTTTGAACTCGTCGCCCGCGCCACCGCGTGGCCGCGCTACGACACCCGCACCTTGCTGCAAGAGCTTGCCGTCACCGCAGGCAGTCTGAAACTGATTGCCGGCCAAGTTGCTGACCTTGAAGGGGAAGGTCGAAAAGTGACAAAGGCGCAGCTTCGCTACATTCACGAGGGTAAAACGGCGGCGTTGCTGACCACCGCGATCCGTTTTGGCGCGATGAGCGCCAACGCTACGCCCGCCCGGCTCCAGTCGCTGACGGCTTTTGGCCGCGCACTGGGTCTGGCGTTTCAGGTGATCGACGATATTCTCGACGTCACCCAAACGAGCGAAAAGCTGGGCAAAAGCGCTGGCAAAGACATCGCGGCGCAGAAGGCCACGTATCCGGCGATCCTCGGATTGGAGGGCGCTCGCCTCGAAGCGCGCCGCTTGACGGCTGAAGCCCACGCCGCGCTTCGGCCGTTCGGAACGAAGGCGGAAGCTTTGCGTGCTTTGGCTGATTACCTTTTGGAACGCGATTATTGACGCGCCGAGGGGAGTTTTTCGTAATACCGTAGCGCTTCGATTTTGCTGCCTAGCTCACGCAGCGGGTAAACCCCCTTGCGCAGCCCCGCCGAAGACGGATCGCGGATGAGGTAATCGAACCCTTGCTTACCCATGATCACCACGAAATGCGTCCAGCCGCTGGCGAGGTGCAAGCGGACGATCACCGGGTTTCCGTGCGCCAGGTTGGAATCAATCAAATGATACGAAGGTAAATCTTCGTACACGTGACGCACAAGCGCGGGAGCCATGACGGGCGGACCCTCCCAACGCAGATCGTTGTTTTCGTCGTAACCGCCGTGCTCGCGCAGAAAAATATTGAGTCTGCCGGGATCGACATCGACCCCGTAAAATTTCATGATCATCGCCGCCGACGTGACCGCGCATCCCACCTGCCCCATCGTGTGCACGGACAATCCCAGCTGGTCCCGCCCCCAAGCAGGATCGCCTTGCAGGTAAAGTGCTACCGGCAATTCCGTGCGTCGGAAGAAATACCTGCCGCCGGAAGGTGAAAGCGGTCGCTTGCCAAAGTCATAATAACCCAGCGCCGCCGCGCCGACAGCCAGCAGGAGGAGCGTTGCCAGAAAAATCGGCAGCGGGGACAGCCAACGGCGTGTACGCCGGTGTGGAAAGATTTCGTCCGCCATGCGGGCACAGCTTATCGCGCCAGTCGAAACTTGTCCTGCCGAAAAACCATTTCCCCTAACCGCAATTTACGAGGCGGCAGATTTCCGGGCGCGCTTGGCCGCCGGGGTATTCGCGACGAATTGCTTCCCGGTGCGAGACGCCGTTCTTTTCTTTGCGTCCGTCGCTTTTTGCTCGGCAGGAGTCATTTTGTCCCAAGCGTCTTTTGGCAGGTAACGGGCGGTTGCTTTGCCACGTTCCGCTTTTTTGCCGTCCGCGGTCTGCCATTTTTCGTCGGTCCACGCTTCCAGATGCTTCTGGGAACTTGTGCGCGCTGCCTTCTTATACCCTCCGCCGTGTTTTTCGTATTCCGCCGCGAGAAGCTGCGCCTTGCGCGCACTCCATTGTCCGGCACGACCACCTTTCTCACCCGCTTTGATCTCGTTTTTTAAACGCTCGCGCAGTTCCGGTTTGGAGTAATTTGAGGGCTCGGCCGCCCCCGAAGGCTTCTTGCGGCTGACAGTTGCCTTTTTCTCCGCTGGCGCCTTGTGTTTGGTAGCAGCCGGAGATTTCGTCGGGCTTTTCGCCCGGAGTTTTTTCGCTTCTGCCATAAGCTCGGGGAACTATGCTTTTTTCGAGGAGGTCGATTTTTTCTTGGCGGTAGGTTTCGCCGCCGCGCTGGCCACCGGTTTTTTCGGCGCCTTTTCGTTACTTTTCGATTCGTGGTATTGGTCGAGCAACTCGGTGCCTTTTGCCGCCAACTTCTTCACGTCTGCTGGCGATTTCGGAACCGGTTCGCCCCAAGCGGCAGCGGAGAGGGCATGCCGTGTCGGTTTGCCTTTTTCGTCTTCGAGCGGGCCGGCGTTTTCGTTGGCGAAGTGTCGGCGGAGGAAAGAGCCTTTGCGTTGCTGCTTCTCGGGGCTATCAGCCGGTCCTTTGACGCCCGGTTTCAAGTTGGCTCCTTCGGTTTTCTTGAAGTGCGCGCGTCCGGCGGCGGTCAGGCCACCCTTGGGGTCCTTGAGAGGTTTCTGTTTGGCGGAATCGCTTGATTTTGCGGGCATGGGAGTGTGGGTAAACGTCAAGATGGCGGGACCGATCCAATTTCGGCTGGCCACGCAACGGAGGCTGCCGCTCAAAACTTTAACGCCACGCGTCCAGGAAACGACGCAACAAAACCGCCCTGCCATGCGAGAAATTTGTCACGGCTCGCAGAGCAACACCGAGGACGCGGTATAGCCATGCAGAAAATTTTGGTTCCCCACCGGACCGATCTCGCCGTTACAAAAAAATCCCGCGCTGGGGTGTGCCCCGAAGATTTCTGCCAAGACTCCGGCATCGTGGCTGGGCGCGCCGAACAACCCCCGCCCCCGGCCGTTGCAGGAAAAAAGCAGCGACGCGAACGGACGCGCGCCGTCTTCTTCCGCGGCATGGCACAACTCCCGCAAATCTTCATCGGCGCTGTCGCGGTCGCGCAACTGGTACTGCAACGTCTGCCCCACGCGCAACGCCGCCCCGATGGCGACTGCCCCGGCTTCGGGATCAGCCGCCAGGATGTTGCGAATCAAAAAATTACCACGTTTGTAGTCTTCAACATACTCACTCATGGCCAGACCGGCGAACAGATTGTTCCGCGCCCGGTCTTTCTCCTGTTTGGTCAGGCCGTTGAAAACATGGTTGAGCACGGCGTAGGCGGGTTTTGAACCTAGGCTCAGCAGGAGATTTTGCCGGGCGCCGGTGATCGTGAGCGGCTCGCCGATGGGACGGCACCCCTGGCTGACAATCGTGCGTACCGACACCCCGCCTTTGAGGGCCAGCGCCAGCCCATCCCCGGTGACAACACCCCCATCCCGGCAGAGCACGATGCGGTCCTCCGCGCCGCTCGCCAAGCCTCCGAGGATGGGTACGCCGGGATAAGCAGCGTTCCACTCGGCCAGCCAGGATTCGGCTTCCAGCCGCAACGGGTTGGCTAAAACGATCCAGGCATCGACGTCCGTCGCCGCCACCGACGTTTGCGCCGGCCAGTAGCCCGCGCCACCCGCGGCTCCCAATTGATCCTGAGATATTTCGACCGTTCGCAACTTCGTCCCCGGCAGACTGAGCAGCAGCAACGAAAAACCCGACGCGTTTTCCGCCTCGCTGCCCGTGCCGATGATCCCGCCGCCCGAGCATCCGAGCACGGTGGAAACCCGCCCATAAACCCGGATCAGTTCCAGGAACTCCGCCAGATTTCCGCCGTAATCCGGCGAAAAAAAAACGAACGCACAATGAGCCTCCGCGTCCAATTCCGCCCGGGCTGCGCGGGCTGCCGAAACGACAATTTCCTCGGAAAATTCCGAGATCACCAGACGCGAGGCGGCTCGATTCGGCATCGCAACCATCATGGCGGAGTCAGACGATTTCGCAAACCGGAATCTTTCGCGCCACCGCCCGGCTGTTTCAACCCGCTGCCAAGTACGCAAAATCCACCGCGCTGCGTTGCGAATGGCGCGAACCTGGCTTTGTTCTCGTTCGACCATCTTATGACCTGGAAAAGCCACTGCATTGCCAACGGCGCGGTGGCGCTCGCGTTGACCTGCCGCCTCGATGTGGCCCTTGCCGCCATGGCTACCGCCGCCCTGCCGGACCAGGTCGAAAAATTTCTTCCGCTCGGGAAGCATCGAGGAGCGAGTCACTGGCTCCTGCTCTGGTTGGTGGTCGTCGTGGCCGGGCCAGCGTGCGTGCAACACGAATGGGCACGGTGGTCCCCCGCCTGGCCTTGGCACCCGGTAAAAGCCATGCACCAATTGCAGTTTGCCCTGGAAACCGCCGTGTTTGGACTGGCGCTCGGTCCGTTGCTGCACGTCTTGTTCGATGGCTGCTCCAGCGCGGGCGTGCCGGTCGCGCCGTTTAGCCGCACCCGCCTGCGACTCGCGCTTTACCAGACTCGCAGCCGCCGTTCGTCCTGGAACGTTAGTGAGTTCCTGTTTCTGACGCTGGTGCTGGCAATTTGTGCTTTCTCTTGGAGGATACGATTTTAGCTGCCGGTCGTACCTTTCACATGGCGTCAGATCATCACCAGCTCTCGCTCCTTCTGCCGGAAGCGGTGCCAACCCCTACCCAAATCGCGGCGGCGGATGCGGCCACGCAACTGCTTGACGTGGCGGTGATCTATCTCGAACCGGGCGTGGAGCGATACGTACGCGGACGAGAAATCCTGGCCCGGTTTCCGGCGGCGCAACGCCGTGAGGTTTCCAGCCACTGGCTGATCCCCGGCCTGCATGGCAACCAGGGCAACGTCGATTCCTGGGTGCAGATCAAGCGGACCGTCATGGTTCTCGGGGCCCGCAAGTCGTTTCCTTTCCGCGAGAACGGCCGGTCGTCGGATTGGGTTGCCCCGGGCTACGCCAGCGGGTGCGCCATGGCTTGTTCGTATTGTTACGTCCCTCGCCGCAAGGGATTCGCCAATCCGATCACGACGTTCGTGAATATCGAGGCCATTTGCCGTGCGTTGAGCCGTCATGCGGGTCAACAGCCGCGCCGAAGACCGGAGCCGAGCCAGGTCGATCCGCTGCTTTGGGTCTACGAGATCGGCGAAAACGGCGACTGCTCCGCTGACGCGCTGCTGTCCGACAACCTGCGCGATCTGGTGGCATGGTTCCGCCTGCTGCCGAATGCCAAGGCAACCTTCGCCACAAAGTTCGTCAACCGTTCGCTGCTGGAATACGATCCGCAGCGGAAGACACGCCTGCGGTTTTCCCTGATGCCCGCCAGAATGAGCGCGCTCGTGGACGTGCGCACCTCGCGGATCGAAGAACGCATCGCCGCAGTGAATAATTTCGTCGAGGCAGGTTACGAGGTGCATCTAAACTTCTCGCCGGTCATTCTTTACGAAGGCTGGCAGGCGGCCTACACGGAACTATTCAAACAGGTGGACGATATGCTAGGCGACGCCGCGAAAGCCCAGTTGGCCTGCGAAGTCATTTTCCTGACGCACAACGCCGCCCTGCACGAGGTCAATCTGGGCTGGCATCCCAAGGCGGAAGCTCACCTGTGGAGACCCGATCTCCAGGAGATTAAGATCAGCAACACCGGCGGCGAAAACGTGCGCTATCGGCATGGTTTCAAGGGCCGGATGCTTGCCGAGTTCCGTGCGCTGCTGACAAAGTATTTGCCGTATTGTCCGGCGCGATACGCGTTTTAACCCGCGTCGGTCGTGATCCAGCCATCTGGCCCGAGACCGAGACACGAATCTCCTAGCACACCGCATGAGCACCGCACGATCCACTCTGGCTATTTACCACGAACATCCGGACTGGTTCCGCCCCCTTTTTGCCGAACTGGACCGGCGTGGGATCGCGTACGCCCGCATCGACGCGCGCGAGCCATTTTTTTACGATCCATCGGATAACGAGCGGCCGTATGGCGTGCTTTTCAATCGGATGAGTCCGTCCGCTTACCTGCGCGGGGACGGCAGCGCCATTTTGCATACGCTGAATTACTTGTCGCACTTGGAAAGACTGGGCACGCGCGTCATCAACGGCACGCGTGCGTTTACCTACGAGGTGTCCAAGGCCTTGCAATTGACGCTCCTCGCCGATCTCGGCCTGGCCGCGCCCCGCTCGCGGGTGATCCATCGCGGCGCAGATGCTCCGGCGGCGGCGGAAGGGTTGCGGTTTCCGGTGGTGGTCAAGGCCAACGTGGGCGGCAGCGGCGCGGGGATCACCCGTTTTGACTCGCCGGAAGAACTGCAAGCGGCTGCCGACGCCGATTTCATCGAACTCGGGCTGGACGACGTGGCGCTCGTGCAAGAGTTCATCCCGGCGCGCGATGGACACATCACGCGGGTGGAAACGCTCGGCGGCAAATACCTCTACGCCATCGACGTTTTCCCCGAGGCTGGTTCGTTCGATCTTTGTCCCGCCGACGCCTGCCAGACCAAGGATGGCGCGGCGTTGGCCCGCACCCCGACGAGTGCCTGCGCGCTCGACGCTCCCAAGCGCGGACTGCGCGTGGAGGCAACCACGCCGCCGCCGGAAGTGATCGACGCGTGTGAGCGTGTCGCCCAGGCGTCTGGCATCGACGTGGGCGGGATTGAATCCATGATCGACGACCGGGACGGCACCCGCGTTTACTATGACGTGAACGCCCTGTCGAATTTCGTCGCGGATGCGCCGCGCGTCATCGGGTTTGACCCGCACGCGCGTCTCGTCGATTTTCTGGCGGCCCGGCTCGACGAACAACGCTGAAGCTCCCATGCGATACGGTTACTGGTTACCCATCTTTGGCGGCTGGCTGCGCAACGTCCCTGACGAGGGCATGGAAGCCACCTGGGACTACGTGCGTAAACTGGCGTGCCGCAGCGAACGGATCGGCTATGATCTGACACTGATCGCCGAACTCAATTTGAACGATATCAAAGGCGTCGATGCACCTTCCCTCGATGCCTGGAGCACCGCTGCCGCGCTGGCAGCCGTCACGGAACGACTCGAACTGATGGTCGCCGTCCGGCCCACGTTTCACTCGCCCGCCTTGCTCGCCAAACAGGCGGCCAACATCGACCGCATCTGCGGTACGCCGGGCCGGCTTTCGCTCAACGTCGTCTCTTCCTGGTGGGCAGACGAGGCTCGCCAGTACGGGGTGCACTTCGAGCAGCACGAGGATCGGTACGCCCGCACCGCCGAGTGGCTCGACGTGGTCGATGGGCTTTGGAAGCAAAATCGATTTTCCTATGCGGGAGACTACTACCGGGTGGAAAACACGATCTTGGAACCGAAGCCGATCAGCCGTCCGCGCCCCGTGCTGTATGCCGGCGGCGAGAGCGAAGCGGCGAAAGAACTCATCGCCCGGCGTTGCGACGCTTACGTCATGCACGGGGACCCGCCCGCGCGCGTCCGCGAAAAAATCGCTGACTTATCGGCCAGACGTGAGCGGATGGGTCTGCCCCCGATGCAGTTCGGAGTAGCTGCCTACACGATCGTACGCGACACCGAGCGCGAGGCGCAGGCCGAGCTGGCCCGGATCACGGATGTGAAGGGGACGGCCGCAGGTTACGCCAACTATCAGCAGTGGCTCAGCGGCACCCAACTCGAACAGGGGATGACCATCGAAGAATATTCGGTTTCCAATCGCGGGCTGCGGCCAGGATTGGTCGGCACCGCCGAGCAGGTCGCCGAAAGGGTGGCGGAGTTTGCCGCCGCCGGGGTGAACTTGCTGCTCCTGCAATGCAGCCCGCAGGCGGAGGAAATGGAACGGTTCGCGGAGGAAGTGATCAGAAAACCCGGCCAGCCAGTGTCCTGAGACACGAATCCATCTGCGTCAGCATCAACCTCAAAAACCCCCAACCCCCTCAACCATATGGCTCTATTCGGATTAGGAGAAAAATTCAACACGCTGCAAGACCTTTACGTGCATTTGCTCAAGGATCTCTACAGCGCCGAAAATCAATTGACGAAGGCGCTGCCCAAGCTCGCGGCGGCATCGCATTCGCCCGACCTCAAACAGGCGTTTGAAACCCACCTGCGCGAGACCGAGAACCAGGTCACGCGGCTCGATACCATCGCCGACAAACTCGGAGTTTCGTTGGGCGGCTACACCTGCACCGGGATGAAAGGCTCCATTTCCGAGGGCAGCGAATGGATCGGCGAGGATGCCACCTCCGCCGTCAAGGATGCCGGCCTCATCATGGAAGCGCAGCATGCCGAGCACTACGAGATGGCTGGTTACGGCAGCGCGGTTGCTTACGCCGAGTTACTCGGCGACACGGAGGCGGCCACGTTGTTGAAAACCAGTTTGGACGAGGAAAAAAGCGCCAACGAAAAGCTCAACAAGTTATCAGTTGCAATCAATGCTGCCGCGTTGAACAGCAAGGCTGGTGATTCCTAGACGTCAATTAGACCGGACGACGTACACGTCGTGACGATTCGATTTCGGGGCGACTGCCTGCTTTTCTGGGCAGTCGCCCCGTCTGTTTTCACGAAACCTGTGACGCAAAACACCAAGATTTTATCAGCGGTTTGCGTCGTCGATGAGTGAGCCAACCCCTGCTCTCGCTCCCGGTGACCCTCCGGCGGACCCTGCACCGCCTGCGACCGTTGACCGTCATGCAGTGTTGCGCATCCGGGATTTTCGTTTGTATCTGAGTGGACGCTTCATCGCCTCCTTTGGGCAGCAGATGCTCGGCACTGCCGTTGGCTGGGAACTTTTCGAGCGGACAAACTCTGCGCTGGTGCTCAGCTTTGTCGGACTCGCGCAGATTACTCCTCTCATTTTATTGAGCCTGCCTGCCGGTCACGTGGCGGAGCAATATGACCGGCGCAAGATCATCGTTTGGACGGAAGTGCTTCTCGCAATCTCCTGCGCAGGACTGACGGCGGTTTCCTGGACGCAAGCCCCGGTTTTTTACACGTTCGTGTTTCTGTTTTTGAGCGCTGTTGGCCGGGCATTTCTCGGACCGGCAAGCGGCGCGTACCTGCCACAGATTGTGACCCGTGCGCAGCTGGCTGACGCCGTGGCCTGGAACAGCGGTAGTTTCCAGATTTCTGCCGCCTTGGGACCGGCCATTGGCGGTCTCGTGATTTACCTGACCGGCGGCGCGACGGTGATCTATGCGTTCAATATCTTCGCGGCTTTGGTTTGCGCTTATTTGATGTGGCAAATGCAAAGCCGTCCCGGGGCTGCCGCAAAACGCGCGGCCATGACGTTGTCCAGCCTTGGCGCCGGGGTGCGGTTCGTGTTCAGCACGCGCATCATCCTGGCGACGATCACGCTCGATATGTTCGCGGTGTTGCTCGGGGGTGCGACCGCCCTGCTTCCCATCTACGCAAAGGACATCTTGCGCGTCGGCCCCGCTGGCCTCGGCTGGCTGCAAGCCGCCTTACCGATCGGGTCGGCGTCCATGGCGTTCGTCGTGGCGCACCGCCCGCCCATGCAACGTGCCGGTAGGTCCCTTCTCGTGGCCGTGGCGGGATTCGGTCTTGCCACCGTGATTTTCGGCTTGTCACGCACGTTCTGGTTGTCGCTCGCAATGATGTTCGCCTGCGGCGCTTTGGACAACGTCAGCGTCGTTGTCAGGCACACGCTGGTACAGATTCTGACGCCCGACGAACTGCGAGGCCGGGTCTCCGCCGTGAACGCCCTTTTCATCGGCACGTCCAACGAATTCGGCGAATTCGAGTCCGGCCTGGTGGCCAACTGGTTTGGCCCGGTGGCCGCCGTGGTCGCGGGCGGCATCGGCACGATTCTCGTCGTGATCGCCACCGCCCTGGTCTGGCCGGAGATCCGTCGTTTCGGTCGATTGGACGGTCAGGACGACGCCACCTCCCGCCCGCCGGAATCGGCAGCTTGAGACGATTTTACACTTCCCCCACCGCCGAGTTGATCGTGGCGGTTGGGGCGTTGATCGGCGCGCCGCCGCCGCTGTGCTGGATGTAAGTCTGCCCACGGTAGCCGCGCGAGACGAAGACGAAGAGGATGGCCGTTCCGAGCATGAACAGCGTGAAGAAACGGAAGAACGATGCACCTTCCATGTTCATCCCGTGCCTGCCTAACCAAGGAACGAGGAAGTTGATGATCGACGTAAACTGATTCCCGAGCGAAACGGCCAGCAGCCAGAACGCCATGATGAAGCTTTTCATCTTGTTCGGCGCCTGCGTGTAGGCGAATTCCAGCCCGGTGATAGACACCATCACCTCGGCTGCCGTGAGGATGGCATAGGCGAGCAATTGCCAGCCCACGCTGGGATGCTCCCCGGCGTCGATCCGCACCTGCAGCCACCAAATCGGCACAAACGACAAAGCTGTCAGGAACAAGCCGATGCCGATCTTCCGTAGTGGAGTCAGCGGGAAAGCGCGGCTGATCGCGGGGTAAACGACGTAGTTGAAAAGTGGGATGAACGCGAGGACAAAAATGCCGTTGACCACCTGCACCTGTTCAGCCAGGAAGGCGAAGTGGACGCGCTTGGACAAGAGCATGAAGTCGAAAACTCTCAGGTCGAGGCTCTTGGCTTGAACCGTCCATTCCGAGCCGGAACTCTGGTCCCAGAGCGCCCAGAACACCGGAACGAAGGCAAAGACAATCGCCAAACGCCCGATAAGCCGCGCCGTCTCGATGTTGAACAGCTCTTTGAAATAGTTTGATCCGGCGGGAGGAATGTGGACAAATTTTTTACGTCCCATCCAGAACACCACGGTCGCCACGAACATGAGTACGCCAGGCAATCCGAACGCCCAATGAGGTCCGAAATTTTTGCTGGCCAGTAAGATGGGGCAAAGCCAGATGGAGAAAGACGAGCCGAAGTTGATCGAGAAATAGAACCAGCCGAACACCTTGGCCAGCAGGTGATTGTTGCTCTCGCCGAACTGATCGCCCACGTTGGCGGAAACGCAGGGCTTGATTCCGCCTGCTCCGAAGGCGATCAGCCCCAGACCAATCGCCAGGCCAAGCCGCGTATCGTTGATTGCCAGCGCGAAGTGTCCGAAGCAATACACGATGGAGAGATAAAAAATCGTGCGGTATTTGCCCAGGAAACCGTCCGAGAGGAAAGCGCCGAGGAAAGGCGTGAAGTAGACGGCCGAGACGAATTGGTGTACCCAGCCCTGCGCGACGTTCTTGTCCATCAGCAGGTAGGTCGTCATGAACGTCGCCAGGATGGCCCGCATCCCATAGAACGAAAAACGTTCCGCCGCCTCGTTGCCGATGATGTACGGCACGCCGGGCGGCATCCCGGTCTCGGTCTGCGAAGGCCGGGTTCGGAACCCAAGCGCATCGATGCCGTCCGGATCGGGCATCTGCGGGGGTGCAGGTATCGGCGAGGGATACGGGCTCGAGGAATAGGCGGGATCACTCATAAGTGCGGCCGGAAAAACGGTTCGGTGTCGTTGATACAGACAAATGGCG
>CAXUHC010000034.1:0-10320 GCA_964250705.1 uncultured Chthoniobacterales bacterium | reverse complement strand
CGGGCGGGAAGCCGGTTTCCATCGGGGAAGGTGCGGTGCGGTAGCCGCTGGCGGTAGGTTCTAGGGCGATTGAACTCATAGATGGTTGGCTGTCAAAGGCGCGGATCATCCAGCCTTCGGACGACCTTTAACAGATAATTCCGCTCGTCCGCTACACACAGTTTGACAAAAGCTTTGCTTTCTCGCGGTCCGGTCGCCCATCCTGCGCTTGCCGCCATGAAAAAGGACCACGCCCCCTACCTCAGTCTCGCGTTCCTGACCGGGTTGAACCTGTTCAACTACCTTGACCGCTACGTGCTCCCGGCGGTGCTGACCCCGATGCAGAAAGACCTGCACCTGAGCGCGGGCGACGCGGGTTGGGCTAACACCGCGTTCATGCTCGGGTACTTCGTGACCTCGCCTTTCTTCGGCTATCTCGGTGACCGCTTCGCCCGCAAGTGGTTGATCGCCTTCGGCATTTTTGTCTGGAGCCTGGGCACCACGCTCACGGCGTTCAGCACCGGTTTCGCGGTGTTGCTGGCGTTCCGGGTGCTCGTCGGGGTGGGTGAAGCGAGTTACGCCACGCTCTCCCCCGCCTGGATTTCGGACCTCTTTTCCCCTGCCAAACGCAACAACGCGCTGACGATCTTCTACGTGGCCATCCCCGTGGGTTCGGCGCTTGGCTTCATCGCCGGGGGCCGGGTGCTGCACTTCGCGGATTCCTCGCCGCTGCTGGCGCTGAAAAACTTTTGCGCGCATTTCGTCGGTTCCATCGGAGCCGGGGAAGGCGACTGGCGGCCCGCCTTTCTGCTGGCGGGAGCACCCGGCTTGTTGCTTGCGTTGGGCCTCCTTTTCATGCGGGAACCTGCACGCGGGGAGGCCGACGCTGATAAGGAATCTTCGGTCACCACCTCACATGCTACCCCGACCTTGCGTGATGTGGCTGCCCTTTTCCGCATTCCAGATTTCAGCCTCGTGCTGGTCGGGTACACCGCCTACACCTTCGCGCTGGCAGCTTTCGCCTTCTGGGCCGCCAAATTTCTCAACGAGGTGCACGCGGTGAAGTACGAAAACGCCGATGATTTTTTCGGGAAAGCCTTGGTCGTCACCGGTTTACTGGCGACGATGGTCGGCGGCTTCGCCGCGACCGCCTGGCAACGCCGGTTCCGGGCCGGGTACTCGACCCTCCTGGCGGTCTCTGTCCTGCTGGCGATTCCCGTCGCCGCCGTGGCGTTTCTGACCCACAACACGCAGTTGTCTCAATGGTGTCTGGCGGCGGCGATGTTCCTGCTTTTCCTGCCTACTGGACCGATCAACACGCTCATCGTGGAAAGTGTGCCGGTGATGCTGCGTGCCAGCGCGATGGCGCTTTCGATTTTCGTGATTCATCTGTTTGGTGACCTGTGGAGTCCGTTGATCGTGGGCAAACTCTCCGACGCTTGGACGGTTGCCGGGCACCCCGGTGTGGGCTTGCAGCGCGCGGTGTTGATCCTCCCGGTGGCGCTGGCCGTCGCGGCGGCGTTCTGGGGCTGGCTGGCTTGGCGCCAGGCCCACACCGTCACGGACGCGCAAACCGGAAAAACGCTTCCGCTGTCGCCGTCGTCTCAGTAGCCAACGTCTCCAGCGTCACGCCGCGCGCCAGCGCCACCGCCAGAGCCGTCTCGCGGGTGTGGGCCGGTTCGCAGCGTTTCCCACGATAAGGGACCGGCGCAAGGTAGGGGCAATCTGTTTCGACCATGTAACGGTCGCCTGGCACCGAAGCCGCGGTTTCGCGGACGACGGCGGCATTCTTGAACGTGGCGATCCCCGTGAACGATACCAGATGCCCGAGCGACAACACTTCTTGCGCCTGGACGGGCGTACCGCCAAAGCAGTGAAACACGCCCCGCAATCTCCCGGTGTAGCCTCGCAAAATGTCGAGCGTATCCGTCCACGCGTCGCGCTGATGAATGACCACGTTCAGTCCGAGCGCTGCGGCAGCGTCGAGCTGCTGCCGGAACACCGTCGCCTGGGTCGCTTTGTAAGCCGCCACCGCGGAGTCGCCCTCGGGTGGACGGTGGTAATCGAGCCCGGTTTCACCGATGGCGGCAACGCGCGGATGACTCGCGAGATCGCGCAGGATCGTTCCGAGATCATCCGGCGCAGCGTCCGCGCTGGTCGGATGCACACCCACCACCGCGTATATCATCGGATGACTCGCCGCGAGTTCCACCGCCCGGCGGCTGCTCTCAACCGAGGTGCCGATGGTCACAATGCGCCCGATCCCCGCCTCTTGCGCCCGTTTTAAAACCGCGTCGAAATCAGCGGCGAAGTCGTCGTAATCCAGGTGGGCATGCGTGTCGATCAACATACCTAATTCACCACGCTTGCCACCGCATTGAGCGTCAACGCGATGATGACGACGTTAAAAACAAAGGAAATCAGTCCGTGCACCAGAGCGAGCCGGCGCAGGGACGCCGAGCTGATCGAAACATCCGAGACCTGGCTGGTCATCCCGATGATGAACGAAAAATAGGCAAAATCCAGGTAGTCCGGCTCGGGCTCGTCGGGAAAATTCAGGCCGCCGGGCGGCTTGCCGTCATCCGAATCGTAAAAAACGTGCGCGTAACGCAACGTGAAAACCGTGTGGATCAACACCCACGATGAAACTACCGTGAGGATGGCAAACAGCACGTGTCCACCCGCCTGCGCGTGGCCCAACCCCTTGGCGGTGCCAAGCTCGGCTGGCACGACGGATACGCTGGCGCACGCCGCTGCGATCACGAAGATGAAAATGGCCGCCCGGCTGTTATCTTCCAGCCTGGCTCGCTTGACCACTTCCCTGGGTTCCGCCGTCACAATCGTCGCCCAGACCAGTCCCAGGACGGTGTAAACGTAGGCATCCCAAACCCCGAGGATACGCGTTGACCACTGCATGTGATGGGGCAGGATCGCCGCGACTGCCGCCGCAACCACCGCTGCAATCACGAGTCGGTGATGCGCGTCGAGATGGCTGGATCGACGCATGAATGCCTGAAGTTTCGCGGTCGCATTCTCAGCCATATGCGGCGCGGATCGTCACCACTCGACGACCATGCTGGCCCAGGTCAGGCCGCTGCCGAAAACGACCATCAACACTTTGTCGCCCGGCAGGATGCGTCCCGCGCGGTTGGCCTCGTCCAACGCGATGGCGACCGCCGCGGCGCCGGTGTTGCCGTATTTCTCTAGGTTCACGAAAAAACGGTCCCTCGAAACTTTCAAGCGATCCGCGATGGCGTCGATGATCCGCACGTTCGCTTGGTGGGGAATGATGCAGGCGATGTCGTCGATGGATAAACCGGTGCGGTCGAGCACTTCCAGGCTGGCGCCGCACATGGCGTTGACCGCCTGTTTGAAGGTCTCCTTGCCGAGCATTTTGATCGTGTTCAGCCGCTGGTCAAGATTCTCCTTTGTGATGGGACACCGCGTGCCGCCGCCCGGCACGCCGAGGATGTTGCCATACTGTCCGTCACTGGCCATGAGGCCGCCGAGCACCCTTCCGCTTACGCGGTCCGCCGGACGCGGTCCCAGGACGACGGCACCCGCCCCGTCGCCGAAGAGGACGCAGGTGTTCCGATCCGTCCAATCCACCATGGCGCTCAGCTTTTCCGCGCCGACTATCAGCGCAAACCTGATGGCGCCGGCGTCAACCATGTGGCGGGCCATCTCGATGGCGTAAAGGAAGCCCGAACACGCCGCCGAGATGTCCATGCAGGCCGCCCGGGTTGCCCCGATGAGTTTTTGCACGATGCAAGCCGTCGCCGGGAAAAACATGTCGGGTGAGGCGGTGGCTACGAGGATCAGGTCAACTTCCTCGGCCTTGACGCCCGCATGGTCGAGCGCGGCGCGCGCGGCGGCAGCCCCAATGTCGCTGGTGTGCTCGCCTTCGGCGGCGATGCGGCGCTCCTTGATCCCGGTGCGCGAGGTGATCCACTCGTCCGACGTTTCCACCATCGACTCCATCTCCGCGTTTGTCATCACGCGTGCGGGCAGGTAACTGCCCGTTCCCAGGATGGCCGCGACGGCCCGGCCAGCCGCCGGCGCAGACTCAGGCGGCTTGGGAAGGCTGTTGGACACCGGGAGCGTTGGCATAATAATCTTTGATCCCCTGAACAATGTGCGGGTTTACCTGATGGTCAATGCTTTCCAGTGCAACCCGGATCGCGTTTTTGATCGCCGTCGGCGAACTGGACCCATGCGCGATGATACAAATGCCGTCGACGCCCAGCAGCACGCTGCCGCCGTATTCGTCCACGTTGGTTTTTTTGGCGATGGTCTTGAAGGCACCCCGCGCCAACGCCGCCCCCGCCATGCGGAGCGGGTTCTTTTTAAGCTCATGCTTGAGCCACGAAAAAATCGCGTGGGCCAGGGCCTCGCAGCTCTTCAGCACCACGTTGCCGACGAATCCCTCGCAAAGCACCACTTCGACCGGATTTTCAAACAGATCGTGCCCCTCGACGTTGCCCCGGAAATTCAGTCCGCTGGATTTGAGCATCTTAAAGACATCCTTCGTGGTATCGGTGCCTTTGTTGTCCTCCGAGCCGATGCTCATCAGCCCGATGGACGGGTTCTTGTAACCAAGGACGTGCTTCGAATAGACCGATCCCATGATCGCATACTGGAGCAGATGGTTCGGCTTTGCGTCCGGGTTTGCCCCGGCGTCGATGAGCACGAATAAATTGCTTTCGGTCGGGATAGTGGAGGCGATTCCCGCCCGGTCTACCCCCGGCAAGGTGCGGAGTTTGATCGTACTTGCCGCGACGGCGGCACCGGTGTGCCCGGCGCTCACGATGGCCTCGGCCTTGCCGGTCTTGACGAGATCGACGGCGCGGCTGACCGAGGAATCCTTCTTTTTGCGAACGGAGGAAATCGCCTCGTCGCTCATGTCCACAACCTGGCTGGCATGGACGATTTCCACCCTGGCGTCATCGCAACCGAGCCGTTGCAATTCCGTTTCGATGGCGGATTTGTCCCCGACGAGGTACAGCTTGCTGAGCCGAACGTACTCCGCCAGGGCAAGGACCGCCCCTTCCACGATGTTGCGCGGGGCGAAGTCTCCGCCCATCGCATCAAGAGCGACCTTCATCGGTTCAAGCGAGAAAAACGCCTAATCCGAGCGGCTGACAGCCATCAATCCCCGCATGCTCTCGGATCAGGGCCAACTCCCACGGGCAGGACCGGGACTTCAGGCCTCAATAGTCAAAACCTGCCGGCCTTTGTAGTAACCACAAGAAGGGCAAGCTGTGTGCGGGAGCACACGGCTGCTGCATTGCGGACACCGGCTGAGTTGCGGCGCGTGCCAACGGTTGGCAGCGCGGCGGGTGCGCAGGCGCATCTTCGAGGTTTTACGTTTAGGAACTCCCATAGGACAACTTTCTCTTCTCTGGACGGTTAAAAATCAAGGCTGTTTGGACGGCATTTTGAGCCGGTCGAGCGTTTCCCAGGCGGAAGCGGGTCGGGAATCGCCGTCTGCTGGGACAGCAGGCGCGGCGGTTTCCCCCTGCGCCTCCATACGGCCGGGACAAACACGCTCGCCGGACCAATCGCAGTGCGGATAGGCAGGCAAGGCGAGAATCATATCTTCTCTGATCTCCGGCGTCAAGTCCACGGTTTCCTGGGGGGGCCGTTCGATCTGCATGGCCACATCCGGGGCGAGCAACGCGAAGCGGAACGGTTCGAGGCAACGGACGCAACACAATTCGAGGTCCAGAGACAGTTCGCCCGTTGCCCACAGGCCGTCCGAAGATAATCCCAGGTCGAGCGAATACCGCAGCGGCCCCAGCACCCTGACAATGTCTTCGGCTGGCAACTGGAGAACCTCGGCCGGTTCCTCGCCTTCCAGGTGCAACCCTTCGTCGGGAATCTGTCGCAGGTGGATTTTCATGGCAGCGGTTTCGCGGTGGGCGGGTATTTTCCCCGCAGGGCCGTCCCGACGCAATCTGGCACGAAACTGCCCACCTCGCCACCCAGCCGCGCGATTTCCTTGATGATGCGCGAACTGAGGTAGGTGTATTCCTCCTTGGGCATCAGGAAAATGGTTTCCACCGACGATTCGAGTTTGCGGTTCATCAGCGCCATCTGGAATTCGAACTCGAAATCCGACACGGCGCGCAGGCCCCGGATGATCGCCGCCGCCCCGGCGACCCGTGCGTAATCTACCAACAGTCCCTCCAGGCGTACCAGGCGTACCCTGCCGCCATGCGTGGCGGTGGTCTTCGCAAGTAAATCCAGCCGCTCGTCCACCGAGAAAAGCGGTTGTTTTTGGCTGTTGACCGCCACGGCCACCAGCACCTCGTCAAACAGCTTGGCCGCACGTTCGATCACGTCCAGGTGACCGTTCGTCACCGGGTCAAAGCTGCCTGGATAAATCGCGCGCCGCATCCGGGGTTATTCCCATTCGATGGTGCTGGGCGGCTTGCTCGAAACGTCGTAGCATACGCGGTTGACGCCTTTGACCTCGTTGCTGATCCGCCCCGAAATCCGGCCCAACAGCTCGTAGGGCAGCCGTACCCAGTCCGCCGTCATCCCATCCTGGCTCTCCACGATGCGCAGGGCAATCGTGTAATCATAGGTACGCTCGTCGCCCATCACGCCGACCGAGCGCACCGGCAGCAGCACGGCGAAGGATTGCCACACGCGGTAATACCATTCGCTGCTTTTCATTTCGTTGACGACGATGGTGTCGGCATCCCGCAGGATGCGGAGCCGCTCCGGCGTCACTTCGCCAAGCACGCGTACCGCTAGCCCCGGTCCGGGGAACGGCTGCCGATGGACGACTTCTTTCGGCAATCCCAGTTGCAGGCCCACTTGCCGCACCTCGTCTTTGAATAACTGTCGCAGCGGTTCGATCAGCTCGAACTTCATGTCCTCCGGCAGGCCGCCGACGTTATGGTGGCTCTTGATGAGCGCCGCCGGGTTGCCGGAGATCGACACGCTCTCGATCACATCGGGGTAGAGCGTGCCTTGCGCCAGAAAACGGTGCTCGCTGCCACCCTCACCCTGGAGCAGTTCCACGGCGGCTTCCTCGAAGACCCGCACGAACTCGTTGCCGATGATCTTGCGTTTCTGCTCGGGGTCGGTGATCCCCGCCAGCTTCGTCAGGAAACGCTCCGAGGCATCGACCGTCTTGAGCTTGATGTGAAAATTATCGCCGAACAGCTTTTCCACGGCCTCCGCCTCGTTCTCGCGCAGCAGACCGTTGTTGACGAAAATGCACGTCAATTGATCGCCGATGGCCTGGTGTAGCAACATCGCCGCAACGGACGAATCCACCCCGCCGCTCAGACCGAGAATCACGCGCTCTTTGCCGACCTTGGCCCGGATTTCGGCGCACGTCTGGTCGATGAACGACCCCATCGTCCAATCCGGCGAACAGCCGCAAATCCCGTAGAGAAAGTTTTGCAGCAAGTCCCGCCCGCGCGGCGTGTGCGCCACCTCGGGATGGAACTGCAACCCGTAGAATCGCCGTGCCGGGTCCTCCACCGCCGCGAAGGGCGAGTTCTCCGTGTGCGCGACCGTCCGAAACCCCGGCGGCAGCTTGGCCACCTTGTCGCCGTGGCTGTTCCACACGTCGAGCTTCGGCGGCAGCCCGGCAAACAGCGGGCAATCCGCCGCTTCGATGTTCAGCACCCCCGCCCCGTATTCACGCTTCGGGCTGCTCTCCACGACACCGCCGAGGTGGTGAAACATCAACTGCTCGCCGTAGCAAATCCCCAGCACCGGCAGCCCGAGATCGAACAAGCCGAGGTCCGGCTGTGGGGCGTTCTCCGCGTACACGCTCGACGGCCCACCGCTCAAGATGATGCCCCGCGCACCCGCCGCCCGCAGTTCCGCCGCCGACGCGTCGAAACGCATCACCTGCGAATACACGGAACACTCCCGCACCCGCCGGGCGATGACCTGCGTGTACTGCGAGCCGAAGTCGAGGATCAGCACTTTCGATCCCTGGAACGGTAGGACGGGCGTGGTCATGCGCGGGACGACGACTAGGCGGCTTTACTTCTTGAGGATGAACACGTTCATCGCGTCGCCAACCTTCAGCTTGTCGACGTGGTCCATGCCGTTGTCGAGCACCTTGCCGAACACCGTGTACTGCATGTCTAGATGGGGCGCGTCTTTCAGCACGATGTAAAACTGGCTGTTGGCCGAGTTCGGATCGTTCGTCCGGGCCATCGCCAACGTGCCGCGCGAGTTCTTGTAGGCCCGGTTCACTTCGAGGGGCAGGTGCCCGTACTTCGACCCGCCGCTCCCGGCGTTGACGTGGTCGGTCTTGCTCTTGGGATCGCCGATCTGCGCGACGAAGTTCGCCACGATGCGGTGAAACTTCTGGCCGTTGTAGAAACCTTCCCCCGCCAACTGGAGGATGCGCTCGACGTGTTTAGGGGCGGCGTCGGGAAAGAGCGAGCAGTAAACGGGACCGGCGGGCAGGTCCAGGCGGATGATCGGGTCCTGACGCTCCGCGTATTTGGCGTCGTCGGGCAGCGCGGAAAGGGATTGGGTATCGCTCATGGACTGACTTAAGAGCAAAACCCCGCCCGCGCCAGTGAAAAACGCCGCCGCCCCTTCCCCGTTGCCATTGCCCCGCGAAAAGCGTTTAATGTCCCCACCATGAGCGTGCTGTCCAAACGCACCTTCACCCCCGAGGAATACCTTACCCTCGAAGACGCCGCCGCGTACAAAAGCGAGTACGTCCACGGCGAAATCTACGCGATGGCCGGGACCGGTTTCGAACACGGCGAAGTGGCCGGCAACCTTTACACCGCGCTGAACTACCGCTTCAGGGGCCGTCCGTGCAAAGCCTATTACGCCGACATCCGCGTCAAAGCCGCGCACGGCAACATGTACACGTATCCCGACGTGACCGCTCTCTGCGGCGAACCGAAAGCCTATTATAAAGACGGCAAAGGCTTGCCCAATTTCCTCAATCCCCAGGTCGTCGCCGAGGTCTTATCCCCCAGCACGGAAGCCTATGACCGGGGCGAGAAGTTCCTCGGCTACCAGCAGATCGAATCCGTCACCGACTACCTGCTACTCTCCGCCGAACAGACCCGCGTCGAGCACTACACCCGCCAACCCGACGGCACCTAGCACTACCAGGTGTTCATCCAGCCGACCGACCTGCTGCGCCTCGCCAGCATCGGGTGCGAAATTCCCCTCGCCGAAATCTACGACAAGGTCGTCTTCCCCGCCCACTGATGTTCCGCGCGCAACGCGGTATTTTGCCATGCGCAGCAGGGAAGCAGAGCTTCCCGAGCAGTTATATTCCCAAGCAGGAGCTTGGGAATGAGGGAAAGGGGTGGTGTCTGCGTTTGGAGCGCACGCGCCCCAAACGCAGACACCACCACCTGCCGCCGAGGTTTGACTTCGATTCCTGCGTCCGGCAAAGTGGCCGCATGGCAAAAACCTACACGGTAGCCGAAGCCGGACAGCATTTGCCGGAACTGCTGGCCGAGGCGGTCGATGGTCCTGTTCCGATCACGCGCGACGACCGGACGGTGGCCTTACTCATTACCCCGGAACGGCTGGAAGCGTTACGCGAAACCTGGGAAATCCTGGCCAACCCCGAGGCGATGGAAGCCATTCGGCAAGATCGGGCTGGCAAGGGCATTTACTACACGCTTGAAGAAATGGACGCGATTTTCGGTCCCTTGAACGATGAGACTGGAGTCTGAGCAGCAGGTGCTCAACTTTGTTTCTTCGCTTGCGCCCGATCAGCGCCGCGCCCTGCGACTCGGTTTGCGCGCACTCGCAGCAGGACGGGGCGACGTGAAGGCGCTGAAAGAGGAAGCGGCGGAATATTTTCGGCTGCGTGTAAAGGAGTATCGGATCATCTTTCGCTATGCCTCACGCCCAGGAAGCGGCGAGCGGTGGCTGCACTGTGTCTTTGCCGAGCGTCGCAGCGTGGTTTACAACGCGTTTGCGGAAAGCTTGCACCAGCCCGGACGACCGGCAGCGCCATGACTCCTCCATCGGGCGTTTGCGCTGCGGTCATTCCAGCAGGCTCTCGATTTCCTCGAAGCTGAGAGTTTCGAGCAGCGGTTCGTCGGTTTCGTGCTCGACGAGGCTCGCCGTCAGAAACTTCTTGCGGTTTTGCAGGGCGAAGATTTTCTCCTCCACCGTGTTGCGGGCAATGAGCCGGTAGGCCGTGACCACCCGTGTCTGGCCGATGCGGTGCGCGCGGTCGGTCGCCTGCGCTTCGACCGCCGGGTTCCACCACGGGTCGAAGTGGATCACCGTGTCCGCGCCCGTCAGGTTCAGGCCCACGCCGCCCGCTCTCACGCTGATCAGGAAGGCCGTGATGCTTTCGTCGGTTTGAAAACGCTC
>CAXUHC010000033.1:2125-22996 GCA_964250705.1 uncultured Chthoniobacterales bacterium | reverse complement strand
CACTCGCATCGAGCCCGCCGTAGTCGAAGACCTTCCCGAATTGGCTGAGCTGTTTGCCGACCTTTTTTCGATGGAGGTCGATTTCCGGCCCGATCAGGCCAAGCAACTGCGCGGGCTGCGGATGATTTTGGAGCAGCCGAACAAAGGCCGCATCTTCGTCCTGCGTTCCTACGGCCGGATCATAGGAATGATCAACCTGCTGTTCACGATCAGCACCGCCGAGGGCGGCGCGGTGATTATTCTGGAAGACCTGATTATTTGCCAAGAGCACCGCAGCCACGGTTACGGCGCGCAACTCTTGGATTATGCGCTCGATTTCGCTCGCAAAAAGGATTTCCAGCGGATCACGCTGTTGACGGATCGCCTCGACGAACAGGCCAAGCATTTCTTTCATCGGCATGGATTCCACGAAAGCGGCATGGTGCCGATGCGTTGGCTTTTGTCTCGCCACGCCGCCAGCGACATTTCTCCCCTCAGCGCGGGTGACGATTCCTCCGCGCGTTAAATTTGCTCCGGCGCACCCGGTGGCAGCAGGTTCTTCTTGAGAAGAAATTTATAAATTTTGCAAATTGATTGTTGACGACAGCGGGTGTTTTCCATAAAAAACGCGCCGTGGGGCACCGACAGGGCCAAAGGAAGTTTTTACTAAGGGACCCGGGGCAATCACTTACACCGCAATATAAACGTCAGGAATTATTTGCAGCATATGAAAAAAACCTCGTCTTTACTTGTCGCCATCGCGGCATCTACTCTGCTGGTCGGTGCCTCCTCGTCGTTCGGCGCGATCACCTATTCGCAACTTGGAGGAACCAACTTCCAAGTGAGCAATGCCACTTTGCCGACCGAGTTGGAGGATGTGAATCTTGCCGCTGCGACGGTCGCCGGACAGCAACTCAACACCATGACTTTTGGCTACGGGGTACTCCCGGGCGCTGCCGCGCAGACCGCTACCGTCTTCGTCAACTTCTACGACACGTTCAATCCTGCCTCGACTGGTTCGGTCTTGTCCGATTACATCGGCGGCTTCAGTGGCGCCCTCACTGTTTCCGCCAATACGGGTACCACCGCAGCAGTAAGGTCAACCCAGTTCCTCAATCTTACCACTCTGGCCAACCCGATCATTTTCAAGGATAACAGCTTTGCGGTCGTGATCACCTACGCGAACGCTGACGGTTCCGCCTACTCCACCACTCTGAGTCCGCTCACGAACAGCAATGCTTCGACCGTTGGCACGAGTACGCCCGGCGTTTATCGTGACACGAATGGCGACGGCATTTTTCAGGCTACGGAACTGACCACCACGTTGGGCAACGCTTATCTCGCGCTCAATACGCTCCCTGCTCCTGTTCCCGAGCCGTCCACCTGGGCGATGATGGGCCTCGGCCTGGTCGGTGGCGCGGTGGTCATCCGCCGCCGTCGTCTCGCGGCCTGAGCGTAACCGTTCAGCACATTCCTTTGCCGGGCGTTGACACGACGCCCCGGTACGGACAAGGTCCATCCTCACCGGATGGACCTTTTCCATTTGCCCGCCTCCCCCGTGCCGCCGGAAAACGAACCGGCGTTCGTCAATCTCGGCTTCGCCCGGGTGGACACCGACCGCCGCCGCCGTTGCGGCTTCCCGGAGGTCATCTTCTGCCAGGGCAAGATGCCGACGGAAGTCGCCGCCATCGCCCGGACGATCCTCGGACATGATCCCGTCGTGCTCGGCACCCGCGCCAGCCGGGAGCACTTCGAGGCCGTCGCGGCGGAGGTTCCCGGCGCCGTTTACCACGAACGCGCCCGCTGCATCGTCGTCGAACGCGAACCGCTTCCCCGGCTGACCGGGCGCGTCGGCGTGATCTGCGCGGGCACGACGGATTTACCCGTCGCCGACGAGGCGGTCGTCACCCTGGAAACCTTCGGCAACCCCGTTGAACGCATCACCGACGTGGGAGTGGCCGGGCTGCACCGGCTCCTCGCCGTACGCGACCGGCTGGAAGCGTGCCGGGTGCTGGTCGTGGTCGCGGGGATGGAGGGTGCGTTGCCGAGCGTGGTGGCGGGGCTGGTCAGTATCCCGGTCATCGCGGTGCCGACGAGCGTGGGCTACGGCGCGAGCTTCGGCGGGTTGGCGGCGCTCCTCGGAATGTTGAATAGTTGCGGCAGCGGCGTCACGGTGGTCAACATCGACAACGGCTTCGGCGCGGCCTACGCGGCGGCGGCGATCAACCGGCTGGGCGAGCAGTAACGCTTTTCCACGGCCAAAGTTCGTCTCGTAGCGGATTCAGAGCGTAACGCTTCTGAATCCATGCCTGACGAATCCCTCCCCCCGCCCTCTCCGTTCACCCGCCGCGCGTTCCTTGCCAATGCCGGGCGTGGTCTGGCCGCCGCCACCCTGGCGGGCGAAATTTTGCCTGCCACCCTGGCCCGCGCCGCCGGGCCAAAGGAAGAAAAGCCCATCGAACTGGGAGAAATCCACGCCAAGACCGAGCAGGAGGCCGGTCCCGTGCCCGCGCCGCTGCCGCCCGGCGAACGCGTGGGGTTCGCCGTCGTCGGCCTCGGCCATCTGGCGCTCAACCAGATTCTTCCCGCTCTGGGCACCTGCAAGCAATCGCGTCTGGCCGCGCTGGTCAGCGGCAACCCGGACAAGGGGCGCGCGGTCGCCCGGCAGTACGGCCTCGCCGAGAAAAACGTCTACGATTACAAAACCTACGACCACCTGCGCGACAATCAGGATGTGGACGTCATCTACATCGTGCTGCCCAACGGGATGCACGCCGAATATACCGTGCGCGGAGCCGAAGCCGGGAAACACATCCTGTGCGAGAAGCCGATGGCCAACACTTCCGCCGAGTGCCAGCAGATGATCGACGCCTGCAAAAAGGCCGACAAAAAATTGATGATCGCCTACCGCATCCAGTACGAGCCGCACAACCGGCTCGCGCAACGCTGGCTGCGCGAGAAACGGTACGGCGCCCCGAAGATCATCGAGTCGGTCAACGTGCAAAACGACAGCTACGGCCAGTGGCGTCAGAACAAGGCTCTCGCGGGCGGCGGCAGCCTGCCCGACGTGGGCCTCTATTGCCTGAACACCACCCGCTTCCTGCTGGGCGAGGAGCCGACCGAGGTTTCCGGCATGATCCACAGCACGCCTGGCGACCCACGTTTCAAGGAGGTGGAGGAAACCGTCACGTTCCAGATGCGTTTCCCCGGCGGCGTGCTGTCCAACAACGCCACGAGCTACGGCGCATTTGGGTGTCGGCGTTATCGGGTCAACGCAGAGGCCGGGTGGTTCGGCCTGGACCCGGCGTATGCGTACCAGGGTCTCCAGATCGAAACCGCCCACGCGGAAGGCCCCGTCGAAGACCGCGCACACCCGAGCATCCTGCCCAAGGATCAGTTCGCGCTGGAAATGGACCACATGGCCGGGTGCGTGATCGAGAACAAACCACCCTATACGCCGGGCGAGGAAGGTTTGCAGGATCAACGTATCATGGAGGCGATCTACGAGTCGGCGGCCGCCGGTAAACCGGTCAAGATCAACACGCCCGGTGCGGAGTCTGGCAAGCTGGACCTTTTCCGGGGCTCGCCGCCGAAGCCGATGGCGTGATGGAAGTGCAGGGTGTAGGGCGAGCGTCCCGGTTGCCGTGTTTCGGCGCTTGCCCCGAAATCTGCATCCGTCCTACGCTCTTTTTGCCCCAAGCGCCGTTACGCGGCTACCGGGACGCTCGCCCTACAAACGCATCCTCACTTTCGTGTTGAAGAACCTCCGAGCCATTGCGCTGGCAACGTCGCTGTTTACCCTGAGCGCCCTCCCTTCGGCGGTGCGCGCCGACGCGATCCCGTTGGAGGAAAAGAAGTGGGACCAGCTCGCCAACCACGACGTTGGCGCGGAAGGCGAACTGGCGTTGTCCATCCGTCCCACGGCCTGGCTGCACGGCGAGACGCCGAACTGGATTCTGCATTACCGCAGGATCACCGAGGCCAAACGTGTCGCGCTGGAGATCGACTTCCACCTCGTATTCGTGTCGAAAACCCTCGGCGCGAAGCCCGAGCAAATCGCCCACAAGGCCAACGTGTTTATCTTCGAGGACGAAAAGGACTGGCAGGCGTTCATGTCGAAGGTCACGGCAATTTCGAGCGTTTCGTCCTGGGCCGCGAGTTTCGCCCACGGCGAGGATTTGTTCCTCAACGTGCGCAACGGCAACACCGGTATGTTCGATTCGCAACGTCTGGCGCACGAGACCACGCACGCCGTCGTCGCGCGCATCTACCCGCGCCAGCGCCCCCCGCTCTGGCTGAGCGAGGGATTCGCCGAGGAAATGAGTGGGCGGAGCACCGCCGCGCGGATGGGTCAATACAACCCGCGTCTGCTGCAACGGTTCCACACGGCGGCGATGCCCGTCGATCAATTGACCGCCTTGCAGGAGTATCCCGCCGACCCCATCGCCATCGCGCAGCTCTACCAGAGTTCCGAAAAACTCGTGCGCTTTCTGATGACCGATGCCCCGGTGGACCGGTTCCCGAAGTTTTTTGCGGCGATGCTCGGCGGCGGTGATCTGCCGTCCGCCGTGACGCAAATCTACGGCGACAAATACCCCACCTACGACGCGTTTACCCAACGTTACGCCCGCCTGCCCCGCTGACGCGCAAACGTTTAGCTTGCGGCGCGGGCGCGCGTCACGATAAAACCGGGGCATGGTTACGCTTGCCGCCCGCCGGTTGGTTTTCGCGCTGTTGCTTCTGGGAATGACGTTCGGCGGCGCCCGGGACGCGCGCGCGGACTCCCCGCTCCTCGGTCCGATTCCGGCGGAGGCCAGCGGCCCCAACATGGACCCCGCCGCCGCCACGCGCGCCTATCTGGCCACGATTCCGCCCGAGGCCAAAGCCAATTCCGATGCCTACTTCGAGGGCGGTTACTGGCTGCTGCTGTGGAACGCCATGTTCGGCGTCGGCCTGGGAATTCTCCTGCTGGCAACGGGTTGGTCGGCCGGGTGGCGCGACCGCGCGGAGCGTTTCGTGCGGTGGCGTTGGGTCCAGGTGGCCATCTACGCCGCGATCTACACGGCGGTCACCGCCGTCATCAGCTTTCCGCTGACGGTCTACCAGCAATTCTTCCGCGAGCACCAGTACCACATGGCCACGCAGACCTTCGGCCCGTGGTTCTCCGAGCAGGCGCAGGGGCTTTTGGTACAGATCATTTCCCTCGCCATCGTTCTCCCGATCCTCTACACCGTGTTTCGACGCACGCCGCGCACCTGGTGGCTCTGGGGCAGCCTGGTGGTGATTGCTTTTCTGGGAGTGCTCACGGTGGTCAGCCCGATCTTCATCGACCCGATTTTCAACAAATATCGACCGCTGGAAGATCCCGCCCTCCGCGACCCGATCCTGAAAATGGCACGGGCCAACCAGATTCCCGTCGAGCACGTTTACGAGTTCGACGCCTCCCGCCAGACCACGCGGGTGAGCGCCAACGTCAGCGGCGCCTTCGGCGTCGCGCGGATCAATCTCAACGACAACCTGATCAAGCGTTGCTCGCTGCCGGAAATCCGGCAGGTGATGGCGCACGAGATGGGGCATTACGTGTTGAACCACGTTTACAAGCTGCTCTTCGAGTTTAGCTGCGTGATCTTCGTGTTCGCCGCGTTGACGCGCTTGCTGTTCGACGCAGCGTTGCGCCGGTGGGGACTTGCATGGGGGGTGACGGGCATCGCCGATCCCGCCGGGTTCCCCCTGCTGATCACGATCTTCGGCGTGCTCGCTTTTTGCTGCACGCCGATCTTCAACAGCCTCGTCCGCGAGACCGAAGGCGAGGCGGATTCCTTCGGCATCAACACCTCGCGCGAGCCGGACGGGTTTGCGCAGTCGGCGATCAAGCTCGGCCAGTACCGCAAGATGAACCCCGGTCCCATCGAGGAAATCATGTTTTTCGATCATCCGAGCGGGCGGGCGCGCATCATGAAGGCGATGGAGTGGAAGGCGGCGCACTTGCCAGCGGGCACCGAGACGCCGTAAACTGCCGGTCCCGTGGCCAAGCCAAAATCCTCCGAGCAACCCAAGAACATCACGGCGGTGCTCGGCAGCGACGAGGGCGCGGTCAAAGCCGCCGCCCGCGCGTTGGCCGAAAAGCTGACGCCGCCGGATTCCGGCGAGTTCGGCGTCGAGATCATCGACGGCGCGGCGGACAACGCCGCCACGGGTGCCGCGCGGGTCCACGAAACGGTGGCCGCCCTCCAGACGCTGCCGTTTTTCGGGGGCAAGCTCGTGTGGCTGAAAAACGCCAACGTCCTGGCGGACAGTCCCATCGGGCGTGCAGCCGGCGTGCTCGACGCGCTGGAATCGCTGCTGGGAGTGCTCCAGGCCGGATTGCCGCCCGACGTCCGGTTTTTGCTCAGCGCCACGGAGACCGACAAGCGGCGCACGTTTTACAAAGGCCTGACGAAGGTGGCCCACACGCTGGTTTTCGACCGGCTCGATTCCACGAGGAGCGGCTGGGAAGAGGAGGCGGCCGTCCTGGTCGAGGAGCGCGCCCGGGTCCGTGGATTGGAACTGACCGGCGAGGCCAGCGAGCTCTTCACGCTGCTGACCGGCGGCGACACGCGGCAAATCGAGAACGAATTGGAAAAGCTCGATTTGTACCTCGGCGCGCAGGGAGGCCGCGAGGTGAACGCCGCCCTCGTGCGTGCCATGGTGCCGATGTCGCGCGCCGGCGTCATCTTTGAACTGGGTAATGCCATCGGCCGCCGCGACCTCGCCGCGGCGCTTTCACTCATCGACCAACTCCTTTACCAGGGCGAGAGCGCCATCGGCCTGCTGCTGGTGGCGCTGGTCCCTACCGTGCGGAATCTTCTGCTGGTCAAAGACCTCCAGCAGCGTTTCCGGCTGCCGAAACCTGCCTCGCCTTTTGCCTTCGGCAAGGTGTTGGAACGCTTGCCTGAAGAGGCCACGGCGCACCTGCCCCGCAAGAAGGACGGCACGGTCAACACCTTCGGTCTGGGCTTTGCGGCGGCGGAAACGCATCGTTTCGATCTCGACGATCTGCGCGAGGGACTCGCTGCCTGCCTGCGCGCCAACGTGCAACTCGTCACCGGACAGTCGGAACCACGGCTTGTACTGGAAAACGCTGTCATCGGCCTATTGCGTCCATAATTTTTGCAACCTGCTGTCCAAAGACGGTTTACACTGGAAAACGTTTGTCTCGCAGACCCGCGTACCCGCCCCGATTGCAGCGTGGGATGGAGAAAGATTAAAAAAACTAATAATTGTTGTTGCGTCACCAGAATCCTCGCGTTATAAGTTTCTCATCAATTTAGAAGATTGTTCTGGGGGGAACAGACGCCCCTCGTATCCAAGCGGATGCGGGGGGCGTTACCCTTTTTGGTTGTCGTGATGTGCGTTGTGCAGGCGTTGAAACCGATTACGTTTCGTGGTGCCGCCAAGCGAGCCATTCGATCCCTCACCGGAGAACAGCAGCGAACCTGCCGCTCACACTCCACGCCCGCGTCGCACCGCTGGTTGCACGTCGGCGATCCTGGGAACGGTGCTGATCCTCGCGTTGCTCGCGGGATTCATTTTTTACCAGCTCGAAAACCTGCCCTTCCGGGTGTTTGGCGCGGGCACCAGCAAGCTGGAGGACTGGGCAGGCAAAGTGCGCGGCGCGTTCGTGGCCATCGCGGGGATGCAGCCGCGCGTCACGGTCAACGAGCACGTGGTCTACGAACAGGCCAGTTCGGTGCTCGAACTCGCGGTCGTCGAACGGCAAATGCTGGTCGAGCGCGAAACGGAGGAAACCTGGATGGGCAGCACCAAACGGCTGCGGGTGCGGGGAACGTTCCGGGTCAAGGCGGGGTTTGACCTGACGCAACGGTTCTCCGTCGAGATCGGTGGCGGGTCCACGCCCACGATTTCTGTGCGGATGCCGCCGCCACGAATTTTGAGCGTCGAGCAGGAGAACATCGAGGTTCTGACGATGGACAACGGGTTGTGGAACCACATGCAGCCGCAGGAATACGCCCAGGCCGTCAACGATCTGCACACCGACGCCCGCCTCAAGGCGTTGCGCGAGGGCACGGTATCGGAGGCGAAGAAGCGGTTTGCCGAGCAACTCGCCCAAAAACTGGGTCCCGGCCAACGGCTGAGCATTTCGTCCACTCTCGGTCCCGAGGCCGACGCCGCGAGGCGGTAGCTCTCTCCTTCCCATGCGGGAGCCCGGGAAAGAGGGAAATTGCGGAAATCGCGCCTTTCTCTTCTTCCCTTTGAATCCCCTTCCCCTTTTTTGCTTCTCTGGCTAGATTCCGCCTGCCATTCGTAACGTGCCCACATCCAGCTCGGCGATCAACGCCGCGACTGCTCCCGTAGAACCCGTTGCTCCGACGAATCGTCCCCGGTGGAAATGGGGGCGCGCGCGCCTTCGATTCCGGTGTCTCCTGGCGGTGACGCTGATTATCAGCCTGCTGTCCTTGCCTGCGCCGTGGCAAGCCGTTCTTCGGTCGATGCTCGTGCGGATGGCAGCGCGGCACGGGTGCACGCTGACCATCGGGCGGATGCAGGGCGGGTTGTTTGAGACCATGCACCTTTACGACGTGCGCTGGCGTCAGAATCCGCCTGTCTCCGCCTTGGCAGAAACCGGCACGGACGTCCGCGTGGCCCACGCCGAACTCACCTTCGCCTGGCGCGTTCCCTGGCTGCAAAAACCCGCGCCGTCCGCTTTGCGGCGCTTGACGCTCGCTGGCATCACCGGTCGTCTGGACCTCGCGCCACCCCCGGTGGTTTCGCACCACTCCGGGACACGTTCCTGGCCGGACCGCGTGTCTCCCCGGCTGGTGCCGACGGAGTTTTTTCTCCAGGGTGATGATTTCACCCTGCTGCGCAACCGCTTCCGACTCAGGTTTCACCACCTGCGTCTGTCCGGCGAACGCCATTCGGTGGGGTGGGCGCTGGCACGCGAAGTGGAGATCGCCGGGCCGGGTTTCGCCAACACGCTCCTCAACCGCCACGGCCAGACCGTCTGGCAGGACCACCGGCTGAGCATCCGCAACCTGGAACTCGGCCCCGGCGTGCAGCTCGTCAATGCCACGCTGGACGGCACCCACCTGAATCACCAACGGCTCGACTGGGAAGGCAACCTCACGGCGACCGGCGGAGAAATCCGCGGTCAGGGAGCCGTCAATTTCGTCCATCCGCGACTCGCGTTGGAGGTGGCGGGGTCGTTGCGTCGGATGCCCGTCCCGCCACTGGCGCGGCTGCTCGGACTCACGGGACCGGCGGGGGGATTGGTGGAGCAGGGCAGCTTCTCCTTCCGCGGCGACCCCGAGGACTGGTCGTCCGCTCAGATGTGGCTCGCGGCGCAGGCCACGGATTTTCGCTGGGGCCGGCGGGATTGGCAGAGCCTGGACATCCGCGCCACCATCTTGCACCGGCGCGTGCAGGTTTCCCGGCTCGAATTACAGCAGAGCCGCAACCGGGTCTCGCTCACCGGCGAGTGTCCGCTCCCGACTTCCGGCCAGCTGGAAGGCCGCTGGTGGGAGCCCGGTTTCGCCTGCAACGTGGACGCCCGCCTCGACGATCTGCCTACCCTGGCCCAGCTTTTCGGCACCCGCCTGCCCGTGCTGGATGGGCGCATGTCGATCAACGGCGCCCTGGAAGCGATGCCGGGCCGTCCGGGCATCAGCGGATATCTCAACGTCGAAGGCAGCCGTTTGCAAATCCGGGGCGCGCCTCTGGATTACTTGCGCTCGACATTGCTGTTTCGCGGGGATGACTTGAACGTCGCGGATGTGCAAGCGACGCGCGGCGCGGATTATTTCAGCGGGCGCGGCTCGGTCAGCCTGACGGGTGCGTCCCACTACCGCGGGGAACTGCGTCTGGCCGTGGCTGACCCTGCCGTCTACGCGTCGGCGCTTGGCGGGATGGTCGATCTGGAAGAGGCTGGCCTGCCGGTCGCCGAAGCTGCGACTCCGGTGCGGTGGGAGGGGCTGTTCTACGGGCCGAACCCGGAAGGAAAAGCGGTTTTCCTGACTTTCGGCGACCTGTTGCAAGCGGTCGAACCGGCTCAAAGCACGAATTCCACCGAGCCGAAGGATCCCGCACGGTGAAAATTGCGCATTCCCGTCGGTGACCATGCGCTGAGCTCGGCCTCCGAACCAAGCCCGTGGGGCCGGTCGATCCGCAGGAAATTTGCCCGCCAGCACGTTCCGGCCTGCGTCACGCTGGCCCCCAACGCATCGAACGGAATCGACAACTCGGCGGCCCAGCCGTTGCCCGTCAGACGCACATGGCTAACGAGACCATCCACGTGCCAGCCGAAATCTTTTCTCCATCCGCTGGCCACCCGCCGCAGGACCACGTCCACGACCGCGCCGAGCGGGTTGACCTCGATCTCGAAGTAGCCCGCCAGGTCACCGACCGGATCGACGAACACCTCGACAGTTTCTTCGGTCCAGAGCGGCGCATCGTGCGTGGTGAGGGTCGCCCACGGGCGCGCGTCGTCGATCTCGAAGAGAATCCGCCACGTTTCATCGTCCCACGCCGTGCGGACCCGCGTCCCCTGCACCGGCAAACCGCCACGGACGTTTTCCCGCAGCAGCACCGGATCGACCTCCTGCCAAAATGAGCTGGCGGGATCGGCTGCCACCGGCCCCGGCTGCCCCCGGCGGCATCGCAAACGGGGAGGTTCCATCCCCTACGCGGGCGGCTGCAACAGGAAAACCTGCACCAGAGCAACCAGGAACAGCAACACCGCCACAGCGGCGAAGATCATGATGTACATGCCGATGGGGTCTTTTTCCTTGTTCTTCTTCTGAAAGGGCGAGGCGTTGGCGAAATTCGTCGGCTTGTGCGTCTGCGTCGCGGGCTTGGCATCGGGCTCGGCAGCGGCGGGCAGCGGCTCGCTGTGGCTGTTGTCGTCGGAATAAAACGCGCAGTCGATCTTGCCGAAGCGCACGCGGTCGCCGTTGCGCAGGGCGGCCTCCGTCACGGCGGCGCCGTTGACGCGCGTGCCGTTGGTCGAATTGAGGTCCGTAAGCTGATAACTCCCGCTGCCCAAGGGAACGAGTTGGGCGTGACGGCTGCTCACGCTGGCGTCGTCGATCTGGATGGAGTTTTCGGATACCCGCCCGACCGTGATGGTCTCGTCAACGAGTTCGTGGGTGGCCTCGCTCGCGTCGGGCATCGTGATTTTTAACTTCGGCATAAAAAGGGGGAAATAACTGGAGAAAATGCGTGCTCGCTCTCTCCTGACTTAACAACTCTAGCGCGAATCATCAATGAGTTTGCCAAACTGCTGGAAAAAATGCAGCGCGTCGTGCGGTCCGGGCGCGGCTTCGGGGTGGTATTGGACGCTGAATACCGGCAGCGAACGGTGCCGCAGGCCCTCGACCGTATGGTCGTTGAGGTTGATGTGCGTGACCTCCAATTCCGCCGGCAGCGAATCGGCATCCACCGCAAACCCGTGGTTTTGCGCCGTGATGTCCACCCGCCCGGTGGCCACGTTCTGCACGGGCTGGTTGCCGCCGTGGTGGCCGAATTTCAGCTTGAAGGTACGCCCGCCGAACGCATGGCTGAGCATCTGGTGGCCCAGGCAGATGCCGAAAATCGGTTTGGCGCCGATCAGGTCGCGGACGCTGCGGTGCACGTAGTCGAGCGCGGAGGGGTCGCCCGGTCCCGGTGAGAGGAAAATGCCATCGGGACGCAACGCCAGCACGTCGGCGGCGGTGGTCCCGGCGGGAACGACGCGCACCTTGAAACCGTGTTGCCGCAGGCGGCGCAGGATGTTGCGTTTGAGACCGTAATCGTAGGCGACGATCTGGTACTTCACCGGGGGCAGATCGACGTTTTCCGTGCTTTGGCCCCGGGTGACGGCCCAACGCTGGCTGTCCTGGTCGTCCGGGTCCCAGTCGTATTGTTCCGGCGTGGTGACCACGCGCACGTAGTCCATGCCGATCACCCCTTCTCCCGTCTTGGCAAGACGGACGGCCTCCTCGGGCGGGAGGTTTTCCGAGGTCAGGCAGGCTTTCATCGCGCCGCGTTCACGCAGATGGCGGGTCAGCGCGCGGGTGTCGATGCCTTGCAGGCCGACGATGCCGTGTTTCGCCATGTAGTCGGGCAGCGAGGATTGCGAGCGCCAACTGCTCGGCAGTTCGCTGAGTTCCTCGATCACGAACCCGGTGACCTGCGGGTGCGCGCTCTCGCCGTCGGCCTCGTTGACGCCATAATTGCCGATGAGCGGATAGGTCATGGCCACGATCTGGCCGTAATAGGAAGGGTCGGTGAGCACCTCCTGATAACCGGTCATGGAGGTGTTGAAACACACCTCGCCGACCCGCGTGCCGACGGCTCCGAATGATTCTCCCTCAAACGTCCGGCCATCTTCGAGCACCAACAAAGCTTTCATGCGTGACGGACCATGCGGTAAAAGCAGCCGGATGAAAGCGAAAAGTTTTCGTCCGGCCTGCGATCCCGAAAAAGTTTTACCCCACCTGTGCCGTTGAGCGCCATTCCCGTTCCCTTCTGGAAACGGCGGATGACCGCTGATAAAGAATCGGACTTCCAACTAAGGCCTGTCATCTCCTTCACCAGCCAAGCCTCCTTGGTAGTAGATTATCGGTCCGGGATGATGCGCTGTGATCTCGAACACCGCAGGGTAAATTGTGTTTGCGGCCCGGGCAGCTCGGCCCGGGATGCAGGAAAATTTTCCGTTAGAAAAGAACTAAAGGGTCAGACACCCGCCGCCGGTTTTCGTTCACTCGCGGAACTGCAAACCGGCGATTTTTCCCTGGAGCGCGGCTTTTAACCGCGTGTGGGATGCGTTGACCTCTTCGGTCTTGAGAGTGCGATCTTCCGCCCGGTAAGTCAACGAATAAGCGAGCGACTTTTTGTCCGCCGCGATCTTTTCACCTTTGGCGTCGGTGAACACGTCGAAAAGCTGCACGGTGGAAAGCAGGGTTTCGCCCGCGCCCCGCAAAGCCGTGACGATTTCCGCGTTGGGCACGCCGCGCTCCACCACGAGGGCCAAGTCGCGCGTGACGCTCGGGAAGCGGGCCAGCGGCAGGAAGGTCCGCCCTGCGCCGGCGATTTTCCGCAGCGCCGCGACCTGCAATTCCAAGACGAGCACGTCGCCACGCAGTTCCAGCGTCTTGGCGCGCGAGGGCGCGAGTTGTCCCAGGCTACCGGCCACCTCACCGCCGACCAGCACCTCGGCCAACAGCGCGAGGCTCCCGGCGTCCGGGCGGTCCGGTCCCGGCGGCTGCGGGCGGAGTTCCACCGGCGCGTCGCCGGTCAGGCGTTCGAGGACGCCGCGTAAATCGTGGAGGTCCAGGGCGCGTCCGTCGCCGCCGTGCCGCCAGGACGCCGGGGTGGCCGCGCCGGTCATCACCAGGCCGACCATCACAGGCTCCGGCTGGCCGAGCTTGGAGCCGTCCGAAAACACCCGGCCGATCTCGAACAACCGCAGGTCCGCCGAACCCTGGCGCACGTTGCGTCCAGTTGACGCCAGCAGCCCGGGCAGCAGGGTGCCCCGCAGACGTGCGCTTTCCTCCCCCAGCGGATTTTTGAGCGCGACCCCGCCCGCGCCGGTTTCCTCGCGGACCAGCGAAACACTGCGGGTTTCGGTGAATCCCAGGCCCACCAACTGCCGCCGCAGCGCCATCAGGAAATCGTGGTCTGCATCCACCGTCGAAGCGGGCGCGAACGTCCCCTGCGCCCGGCTTGGCACGTTGTCGAGACCGAACACGCGGGCGACCTCTTCGACGAGGTCGATCTCGCGGCGCAAATCCGGCCGGTAAGAAGGCACGCGCCATTCGGTGGTCTCGTCGGCGAAGTCCTCGTCGGTTTTCATCAACCCGAAGCCCGACAGGATTTCCTCGACCCGCTCGCCGTCGATGTCGGTCCCGAGCACCTGCTGGCAGCGCGCGAGCCGCAAGCTGACCGTCGCGTTTTGTTCCATCGTCCCCGGCAGGACGTGCGTTTGCGTGACGCCACGCAAGGTGCCCCCGCAGATTTCGAGGAGCAGATCTTCCGCGCGGCGCGCAGCGGCGGTGACGCCTGCCGGGTCCACCCCGCGCTCGAAGCGGTAGCTCGCGTCGCTGCTCAGGCCCAGTTCGCGCGCCGTGCGCCGGATGCCCGCCGGGGTAAAGTAGGCGCTTTCGAGCACGAGGCTGGTGGTGCGAGCCGTCACGCCGCTTTCCTCGCCGCCCATCACGCCGGCCAGACCCTCGGCCTGGCCGTCCATCCGGGCGATGACGAGATGATGCGGCTGGAGCTTGTAGTTGCGGCCATCGAGGGCCAGCAGTTCCTCGCCCGCGTTTGCCAGGCGCACACCCAGCCCGGCCTCGCCGATGTGCGCGGCGTCGAACGCGTGGAGAGGCTGGCCGAGTTCGAGCATGACGTAATTCGTCACGTCAACCACGTTGTTGATCGAGCGCAGGCCAACCGACTCCAAGCGGGAGCGCAGCCAATCGGGACTGGGGCCGACGCGCACCCCGTCGAAGAAGCGCGCCGTGTAAAACGGGCACGCCTCGCGGGCGTTCGCCGCCACCAGGACCGGCAGGTGCGCCGCCGTTTCGCCGCCGACCGGGGTTTCCATCGCGTCAAGCGGATTGCGGAGCGTTTTTCCGGTCAACGCCGCGACTTCCCGCGCCAGCCCGACGTAGCTGAGCAGATCGCTGCGGTTGGGTGTGATCTCCAGATCGAAGACCGTGTCGCTCGGGAAGAGGCTGCCGATAGGTGCGCCCACCGGCGAATCGGCGGGCAGGATGAGCAGGCCCGCCGCGTCCTCGGCGAGACGGAGTTCCTTCGCGCTGCACAGCATTCCCTCGCTCTCGACCCCGCGCAGCTTGCCGACCTTGATCTTCACGTCGCCGGGCAGCACGGCGCCGGGCAGCGCGAGGGGCACCTTGTCGCCGGGTTTAAAATTGGTCGCCCCGCAGACGATCTGGCGCGGCGCGGCCGCGTGCGTGCCGTCGTCGACTTGACAAACGCCCAGGCGGTCGGCGTTGGGGTGCGGCTCGCGGGAAATCACCTGCGCCACCACGACCTTGTCGAAGTTCGCGCCGCGCGTTGCGACGCCCTCCACCTCGACGCCCGCCATCGTCAACAATTCGGCCAGGGCATCGGGCGTGCCTTCGTAGTCCACATATTCGCGCAGCCAGTTGAGGGAAATTTTCATACGGAGAGAGGCAGGAAGTTAAGAGGCCCGGCGCGGATGTCCAGCGGGGAGGCCGTTCATTCGGCGGCAGCCGGGCGGGCGCGGGCGCGGCGGATCAGCCCGCTTTGCGCGAGGACCCCGCCGCACATCAAAATCAGAAAGACCACCGGCAGGGCCTGCGTACCGAGATGCAGCGAGTCACAAATCAGCTTGGCTCCGCCCCACGAGGAAAGGACGATGAGCGTCCACCCGAAGAGCGCGTTCATCAGGAACGCCCCCGCCAGACCGCCGAGCCCAAACGCCAGCCAGGGAGCAAGCTGCTGCCCCCCGTTGCCCACGGCGAGAGCGATCTCGTGTTCCTGGCCGGTCCCGGCAAGCAGCGTCATGAGCAGGTAGCCCCCGACGATGAAGCCCGCCGCCCCCAGCGCCACTTTCCGCAACGCCATCGCCATGATGGCGCTGACAAAACCCACCCCCAGACAAAAAATCACGACCGTTTCGTCGGATTGCCCCTTCAGAAATTGGTTGGCGAACAGGTTGGCGCCGACGAATCCCGCTGCCCCGACGAACAGCCAGAACAGCCGGCGTCCGAAGGCCAGCAGCAGGATGCCCAGAAGAATGCGGGTGGAGTCGATGGATAACATGCGTCGCGCCATTTTTCGCCTGGCCGGGCGGATTCCGCAAGCCCGCGCCTGAGGGCGGTGGCAGCGCAGCTTGAAGATGATTCGGGCCGGCTGTAGCCACGGCGCTCTGTCGCCGTGTCTGCCAGGAAAGCGCAGCCCACGGAGAGCACGGCGACAGAGCGTCGTGGCTACAGGCGTAAAGTACGGGCCATCCTCAAGGCGGCGTCACCGGCTGCATGCTCGCGGCGTCGTGACCACGGTTCGCGCTGAAACCGAGCAACTGCCAGCGGTGAGCGTCCAAATTGACCGGACGGTCGATCTGCTCATAAAACTCGGTCGGGAACATCACCCCGGCCAGTTTCTGGTGGCGGGAAAGATCTACCTGCACTTCCGCCCCCCGGGTGGATTCGAGCGCGTTGAGCGTGAACTGCACCCGGCGCAGCAAATGGCTCTGCCGGTCGATGAACAGGATGACGCGATCTTCCCTGGACAAGCCGAAACCGGGTTGCAGGACGGCCAGCAGTTCGTCGCAGGGCTGGCCGTCCACGTCGCCAGCCGTCGCGAGACGTTGCAGCTTCGCCCCGCGCCGACGGAAAAAGTCCGGCCCGAACAGGAACATCGCGTACGCATCCGTCACCAGCGACGCGGCGGCGTTGACCTCCGGCTCCTTGCTCGGACCCGACTCGCCGCGGTAGTTGACGAACACGTCGTCAGGCGGCACCCGCAAAACGTGCTTGAGCCCTTTCGGACCCCGGTGGGTCTGGTCGACAGTCCAGCCGTTCGGCATTGCCAGATACCATTCCTCGCTGCCCTGCCGGTAGCCGGTATCCGCAAGCTTGGGTTGCAGCTTGGGGCCAATCGCCGCCCAGTGGCTGCTGAAACGCACGTTCACGTCGTGGAGACGGGAGTACGCCGCCACGCCGCCGTGCGCGGCCAGACAAGCGTCGAACAGTGCCCGCGCGTCCGCCGAAGGTGGGATCGCGGCAGCCGGGGTGGACGGGATCGGCGGCAGCGGGCTGCCGCAACCGGCGAGGGCGCACGCCAGGGCGATCAAAGTCAACGCGGAAAGAGGTTTCACGTTGAAGGCAACGTTTCCCGGCGGCGTTCGGTTGCCTGCGCGGTTCACCTTCACCAAAGCTCCGGCGGCTGCCAGCCGGTCTGGTGGCACACCCAGTGCGCCCAGGCCGCCGCGTTGTCGCGGAACCGATGCCCCAGTTCCAGCCAGGTCACCTGCGGACAGGCCACCACGAGCAGGATCGTCAGCACGGCAAGGTTGGCCAGGTAGATGACCACCAGCGAGAAAAACGTGCCGTGCAGCAGGAGATCGGTTTGCCGCTTGGGGATCATCCAGCCCGTGAACGTCAGGTGAAACGCCCAGGTGAAGCCGATGGCGGCGAACAGCCAGCGGCGGTGGCGCCAGGCGTCCGGGTAGTACCAACTGATCCCCGCGTAGATGGCGATCACGATGATGCTGTAAAGCGGGAAAAAGTACGGTGCGAGCGACACCAGGAAATCGCGCCGATCCGCGATGATGTATCCCCCGTCCCGGCCCACCTTGAACCCGCTCACCCGGCCGCCTTGCAGCCAGACCCAGAGCGCGTGCGTCAATTCGTGGCCGAACACGTAGACGACCAGCGGGGTCGGAAAACTGAGAACCGCGACGAGCCAGTAAATCGCTCCCCAGGCGAAGTAATAAAATTCATCCGTCGACCAGAAGTGATGCGTCACCGCCGCGCCCTTGAACACCTCGAAGAACGTCTTGCTTGCCACCCAGCATACGGGCAAAAGCAGCACCCCGGCGCACCCCTTCACGATCCGGGTCGGGATCATGCGGGGTCCGCGCCTCACGGGGATGCGCTCTCCGGTCGATTCGCGGCTGTAACGGGCGGCGGGACGGCTCACGCCACCCGATTTGAAGGCATGGCGGGCGGACGGCACCGTGCCGTCGAGACCTTCCGAAGATCGTTTGGCCCTTCCCATTAGATCGCTGGCTGACGGTCAGGAAGCGTGCGCATCGTCGCGGGGTGATTCGCCCGCTATTCGGCGTTTTTGTGCCGCGGTAGGCAAGCACGAAAACCGGTGTCGCCGGTTAGAGCGCGTCTTGATTGGGTAAGCCTGCGGGCTGTAGCCACGGCGCTCCGTCGCCGTGTCCTTTACGCCGACTGGCGGGCCCATGTCGTCGGCCTGCGGGCTGTGGCCACGGTGCTCCGCCGTGTCTGGTCCCATGCAGACACGGCGACGGAGCGCCGTGGCTACAGCCGGAACTCGCAGCTCATTCATTCAGGACGCGCTAAACTCCCGGCAGGGGCACGAGATCGCCCACGCGGGTTTTTTGGATAGGCTCTATTTCAGCCCCGGCAGGGGCGGCAGACTCTAGCCCGGGGCGTGAGCCCCGGAGAAACCGTCCCCCGAGCCAGCCCCAGCAGGGGCGTAAGAAAATCCACGTGAGTTTTTCGGATAGGCTCCAAGCTTGCGGCTCCTCAGGCGCGACCCATGTACGCACCGTTCGCCGTGGAGATTTTGACCGCTTCGCCTTCCTTGATGAACAGCGGCACCTGCACGATCTTGCCGGTTTCCAGCGTCGCGGGTTTTTGCACGTTATTGGCGCTGTCGCCCCGCACGCCCTCAGCGGACTGCACCACCTTGAGAACCACCGAGGCAGGCAACTCGACCTCCACGGCTTTACCCTCGGCGTAGAGCACCGTCACGGCGAGATTTTCGGTGAGGTATTCCTTGCCGCTGCCGATCAGGGCGTCGCTGAGAATCGTGTCGTCGTACGTGCTGGGATCAATGAAGTGGTAGCCCTCCGTGTCCTTGTAGGAGAATTCCAGCGTCTCGCGGTTGACCTCGACCAACTCGACTTTTTCGGTCGAGGAGAAGCGCACGTCGCTGCTTTTGCCGGTCTTGATCGAACGGATGATGGCCTGGACGAAGGCGCGCAGATTGCCGGGCGTGCGGTGGGTGACTTCGAGCACCACGTAAATGTCGCCGTTGTAACGGATGGCCTGGCCTTTGCGGAGATCGTTTGCTGCTGCCATGGGTGGGAAAGGATGAAGGATGGAGGATGCGGGATGAAAGCCCGGGGGATGGGAGCTTTCACAGCAATTTCAGCCGCGTCAAGTCCTGCGTGTCCACGAGGCCGATGGGCCTCCCGTGTTCGTCGACCACCACGAGGTCGTCGATGCGCTGGTGGCCGAGCAGGGAAAGGATTTCGACGGCGAGGTGCTCGCCGCCGATGCTCACCGGGGCGCGGGTCATGTAATCGCCCACCACGCGCTCGCCGAGCCCCACCGGGTCGCGCTGGAAATGCCGGGCGAAATCACCGTGCGTGAAGATTCCCGCCAGACGCCCCTCGCCATCGACGACCACCGCCGCCCCGGCGCGGTGGCGCGCGATTTCGCCGAGCACGTCGCCGACGGTCTGCGTCGGCGAGACCAGCGCGATTTCTCCCCGTGGACGCATCACCTGGCGCACCTTGAGCAGCAGCGCGCGCCCCAGCCTCCCGCCAGGATGAAACCGGGCGAAGTCGTCCTTGTCGAACCCGCGGGCTTCGAGGAGGACCATCGCCAGGGCGTCGCCGAGCGCGAGCATGACCGTGGTGCTGCTGGTCGGCGCGAGGTTGAGAGGGCAGGCTTCCTGCGTCACGCTGACATCCAGGCAGACGTGGCTGCTCTGGGCGAGGGTGCTGTCGGGGCGTCCGGTCAGGGCAACCAGCGACACGTCGAAGCGCAGCAGCGCGGGCAGCAAATCGACGAGTTCGTCGGTCTCGCCGCTGGCGCTCAGGGCGAGCACGGCGTCGCCGTCGGCGACCACGCCGAGGTCGCCGTGCAACGCGTTCTGGCTGTTGAGGACCACGGCAGGCGAACCCGTGCTGGTCAGCGTGGCGGCGATCTTCTCGCCGATGTGACCGCTCTTGCCGACGCCGATGACGACGATCTTACCCCGGTTTTCCAGGCAGCGCCGCAGGAGTTCCACCGCCCGGGTGAACGCCGGGCCGTCGAGCCGGTCGTGCAACCGGCGCAGTTCGTCCGCTTCCAGCGCGATCACACGCCGGGCGCGCTCGGGATACTCGGACGCGGGAAGCGATGGTTGCACTGGAAGGAAGGCCGTTCGGCCGGGCGGTTACGGGTGTCCGGCAGCTTCCTCGTCGCGGAAACGCACGAGCATGGCTGCCAATTCGTTCAGGGCGGTCTCCGCGTCCGGCCCTTCGGCTTCGAGGGTAAACGCTGCTCCTTGGTCGAGTTCGGCGGTCAGGATTTCGAGGATGCTGGTGGCGGCAAAGGTTTGCCCCTCTTTGCAGAGGACAATCGTCGTCCCTTTGAATCTCATCGCGCAACGCACGAATTCCGACGCGGGCCGGGCATGCAGCCCCAGGGGATTGAGCACTTGGAGTTCGCGGATTGCCTTCATTGTAAAAACGCCCGTACCCTAAGCCGGAATAACGCGCGGGCAACCGGCGGCGGATTTTGCCATCGCCATACGGCCCGGAGGGTCCCGCGGCGCGAAATCTTTCATGACAATCCAGCAAACTCTCGCTAACCTAAACCATCGGCACAGACCTGTTACCATGAAAACGCTTTCCTTGGTCCTCACCGTAGCCGCCAGTTTGTTTTGCGCGTCGGCGCTGCACGCGCAGACCACCGTCACGACTCGCGGCACCAACGGCCGCAAAACGACCACGACTTTCACCACGCGCCGCTCCACCGTCACAAACGCGGAGCGCAGCCGGATCGCCAACGCGCCCGTGGCCATCGGACCACGCACGGACGGCGTGGTCCCCCGGGCGATCCGCTCCGGCAACGCGATCCAGATGGTCAACCCGGCGGCCCCGGCCGAGTACGGCTCCGGCCAGGATGTTACCCGGCACGAGGTGGATGATCCCAACCAGCGTCCGCAGGGTTTGAAGTTGTATGCCATCGAGTTCTAGAGCCTCGTGAATCGCCGTCGCACTGTCGCGTGCTACTGTGCGACGTTTCTCAAGCCGGAGATGCTGCACATCTACCGGCAAATTTCGGCGGTCAACCGCTACCGGGTCGCGGTCTTTACTCAGAAGCGCGAAAACGAGGACGAGTTTCCGTTTCAAGAGGTGGTGGTGGTGCCCAAAAGCCCGTGGCGGTGGCTGCGCCGGAT
>CAXUHC010000033.1:0-2115 GCA_964250705.1 uncultured Chthoniobacterales bacterium | reverse complement strand
TCATCGACCGGCAAGTCTTCCGGCGTCCGCTCTTTCTGAGCAAAGGCGAGACACGCCGCTTGCGGGCGCAACTGGATGCCAAGCGTACGTCGCTCCTGCACATCTTCTTCGGCAATACCGCCGTGCAGCTTTTGCCGCTGCTGTCGGACCAGACGCGGATCTGGCCGACGATTGTGTCGTTCCACGGGGCGGACGTATTGGTCGAACTGGAGAACGATTCCTACCGCGAGGCGTTTCTCGACATGCTTGGCCGGGTGGACCTCGTGCTGGCCAGGTCGCAATCCCTCGTCGATGCCCTGGCGCGGGCCGGATGCCCGCCGGACAAGATTCGCTTGCACCGGACGGGAATTCCGCTGGGGGAATTTCCGTTCCGGGCGCGGCAATGGCCCACGGATGGAAAGTGGCGGCTGCTCCAGGCATCACGGCTCATCGAGAAGAAAGGCTTGCCCACGACCCTGCGAGCCTTCGCCCATTTTGCGCGCGCCTACCCACAGGCGACCTTGACGATTGCCGGTGAGGGGCCGTTGCGGCCCGAGTTGCAGCGTCGATGCACCGAACTCGGCCTTGCCGATAAGGTGACGTTCGCCGGTTTTCTCGGTCAGGACGATCTGCGCAAGCATCTCTACGACGCGCATTTTTTTCTGCATCCGAGCGAACAGGGCCAGGATGGCAACCAGGAAGGCGTGCCCAACTCCTTGTTGGAAGCGATGGCGACCGGGATGACGGTTCTGGCCACCCGTCATGGAGGTATTCCCGAGGCGATTGAACATGGCGTCAGCGGTTGGCTGGTGGCGGAAGGCGACCACGCGGCGTTGGGACAGGCCTTGGTTGATCTGGCAGGCGACCCGGCCCGCTTGAGCGCGCTGGCGGAGGCAGGGGCCAATTCGGTCGCGGAAAACTTCGCCCTCCACACCCAGGCGAGGAAGCTCGAAGGTTGTTATCAGGAAGCGATGGAAGAAGCCTGGATCAGCGCGGACGCCGGGAAGGAATAGCCGTGCCCTCGCTCGATTCCACCGACCGCCTGCCGATCTACGAACTGGAGAGTTCTCTGGTGGGTAAACTGCGCGCAGGCGTCGGGCGCATTGTCCTGCAAGCCCCGACCGGCTCGGGCAAATCGACCCAGGTGCCGCAGATGCTTCTCGACGCCGGTCTGCTCGGCGCGGACGGGCGCGCGGTGGTGCTCCAGCCCCGTCGTTTGCCGGCGCGGATGCTGGCGGCGCGCGTGGCGCACGAACGCGGCCGCGGCCGCGTCGGCGAGGAGGTCGGCTACCGCATCCGCCTGGATAACGTGACCTCCAGGCGCACGCGCATCGAGTACGTCACCGAAGGCATCCTGCTGCGCCAGATGCTCGGCGAGCCGGATTTGCCGGGCGTCGCGGCGATCCTCTTCGACGAGTTTCACGAACGGCATCTCTACGGCGATATCACCCTCGCCCGCGCCTTGCAGATTCAGGAGACGGCGCGCCCCGACCTGCTCCTGATCGTGATGTCCGCCACGCTGGAAACCGGCGTGCTCGCACGCTACCTAGCGCCCTGCGAAACCCTCGTTTCCAAGGGCCGCACGTTTCCGGTGACGGTCGAATATCTTCCCCGCCCCGCCCCGTTCGACCGCATCCCGCCCTGGGAACTCGCCGCCGAGGAACTCGTGCGGCTGGCGCGGACCCAGCCCGAGGGCGACGCGCTCATTTTCATGCCCGGGGCTTACGAGATCAGCCGGACTCTGGGCGAACTGCGCAACCGCCTGGGCCGCGACTGGCTCGCGCTGCCGCTGCACGGCGAACTGCCGCCCGCCGAGCAGGACGCCGCCGTGGCGCGTTACCCCGGCCAGCGCAAAGTGGTCGTCAGCACCAACGTCGCCGAAACCTCGCTCACCATCGACGGCGTGCGGATCGTGATTGATTCCGGCCAGGCACGCATCGCGCGGTTCGATCCGTATCGGGGGATCAATACCCTCCTGGTCGAAAAAATCAGCCGCGCTTCGTCGGACCAACGCGCCGGGCGCGCCGGGCGCACCGCCCCCGGCCTCTGCCTGCGGCTCTGGACCGAGGCCGAGCACGCCGACCGTCCCCCGCAGGAAACGCCCGAGGTGCGGCGGCTCGACCTGGCGGAAGTCGT
>CAXUHC010000032.1:5107-23024 GCA_964250705.1 uncultured Chthoniobacterales bacterium | reverse complement strand
AATTACAACCTGGAAATCCAAGCAAAGCAACAGTCAGTCTAACATTACCAATTTTCGACGTTGAATTTGGTCAGAGCTTCAGCGAACCCGACAAACGCCGGCGTGAGGCTATTCGCCGGTTTCATGAGGCTTACTGGAGCACTGATCTGACCGCTCACTCCAACTATCTGCCTCCTGATCCACCGATCTCGGCAGCAGAGCAGGCAGCGTTCAACGCATTTCACCTTTCCCGCTCGGTCCTGTATTGCTGTGTTTTGCCGGGTGAGATTGTTCGACAGTGCGTACTTGAGGTCAGATCGGGTGCGATTCAGCCCACATCGCTCTTGCGTATCGAGCATTTGATCGTGGACGAGTTTCAAGATCTCAACCCAATGGATCAGGAACTAGTCGATGGAATCATCGCAGGCGGTGCGAATGTCTTCATCGCAGGGGATGACGATCAGAGTATCTACTCGTTCCGCTATGCGAACCCTGTCGGGATTCAGAACTTTGCCACCCGTTATTCCACCACGGTTTCACACACTCTGAACGAATGTTTTCGCTGTCTGCCAGAGATCATGGGTGCGGCGAACCAATTGCTCGCAAGTTTCCCGGCTCCTCAACGTCTTGAGAAGAATATGCAGGCACTTTTCCGACACAGCGTTCCGAGCGCGAGAGGGACTTTGTGTCGTTGGCGTTTTGCCGACGGTCGGCAGGAGGCGAGAGCCGTCGCTGAGTCGTGTAGAGATTTGATCGCACAAGGAGTACCGCCAGGAACAATCTTGATCCTGTTGAGCAACAAGCGCGCATTGCTTGGCGATCTGGAAGCCGCTTTCACAACGGTTGGCGTTCCTTTCGATCCACTTAACCATGAATGCTTCCACGAAACTGCACATGGACGGTTCGTGTACGCGCTCCTGCGGATCGTTATGAATCGTAATGATTATATCGCGCACCGAACAGTTCTTGGTGTTCGACCCGGTGTTGGCATCAAGACTGCCCACCGCATTGCGGAGGAAGTGATCTTAAACAACCTCAACTACAAAAACATTTTTTATGGTGCTTTACCCGAGGGAGTATTTTCGGGGAAACGCCTGAGTGCGATTAACACCGCCCGCACTATCCTCGCCCAAATTTCTCAGTGGGAAGAAACTGATAACCTCGGGCAACGACTTGCCGACGTTCGGACTCTCATTGAGTCAACATTCGATACGGAGGCAGCGACAGAATGGGATGAATTTATTGCGGCGATCCCTATAGCGGCAAATTTGAAGGAAGTTTTGGCGTATGTCACGGCGGAAACAGATGAACAGCGTTTCCTCTCGTTGGTGGAAATTTACAACCGGTTGGGCGAAGTGGCTCCGATTGCTGAAGGATATGAACCTCGGGTACGAATCATGACGATGCACGGTGCAAAAGGGCTTGGGGCACGAGTGGTTTTCATACCCGGTCTCGAAGAGGATGTTCTCCCAGGACCCCATCGCGCTCCGTATCAAGGCATGGTTTTAGAGGCGGCACGACTTCTTTACGTCTCCATCACACGAGCACGAGCCGCGTGCATTTTGAGCTACGCGGCCCGTCGCTTGGTGCATGGCCGTGGTGAACCGCAGCAGGCTTCACGATTCAATGCCCATTTGGGTGGTCCGTTTGTCGCTCGCCAAGCCGGTTTAACGCAAGTGGAGATCGAAGCAATCACACAGGATTGCGCTCAGCTTTGACTTTTTGCGATTTACGGATGAGGCAGATTCAGCGACGGCGGGACGCGCCTTCCACAGTGAGGTCTCGAAGCGGCGAATTTGAGATCAGCGAATCTGTCCACATTGCAACCAGATTCTTGGCAACTTGGTGCGGCCCTTGGTCCTGCTCCGCAGGCAGTTCACTACAAACTAGCAAAGTTTCAACGAACCGGTCGAACTTCATAGACGACGGTGCCGTGCCTGAAGTGCCTTGCGAATACTCTTACCAACAATCCTCGCAAATGTTGGAGGAACGGCATTGCCGATCATCCTACACGCAGCTTCCATCATATCGGTAGCGAACTCATAGTCTTCTGGAAATGTTTGGATGGCGGCGGCTTCGCGGACGGAGATTGTTGTACGCTCCATGTCAGGATGACCAAAACGGCCCTTGCATGGAGTCGTGCATCCACCTGTCATGGTTACGGGGGTTTGATCCCAAGACATGCGGCCATAGACGTTTGTGAATCCTGTATATTGCCCTTTGTGACAATCCGGGCGGAGACTCTCGTCCAAAACCAACCACGTTTTACCCGGCACTGCGGCGGCTAATCGAGCCGTGATCTGTGGTTGCAAATCACTAACCACATGCCAGTCGAGGCTTCGCGGTCCACCTTTGGCGCGTGATTCCTTCAGGGTCGGTGGCTTGGATCGTTCGCCAACGGCTTCGCGGAACGTCAACCACGGCTTGAGCTTTGAACCCGCTCGGGGTTTTTGGGCATGGGTGGCTTCGGGAAATGGGATTTCAAATCCCCTGCCAACAAGCATGACCAGCCTGCGCCGCGATTGCGGCACGCCGTAGTCTGCCATCTGCACCACTCGCCAAGCAGTCCGCGCGCGATACCCATTCTGCTCTAGCGTTGATAAGAAGTCTTCAAAGATCGCCGCTCCCCGCTTCGTTAGTCCAGGCACATTTTCCATCATCACGGCTTCGGGCTTCAACTTGGCGATAATTTCACCCATGCGGAGCAGAAGCATGTTCCGTGGGTCTTCCTTCTTGTGCTTTGAGGTCAGAGAGCAGAAGCCTTGACATGGCGCGCACCCAGAAAGAAGGGCTAGGGTCTTACCCTTGCAGGCTTTCCGCAGTTCTCGCGCCGTAACGCTCTGCACATCGTCGAACAGAATGGTGCCCGGATGATTGGCCTCATAAGTAGTCCGCGCTGTCTCGTCAATCTCGACTGCTGCGGCCACCCGGAACCCCGATTCTCGTAGTCCTTGTGAGAGGCCACCGCATCCTGCGAACAGGTCAATTGCAATCGGCTTGCAATTGCTCACTTTTTCTTTCCCCCCTTTCGGGTCTTGCGGGAATATTCCGGGGCAACCTTTTCCAATTGCTGCTCGACGAAGCCGTAGTAACTCTTGGCTCGTTCGTATAGGTCCGAAAATGCCTGAACGCGAATGTCGTCGCCCGACAGTCGCCTTTCCTTTTCTGCTACCTCCTGGTTTGAAGTCCGGTGACCGATGATGAGCAACCCGTTGATGTATTTTGGGGAATCGGGACCGCTGCCTTGAATCCTTGCCCTAGCCCAATCTGTGTAGCTCTCAATCTGGTCTAAGTGTTTCTTGGCAAGGGCCGTTTGGGGACGTTTGATCTCGACGATGGTCACGCCGCCTCCGTTACGAATCCCGAGGATGTCCAGCCGCCTCTCCTGCTCCACGACCTTTGGTTCGGGAAAGTTCTCTCGAAGTAGCTTGGTGTAAGTGGTTTGACCGTCAGCCTCCGACCAACTGGGATCAATAAGCCAAGGATTTTGCTCGAAGAGAGGCTGCATTTGCTGCACTTCGAGGGCACCCTTGTCGAGAAACCCTTTCAGTTGCTTGATTGCAGAAAGCCGACCATCTGCGCGTTTTAGATGCTCGCGTGCCTCAATAATTCGCCACTCCTTGAAAAGCCTCAACAATGTCGCCGCATTTGCACCTTCCTCCTCAATCGTTTCAACCAGTTCGCGGAAGGCAAGAGTCTCCACGCTGCTTTTGATGATTTCGAGCAAAGGAGCCGCAGATTCTGGTTCGATCATCTCGTCCTGGATCAATTCCTTGACCATTCGCCGAGCGATTTTCTTTTCGGTTGGGAGCCGAGTTTTCAGCCAGTCGTCAAAACCTTCTTCGGTGAAGATAAGTTGCTCCTTGTCTTCGCGCCGCATTTCAACCCATCGGTCAAAAGCCCATTTTAGAAGCCCCTGTCCCCATTCCTGGAGAGCGTGACCGGTGTCTGACTCCCAGACCACCGTGTTGCGTGCAGTCGAAATATCATCCTCAGACTCGTCGAGCGCATCCGCGTTGATCTCGCCAATTAGGTGGGCGCGAGCGAATTGGGCGTGAGTGCTAGACAGATTGAAGAAACTGCCGAGTTCAGCAGCCTTGCCATTGGCGAAAATGTCTATGCCCCGCTCGGTTTGCGAACTTTTCTCCAAGAATCCGATCCATCCAGTCACTGTATCGCCAGTTGCCAGCTTGCCATTGCCTGGAGTGTCCTTCACTTCCCAGCAAAATCCATTGGCACAGTCCGTTTTGCGGACGCGGTCGCCGGGTTTAATCCCAGTTCCATTGACCGTTACGACGAATTTCTTGCCGATGAAGTTCAGCCGCCGAGCCAGCCCGCGCCGCACTTCATCCAGCGAGATCGCTCGTACCCGGTGCAATCTCCGCAATCGAATCTCGCCTCCCGACTTTTCCTTGGTGGGACCGCTTCGGCTCGGAATGAACTCTGGTTGGTAGTCCTTGTTCTTGTGCTTCAACGGCCAAGCGTGCAGGTCGTCATAGTTGAGGCGCAGACATGTCGCCTGCCCGTCGCGTATGAAACGAACATCGACTTCGGTAGCCACTCCGAACGCCGCCAACTTGCCTAGCCCCTTTCGTCCGGTCACGCGCACCTTGCCATTTCGAGACATGTTATTCTTGCCATCCTCTCCTCGTCGGGGGCGACCAATAGGTAAAAATTGCCCCTGAATTTCCTCGCTGGTCAGTCCGTGTCCAAAATCGCGGATGACTACTTCGCTGTTGTCGTCGATTGGACCGACTGGAAGCGAGATTTCAACTCGCTGAGACTCAGCATCATATGCATTGGAAACCAACTCACTAATGACAGGCGGGAGCGTCCCGTACAACTGCACCCCAAGGTGGTCCACCGTAGTCGGCTCAAATGGCATCGTGAAAACGCGAGTCGTGGGCATGGGAGTAGTCGGATTGATGGATTTTACCCGCCCAATATCGGTAGAGATTCCGCGCAAGGATGTTTCCTCTCACCGGAGCAGGAGGCTTGCCTGCACCGTGAAGTTGAAGACAAACTATCGCGGAGAAAAATCAACATGCCAAACAATCGACGGCTAACATGCTCATTAACAGCAGATTTCGCAGATAAGTTGACACAAGCAGACACAAGCGAAGCAGATTATGAAGAAGGACAGAAAGCTGCAAGCAATAAGCCATAACCCGCTCAATCGTATTGACTTCCTGAGCGTCGAGCAACGAAGCGCGCGAATGCGTCTCGTCCGTAGCACGAACACCAAGCCCGAACTGGCGGTTCGGCGGATTGTCTGGGGTCTGGGTTGGCGATACCGGCTGCACGTTCGATCTCTGCCCGGCAAGCCGGACTTGGTATTTCGCAAATCCAAAAAGGTCATTTTTGTTCATGGATGCTTTTGGCACGCCCATGAAGGCTGCCGCCGGGCGACGATTCCTCGAACGCGAGTGGAGTTCTGGCTCGAAAAACTTGATTATAACAAACGCCGCGATCAAGAGAATCGCCTTCTCCTCGAGGCGGCTGGATGGAAGGTTCTGGTGATATGGGAATGCGAAATCACAAATCGGCCAGCGTTGACGAATCAACTGACATCTTTTTTGAGTTGTCCCACCTAATTTACAGGACAAACACCAACGCACTGAATGCAGACGGAACTTGCCATTGCTCGCTTACATGATAATTTCATCATGTGAAAGCCACCATCACAGAACGTGGGCAAGTGTCCATCCCTGCCCAATTGCGACGGGAAATGCACTTGGAAGCAGGCCAGACCGTCGTCTGGGAGAAGGTGTCTGCCACGGAATGTCGGCTGCTCATTTTGTCGCCGGAACCGACTTTGCCTGATCCCATCGCCGCGTTGGGTTTCGCCCGGCAACATGGCTTGGAGGAAGGCTCTTCAGACGATTATCTCCGTAACCTCCGGGCCGACGAGAGTGGAGAGGAGGCTGCGCCCTGATGGCATGGGTGGTGGATACGTCCGTATTGCTCGACGTTCGGCTCAACGATCCGAACTTCGGGGTCACTTCGGCGACATGCTTGGCGCGGCATCATAACGATGGGCTGATCCTTTGCCCGGTGACCTATATCGAATTGGCACCGGCCTTCCGAGGGGAACACCATTTGCAACAGGCGTTCTTACGGCAGGTCGGCGTCACTTGGATGGAACCGTGGAACTGGCAGGATACCCAAACTGCCCACAAATTTTGGTCGGATCATGTGACGAGCAAGCGGGTGGGACATACTGCAAAACGTCCGGTTGCCGACGTGTTCATTGAAGCGTTCGCCTTGCGCTTCCAAGGGCTGATCACACGTAATCCGAAGCATTTCACGGCTGTCCAGACACTTGTGCCGTGATTCCGACGCCATTGAGTCACCGGAAAGATATGTCGCCGTGGACAGCTTCTCCTCCCAAAGTTGCTCGCTCAACTGCCAGTAAAACTGCCAGTAAACTACGTCGTTTCGGTAGTGGATGCCTAATGGGAGCCTAGTGCCGGACTAGACTTGCCTTCAGAGGTAAAACCGTGCATCCTCTCTCTGTAAACCACAGGGAAGAATGTCCGAATCCTACCGCTGGAGCACATAAGCTGCTTATTTTAAGCAGATTAATCCAACAAGAAAAATCGGACGAAGGGTAGCAATCCTACCGCTGGAGAACCGTAAATAAATCGAAAGGGCGAGCGCGTTGTTGGGATCGGCATTGTTCGTTTCCGACAACCGGATAAACTCGTAGTTGCAATCGCCTCATCGGCAATGTTTCTGATGGAGGATTTTTAGTTCCTCAGTCAGGATGCCATTCTGCATGTTGGCCTCAGACGCCACCCCTTCGGACTCTGCTGGCAACGGTCTGCCCGCCTGCTCGCCTGATTTCAGCGTGAGTGATTGCCGACTCGTGCAATGGTTGCGAACTGCTCCGAGGGCGGAAGCCGACCAGTTATTGATCCATTTGCTGGAGGAAATCATCCAACCAGTCATTTATCATGTTGTCAGCCGTAAGTTTGGCAAAGACATCAAGGCACCCGATGCCGAGGATATTGTCAGCGAAGCGCGCCACCAACTCATCCACCGTTTGCAGCGGTTGCGCGACGAATCGAGGGCAGGTGAAGAACTGCCTGCATTCGATCTCTTGGCATATACCGCCGCCGTCACCTACACGGCATGGGCAAATCACCTGCGCCGCCGTTATCCCGCCCGTGCCATGCTGCTCAACCGGCTGCGGCATCTGCTAGGCAATCGCGCGGGGCCGCATGGCTTCGCATTGTGGCAGGCAGCCGATGGAACGCGGTTGGCAGGATTTTCCGTCTGGCAAGCCGAAGGACATGCTGCTACGCAAACCCCGCGCCAACAGTGGTTGCTAACCGACTCTGCCGCTGCGGCAGCCGATGCGTTTAGCAAAGCGGGTCGTGTTCCGACCGATCTTGCACGTCTGACGGCGGGTTTACTCGATTGGTTAGGCGGGCCGGTGGAATTGCGCGATCTGACCGGAGCTCTAATGGATTTGCTCGGTTTGACGGAACCCGGAGACAGGTTGGCTCATGAAGCGGCGGAAGCGCAATTTGCCGTGCTGGACCCGCAACCTTCGCCTCATGAAACGCTCCGCTGGAAAGAATATCTTGGCTGGTTATGGCGGGAAGTGATGACTTTGCCCTTGCGACAGCGCACGGCGTTTCTGTGTCACTCCAGCCTCTTGCGCGAAATGGAATTGCTCGGTCTTACCTCTATTCGCGCCGCTGCCGCCGCGTTGGAAATTTCCCCCGAGCGCATGGCGAAAATCTGGGCGCGGTTGCCGCTCAACGACCTTGACATCGCCACTTTACTCGCCAACAGCAACCGCCAGCAAATCGTCAACCTGCGCAAGGTCGCTCGCGCCACCCTTGGCGAGGCTTGGCGCGCTTTCTCCAAAGCGTAATTCATACAAAATCATTGTTTTCCGGGAATATCGCCACTCGTTCCACGTTACTTCTGATTGAGGATTGCTTCGAACATCCGTATGCCCGACGTACATTTGTCTCTCCGCGTTTTGCGCGATTACCGCCACGGTCGGCTGGACCCGGTGGAAATGCTCGCCGCCAGCGACCATCTGGCGACCTGCTCTGTTTGCCGCGACGCACTCGCGCAACTGGACGACGGTCCTTCGTACGACATGCTCGCCGATGCCGTCGATGGCAAGCTCGATCCAGCGGCTCACCAAAAGCTCTCTGTCCAGTTGAGCGATTCGTCCGCCGCCGCCGCCGAGTTGGCAGACCTGGAGGAGTTTCTGCGCCAAATGGCTCCGCAAGCCGGTATGATCTACCGACCGACTGACGAGGCCGTGGACGCACGGAAGGTCATCGTTCCATCAGCCTGGGCGTGGCGTTCTCGCAACACACCGCTGGTGGCCGCTGCGGCAGCGGTTGCCTTGTTGGTTGCGGGATGGGCCTTTTGGCTTCGGCAACCCAGACCAGAAGCAGACCGTTTGTTGACGGACCGCGATGGGCGTCCTGCCGAGTTGTCCGCGCTGCCGCCAGACTTGCGTGATGCCGTTGCACGCACGCTGCACGACGAACGTTTGGAAACGGTTGCACCGGTGCCGGCGCTGCATCCCCAAGGCGGACGGTTGGCGGGATCAAACGGCGACTCGGGAAACGGTTTTCAGGCGTTGAATCCGCAGGGAGTCATTGTCAGGGAACAGCGTCCGACGTTGCATTGGGCTCCTGCGCCGACGGCCACCGCATACGTCGTCATGCTGACGAGTCTGGATGGCACCGATGTTCGCAGTAGTTCTGCACTGCCAGCGACCCAGACCGTCTGGACACCGCCTGAACCACTCGCTTCCGGCGTCATCTATTCCTGGCAAGTAGAGGCACGGCGTGGGCAGGAAACTCTCGCCACCGCCCCAGCCCCACCAGCCGCCGAGGCGCGTTTTCAAGTGCTCTCCGAAACCGCCCGCGCCGCATTAGTATCAGAGGAACAGAGGTTCGGACGTTTTCCTTTGGTCATGGCCATCGCGTTCACGCGGGTCGGTTTGACGGAAGCGGCAGCGGAGCAGTTGAACGAACTGGAGCGACAGCATCCGAATTCCTCCGTGGCGGCACGCTTTCGGAAAAACGCAGCGTCCCCTCAATTACTCTCCCCGATCAACACGAAGGGTGCCCAGTAGAAAGGGTGCTGGTACTCCGGCTGTGCCGCCAACGCAAGGCTGGCCCGTTGGAGAGACTCCGCCTTGCTGACGCCTGCCCGGAGTTGCCGGTGAAACTCCACCATCAATGCGGTGTTGCTCTTGCTGTCCACTTTCCAGTGACTCACCACGCACGACGGGCAACCCACAGTGAACAAAGCCCAGGATAGTCCGATCACTCCTTCTCCTGCCCCCACCTTACCGCGAGCGGTTTCACAAGCCGAAAGCACGACCAGACGCGCTCGGAGCGGCAGGCGCATCAACTCCCAAGCCTCCAGCAGGCCATCCTCCTCTGCTTCCAAATTCATCTGCGATAAAAGCAAGCGCGAGTACAGCGGCGCGCGGTCATTGTAAATCCCATGAGTCGCAAAGTGGATCACATCGTAAGGCGCGGAAGCCTCTCGGCGAAACGTCGCTTCCCGTGCCTCCTCGACAACAAACACGCGACAATGCTCTGGCCCGTAAAGTTCTTTCAACGCTTGCACTTCGCGTTCGGCATCGGGTAGCGGCAACAGTTCATCCCCGCGCAAGGTGCCGCTGCTGACCCCTATTTTGGCCAGTTCGACTTGTGCCGAGGCAGTCCGTCCCACGGCCGGGTTGCCAAACGCCAGCAGACGTAGCTGGCTAGGAGTTGCCGCAGACACGGCATCCTTCCCGCGCGTCTGGAGCAAGAATCCGAGCGAGGGAGTGAACGCCAACCGTCGCGACGTTAGCGTGTCCGTCGCCCGCAGAACTCCCTGTCCGTGCGCCAGCGGCAACGTTTGAAAAGGCAGTTCCCATAGGGGGTCATCCGGCACGATTACCAAGTGTTCCGTTTCTGTGAGCAGAGGGCGGATTTTTCTGAGCAGATCTTCCCCCAAGGCTCGGGCCTCCGCCATCCAACCCAGGCCGCGCACCGCCAGCGTCCGGCGATAATGTTTCGTTCGACTCGCCAGGGCAGTCTGACCGAATGGCAGCTTGAAAACGCGAATTTCCGGCGTGGCTATTCCTTTGATGCGCCGCACGACAAACGCAAAGGTTTCGTCTTGGCACACGACGTATTCCAACAGAGCCTCCTTGCCGTCTGCGCCGCCCAGAAGCGAGCCAATCTCTTCCAGGGTCAGGCCGAGGACATCTCGCCCTTGTGACGGAATCGTCCGACGTATCTCCGGGTGCGCGGAGAGCGCATCCTCTTCCGCCGCTTCCCTCACCAACCGCGCTTGCCGCAAACGTCCCTCGACTTTACCACGATCTGATGCCGGAGCAGCAGCCCATTCCCGGTTCAAAGCGGCAATTTGTTCCCCGCACTTTTTCAAGGCTTCACGCTCCGAGGTCGTGAGCGTTTCCTCGAAGTTTGTCTTTGGCCCGCGCAAGATTTCCAGAAGGACGCGCGCCTTGGCCCGCTCCGCGAACATCAACGCTTCAGCCGGGCGATCTTCGCCAACAAATGACGCGACCATTTCCTGGTAGGGTGCCAGTTTATCCTCGAAAAACGCCGTCGCTTCCACATCCCCGCCGGTGAGGCAGCCCCGCGAATCCTCAATGGCAGTGATGGCCTCTTCCAGGGCGGTGCGCGCTTCCTGACCGCGACCCGCCAGGCGCAGGAGACGCCCGGCCAGCGTGCGTGCCTGCCAGATGTTCAGCGGATCACCCGTTTGCCGTGCCAGCGTGGACGCGCGCTCGGCCATCGACAACGCTTCCGACGCCACCGCCGGATCTTTCGCCCGGCGTGCAAGGATGTCCCCCAACCCGATGAGCGCCACCGTCTGCCGCTGCGGTTCCGCGAGAGTCTCCGCCTCGCTCAATGCTTCGCGGTAAAGTTTTTCGGCTTCGTCCAATCGTCCGACCTCCACCAGATAATGACCCAGGCTGGTCTGCACGTTGGCTTCCCGTGCCCGTTCCTTGAGCTTGCGGGCCAGCGCGAGGCTCTTTTCCGTCAGCGCGATTGCCCCGGGCAAATCTCCTTGCGCGGCGCGGGACTCGCCCATGCTGTGGAAAAGGTACATTTGCCATTCCTCATCGTCACCCGCCTCAGCGAGAGCTTGTTCAAAGTAACCGGCGGCCCGTTCGGGCTGTCCCTGTTCGTTGTAGATGGTGCCGATGGTGTGGAGATCATTGGTGATCAGTTCCCGGTCGCCGGTGGGCCGGTGGATGGACAGCGCGCGCTCCACCCGGGATAACGCCTGTCGATAGTCCCCGAGCCGCAGATAAACGATGCTGCTGCCCAGGAGCACGCTCGCTTCGTCTTTGGTGTCGCCCGTTTCCGCGAAGAAGCGGCGTGCCGCGTCGAACTTCTCCAAGGCGGCGCGATTGTTCCCCCGGAAACCTTCGATGTTTCCCTCGCCCCACTCTTCCAGCATCACGCCTTTCAGATCATGATATTGCTCGCACCAAGTTCGGGAAAACAGGTGGAGCGCCCGCGCCCGGTCGTACTCGCCCGCGTAGATGAGATTTCCGGTCAAGTAGTGAAACCGCCGCCGCAGTCGTTCGTCTCGCGCGAGTTCCGGCGGTGCTGCGGCCAGCAAACGGCGGCGATCATCGTCGGTGGACGCGGCAATCATCGCCTTGGCAATCCCCTCGATTTTTTCCTGTGCCGGGTCGGGCGAGGGGCGGGCGAAGGGGCGACCGCGCCAACGGTCGTCGCTGCGCTGAGCAGCACGAATGCGCCGAAAAAAAGCATCCCGTCCAGACACCTGGAAAAAAACTTCATCTTTTTAGGAATAAGTGCGCGGCCCGATCATTAGACCCTTTTGAAGCACCCAACATACCTCCGAACCCGCTCTTATGAAACTCCTTGCTCGACGGAAACCTTTCCCACGCCTGCTCCTCGCTGGCGGCGTACTTCTCGCGGTCCTCTTCTCCGCGCTACCGCTGACCCTCCGCGCCCAAACCCCCGTCTCCTTGCCGTTGACAACCGCAGCCGACAACAAACTGGACCTCGGCGCTTTCCTTCCCGGGGCCACGCTCACCGCGACCTTCACGGGCAACGGCGATCTGGTGGACTCGCGCTACCAGACCAAGCCTGACGGCTCGCTTTTCGCGCTGGCCACCGGGGGCTACGAATTCGCCAACGCTGGCGCGGCCTACCCGACCCAAGACGGCGGGGACGGCGTCAACCACTTCGCAGGCGGCGGCGCGAACTACGACGCCACCGGCAGCGGTTACGGCTTTGCCACCAAGCTCACCACGGACACCACCGACCCGGCGGCCATCCGTAACGGCGCGGTTGTCGGCACTTTTTCCACCTCTCCCGCGCGCACGGATTGGTTCCTCATTGGCAACGGCGCGACGCTTACGGTCCCGGCGGGCGGCGCGCACCTCTACGTGGCGGTCAACGACACTTTCTTCAGCGATAACCACGGCGCTTACACCGGCACGCTGAGCGCCACTGGCGGCACGCCTCCTCCGATTCCCGCCAATTGGGACGCCGGGCGCGATTTTGCCAACAACGAGAACAACAACACCGCCAATCGCGCCGACAACCCCAACGGCCTCGTGCCGCAGTGGAGCTACGGCTACCGCGGCGCCATTGCCGACGGGGCGCTCACCCTCTTCCCGCCTGACAGTCACATTGACGACTTCGGCCAGGTGCCTAGCGAGCACGGCTTCGTCGCCGCCGGCGCCGGTGTCAGCGTCAACGCAACCGCGGCCCCTATTTTCCTCAGCGGCGGCCGCGGCCCGATCCCGCCGGGCAACATGGCGGTGGATGCGTTCATGCCCGCGTTCGTCAGCGTCGTGCGCTGGACCGCCCCGGCGGCGGGCACTTTCACCTACACGGCGTTCTGGCAGGACATCGACCCGAACGGCGGCAACGGGGCGGGCGGCTACGTCGTCGTCAACGGCCAGCAGGTCTTCGGACGGACCTGGGACAACGGTTCGGACAACGGGGCTAACACGTCCGCCGCAGTCGCCCTGCAAGCTGGTGACTCCATCGATTTCGTCCTCGACGACAAGGGCGATGGCGGCTACGACGAAACCCTCTTCAACGCGACGATTGTCCCCGGCGGCACGCCCCCTCCCGACGGCGCCATCACGGTGCCCGGCACCTCGAACATCTGGCTGGCGGGAGCCATCCCGGGCACGACGGCCAGCAGTGGCCAGGACAACCTGACCAACGCCACGCCCTTTCAGGTGCCCAACCTGACCCTCATTCCCGGCCAGTCCATGACTTTCAGCGCCACCGGCAGCGTTTACAACGATCCGGCCAACCCCGTCACCTTTGGTCCGGACGGCGGTCCTTTCCTTGGCTTCACCTATTATGGCCACGACGAGGAGAACGGCATCGCCAGCCTCGTCGCGCCCGTCAATTCGCTCGTCGGCGTCTTTCTCGACGACTCCACGCCAGACCCCACCAATGTTCCTGCCGGTTACAACTTCGGCTCCCAGGATAGCCCGGACTACTTCCTGCTTGCCCCTGCGTTGCGCAAGCCCTTCCTCATCGGTGACGGCACGAACCCCTTGAACCCCGCACAAAAAGTTCTCGTGCCAACCGGAGCCACGCGCCTCTTCCTCGGCTCCTTCGACCCGAGCGACCAGGAAAATAACGTGGGCAGCTTCTTCGTAAAGGTCAACGGAGGCGGCGGGGGAACCACCTCCGGCGCAAAGCTCGTGGTCAACTCTGACGACTTCTCCTACACGGTCAAAAACCAGCCGAACACCGGCACGGTCGTGCCCGGTGACGTGATCACCTACAGCCTGACCGTGCGCAACACCGGCACGGCCCCGGCTGCCAACGTCGTGGTCAAGGCCAGTTTCGACGTGAACAACACCAAATTCAAGAGCGCCACCAACGGCGGGACAGCGGCGGCCAACGTTGTCACCTGGACTCTGCCCAGCCTCGCCAACGGCGATCACAAGACCCTGACGTACTCCGTCAAAGTCAAGGGCACCGTGGAGACCACGTCGGGCCTGCGTCTCGGCGCCGCCGTGCTCTCCGCGACGGCAGATGCGCCCGCCACCGCCTTGAGCACGACCAACCTGCCCAGCGTGGGCCTTACGGTCGTGCCCCTCTTCAACCTCTCCACCCAGAGCGACGGCGTCACCGCCGTGGCCGGTGGCCCTTTGACCTTCACGTTCACGGTCGTCAACCGCGGGACCACGCTGGTGGACGACATCACCGTGGATGTCCACCTGCCCGATGGCTACGTCCCGGCCAACTTCAAGACGGCCTCCTTCCTCGACGACAACGGCAACCCGGTCGGCGCGCCCTACAAGCTCGGGGCCAACCTCGACAATGGCCAGTTCGATCCCGCCGCTGTGCGTCTGTACATCGACAACCTCGCCGCCGGGGCGAGCAAGCGCTTCGCCGTGACGGTCAACGTCCCTTACGAAGCCGTGCCAGGCAGCACGATCAGCCTGCCCCCCGTGCAGCTCAACGGCTACATCGGCGACGGCAAGGTCACCTACAACCAGCCCACCTACGGCACGAAGATCTCGAACAAGCCCCCCGCCGCCCCGCCGTCGGTCAGCGTGCTCAAGCTCGTACCTACCACCTCGAATCTGCAGTCGTTGCTGGCGGTGGTGAACGATCCCACCCTGTTGAACGATCCCAAGAATTACATTGCCAAGACGGCCAAGCAGTTATTTCTGGCGCTCGCTTTATACACCGGCAAAGCCCCGGCGGACCTCCAGGCCATGAGCGCCGAGCAGCTCGCGCTCCTGCTCAATCCCTACGTCAGCGTCGACACCGACCCGGACAGCGGCGATTCGCTCTTCGACGTGCCCTCACCCAACGCGAAGCAGCCCGATCCGACTGTGACCTACGTGTTGCTCTACTTCAACACGGGCGCGGGCGACGCGGTGGGCACCACCATCACGGACTCCGTGGCTTCGAAGCTCCAACTCGATCCCGCGTCCATCACGGTCAAAGGTGCCACTACCCTGAAAAACCCCGTGGGCTCCGATGGGCACAGCCTGACGTTTACCCTCGGCAAGATCGTCCACGGCAGCGGCGGGCTCATCGTTTACAAGGCCAAGGTTCCTGCCCCGGCAAGCGGCGGCCCGGCCCTGGGCGACATCATCGACCCGACCACTGCCGCGCTCACAACCGCCAGTCTCTCCGGCCAGAATTTCTACACTCCAGTCGAAAGGTTGCTCATCACCGGCAAGGCCAACGCCATCGTCGAAGCCAGCGAGAGCGATCCCGGCAACGGCACCGCCGTGTACACCATCTATTACAAAAACACCGGCGGCCAGAAGTCCAAGGATCTGATCGTCGTCAGCCAGGTGCCGACCGGCGGCATTTTCCAATCCGCGCAACTCCTGGACATTGGCCAGAGCCACCGCGAGCCCGACATCGCCAAGGGCGAGCGCATCTACCCGCCCGCGTCGCCGACCAGCGGGCGCGTGGTCTTTGAACTGGGCAAGGTCAAGCCCCGCGAGCAGGGCTTCGTGCAAGTGACCTACAAGCTCAGCGACGCCACGCTTGCGCTCAAGCCTGCGGGGCTGGTGCATCACTACGGCATCGACCAGACCAGCTTCCCGACGGCCAGCGCCGTGCGGCCCGGTCGTCCGATGCCGCGCGCCGTGGCGCGCGGCCCCGAGACGCGCTTCAGCCTGGGCGACGTGGGCAACTTCTTCAAACAGGGGTTCAACAACGTCACCCACGCCATCAGCAGCGTCTTCGGAGGCAACCCGCAGGCGGTGGCCCCCACGATCTGGCTGCAACGCGTCGCCCCCCTGGCCGTCCAGGAAAACACGGACTTCAGCTACGTCGTGACCGTGGGGAACAGCGGCAAGACCCCCGCCTACGCCATCAACATCGGCGTCCAGACCCCGAGCAACGCGACCTTCGTGAGCAGCACCGGCGGCACCTATTTTCCGCCCGTGGGCGGCGATCCGGCCTCGGTCGTGATCTTCTCCCCCGCCACCCTGGTGCCCGGCGGGTCGCAGACCATCAAGCTCACCTACCACGCGACCGCCGCGGCGGGTTCCATGGTGGAAAGCGCGAACATCAATGGAAGCGGCTTCGGGACCCCGCTCCTACAATACAATTCGGGCGATGTCGAGGTGGGTCTCACGTCCAGCCTAGTGTATTCGGCGCAGCAGGCGCGTAATTTCGCCTCGCTCCAGACGAAGATCGCCACCAACGCCGCCAAGGCGGGCGGGATCGACCCCGGCGCGCTGTCCACAGGCCTGCTGTTTGCCCAACGGGCCGCTGCCATCACACCCGACGCGATTCAGACCACCATCGCGCACGCGGATTACGTCGTGCTCACGCAGGGCGGCTCGCTGGTCGCGGCGGGCGCGGGTAACCTCGTCGCAGCGGGGGCGGGCAACCTCGTCGCCGCCGGCGCGGGGAATCTGGTCGCCGCTGGGGCAGGCAACCTCGTGGCGGCGGGGGCGGGCAATCTCATTACGCTGAAAGGCGTTACCGGCCTGGGTACGCTCCCGGCCTCCGATCTGCTCTCGTCGAACAACGTGTCCAAGCTGATTGCCGCCGGGGCGGGCAACCTCGTCGCCGCCGGGGCGGGCAACCTCATCTCGCAAGACGGCAGCGGCCTGCTCGATTTCCGCACCGGCAATTCCTTGATCGCCCTCAGCGCACTGCCGTTCAAGTCGTTTGCCGCCGCCGGAATCGGCAACGCCCAGAGCCTGGGCCTCATCAGTCAGGACGGCGCGGGTCTCATCAGTCAGGATGGCAGCGGTCTCATTAGTCAGGATGGCGCTGGGTTCAAGGCCATCGGCGGAGCGTCCGCCGTGGTTTCCAACGACGGTGGGAGTTTCCACAGAGCGGTCGGCGGCCAGCCCATCCGCCGGGCCGGGTCGGTCAAGGCGGGAACGGTGCTCGGCTCACCGGCCAACTCGGTCTCGCTGGACTTCAATCAAAACGGCAACATGGTCTTCGGGGTGGGCGGCAGCGGCGGCGGTCAATAGAATCGCTGGACGACGGTTGGTCTGGGTCTGCCGTTCCGCTCGGCGAAATAGATTGTGGGCAGGGAAGCGGGCTGTTCGCCGGGCAAGGGCGGGCGGCCCGCGACTGTTTCAACACGACCGGCTGGAAAATTGGCGTCTCTCCACCGAGATCAGATCGGAGCAGAACGATTCGTGTGTTCTGGCACTCCAGTCAGAGGATCAAACCGTGCATCGAAGCACAAGAGGGGACAAGAATGATGTGTGGAAAGGCTGTGCGAACTGCCAGCAAAATTGCCAGCAAACCGATTCGTTCGGGTAGTGAAAGAGTAGTGACAGCCTAGTCGTAGCCTATGCCAACCGCCAGCCGCACCGCGTCCCGGAGTGAGCGCGGCGCATGACGGCCAACGAGGGAGAAACACTCGGCGGCCTCGATCTGCTGCGAGTTCGTGAGGCCGAGGGCACGGCGTGAGTAGTCCGCGAGGCGTTCTTCTTCGTTGCTACAGGCGCGTTCCGCTTCGCCCTTCGTGACGTAGGCTGGACGCTCACGTTTGCCGGTCTGGCTAAGGGACGCTGGAATATTGACCAGCCACGGGCGGATAACGCTGTCGTTGGCGCGCACATCCTGCGCCTGTTGCGCGTCGAGTGCCTTCCGTGCGCCCCAACCCGCAACCACCATGAAATCCTGGTCGGATGACGGCAAGTTCGCCAAGAGCAAAAATCCGTCAGAACCTTCTTCTGTATCGCCGCCAGCAATGCCGACGGCCCACCGCGCGTCGCCCATTGCCTCGTGAATCGCCTTGCGGCCCTTCGGTTCATTTTCGTATGCTTTGTGCCAAGCAAGGGCAAGAGTAGCGGGAAACAGCGGACGCAACGCTTCGTAAGTTTCCCCTGGCTTTAAGGGGACGAGGAGAGTGGCGCAGTCGCCCGCCCATGGCAAGGTGATGACGTTGCGGTTGAGTGCTCTGGCGAATT
>CAXUHC010000032.1:0-5097 GCA_964250705.1 uncultured Chthoniobacterales bacterium | reverse complement strand
GTCGATGTACGCCATGATGGACACAAATTCCTGAACTAACGCCGCGATGGCTTCGTCCGTGCCGACCGCGAATGCAGCTTGGACCTTTCGGGTGAACCCGTCGAGGTCGGCTCGCAGGCAGAAAGCCTGCACCTTAACCGGTTCCCCAATAGATTTTGTGTTCGACGCGCTGAAATATCTGGCGTCAACAGCATGGACGCTCAGCGGGAGAGCGTGTCTGGTCGCTTTGATCATCCCGGCAGTCTTCTCCATGCTTTCAGTCAGATTTTCGTCGATGACCGTTTCCAGATACTGAGGCGGATTGAGGACATTGACGGAAATCCACCGACGGCGCGTTTCGATCAGTCGGGTATCGAGGAAAAATTCAGTTTCTTCCGCGAGAGCGAGCGGGATGGCGAGATATCCTGAATGAACGCACGGGGTCTGTGCGAGACGTTTAGCAGGTATGTTGGCCGGGTTGGCATTGCAGCGATCATTGGCATCGCCCCTCCCGACACGAGTGGCAGATAACATGAGAAGCGCATCCTGCGGAGGTCACTGGCGTGTCTTCGCCATGGGTCGCAGGTACGCAGACATACGAGGGAAGCGGGTGAGAATTTCCGCACCCGGGTATCGCAAGCGGCCCAGCCAGGTCTGCTCGGTGAGACTGCCGCAAACGCGCCAGAGGGGGCGCACCATCCGCCAGATAAACAACCCTAAAAACAGCAGGTTGTGTGCGCGCGGGAAAACACGGTCCTTTGCGCTGAGGCACTTAGAACTGGCAGGAACTGGCGGACGGCTGCTCTGCCAGACGCAAAAACCTGCTTGTGAGCCTATCGGTAGGCCACGCTTTCCGTTGCACTTAGCTTGGAGAGCCAACGATGGGATTCGAACCCATGACCTGCTGATTACGAATCAGTGTTCGTGCCCTCTTGCATGCCTTCTCCCTCTACGCATAGCATCGCATTCTGTCGGATAAATCCGTTTCAGTGCGCATTTTAGTGGCACTAAATGTCACTGAGTGCGAGGTTGGCCCCATGGCCAAACAGGCTAGACTTGTGCCGGTAAAGATCGAAGGCCGCAATCTTCCGTGGTGCGTCAGCGTCCCGCCGCACCTTAGCGAAACGGGATCGCGCACGCGTCGTTTCTTCGCTACAAAGGTCGAAGCCACCACTTTCGTCGACCAGACAAAGGCGCGCGTTCTTAATCATGGCATCGCCACTCACGGATTGACGGCAGGTCAGAAGGAAGCGGCGGCTGCGTCGTTTCGGCTGCTCGGCGATGAACCTCCGTCGGCCTTGATCGAGATTGTTCGTCAGCACCTCGCTCGTAAGACACAGCAGGAGGAAAGCGTGTCGTTTGCAAAACTGCGCGACATTTTCATTTCATCAAAAGGTTCCCGCAGTGGAGCGTACCTTCGACAAGTCCGCGCGGCGTTCTTAAAATTTTCACTTTTCGATGACACCGTGGTCGCCGCGATCACCTCTAACGACATCTCCAATGCCTTGGAAGGCACACCATCATCGGCGCGAAACGCGCACCTGCGGGTAGCCAAAGCCGCGTTTAATTTCGCGGCAAGGAAGGGTTGGCTCGCAGCAAATCCAGCTGACAATGTTGATTTTGCCGAAATCGCTCGGTCGGAGGTCGAAGTCCTCTCGAACGTCGAAAGTGAGTCCCTACTGCGAGCCTGTCAAGGTTTTGATCCAGCGTTACTGCCGTACCATCTCTTTGGCTTGTTCGCGGGGATCAGGCCTCAGGAACTTGAGCGCATGGACTGGCAGAATGTCCATCTTGACGAAAATCACATCTTGCTTCCCGCCGAGATCACGAAAACGGGCACTCGCCGGGTAATTGAGGTTGAGGCGGGGCTCGCCCGATGGTTGAATTGGTACGTCAGCGAGAATAGGAACACGGTCGGTAAAATTACACCTGCCAAAAATTTGAGACGTCGCCTGCGGGCAGTGCGTGAACACGCTGGTATTACAACGTGGGTGCAAGACGTGATGCGGCATACCTATGCGTCAAACTTGCTGGCGGTGAATCCATCCGTCGACACCTTGCGGGCAAACTTGGGCCACCGTTCAGTCGACGTGCTCTGGCGTCACTATCACAAGGCTGTCCTGCGACGGGACGCCGAGAAGTTTTGGGCGATATTACCCATCGGAGAAAACTTGGACGAGGCAGCACTAAACAATAAAATCGCCACCGGTTGACAGTGCCTCCCTGATTTCAGCACACGATCCCCGATTTTACCCCAATATAAACGGTTAAAGTTGGCGGTTTTTGTCAGTGCAAATTTCCTTGGAGTTTGATCGCATCATAGCTTCTCCAAATGGTGAACCTCACTCGTGTTCTGCACAGTTTCAGCACTTTTTGGGTGCGCGTGCGTTTCGAGATAATGGCTGACCCAGTCCTTCGATGAAGCAATAACGTCGAACATGGTGGGGGTTTCCTCTTCGGCGGATGAGCGGCGGACCTGCTGGAGTATGCCTTCCTCCAAGCCCAAATCCCGAGCGGTACGCCGGAGCCACCGGTCGAAAAGGTACTGGAGCACCATCCTTTTCCCCTCGGCTGTGGCGGTTTCGAGAAGTCGCGCATATCTAGCTGTCAGTTCTGTCGTCCAAGTATCCGCGAGATTGTCCTCTTCCAACTTCGCGAGATCGCGCGTCCACGAACGGATGGAGTTTTCCAACGAGTCGTCTGGTGTCCCGCTGCGGGGGCACACCTCTGGCACCCCTTTCATCTGCTTCAACGATTTGGCCGTGACGCCGAACCGGAAGGACACCTCCTCGGCCAGATCATCGCTGATGGTCCTGAGTCCCAGTTCGATCGCTTGGATGTAGGGTTCGGAAACTCGCAGAATCTTCGCGAATTCCGCTTGGGACAACCGAAGCGCCTTGCGGACTGCTCGGAGTGGACTCTCGAATGATGGGCGTTTGGGCATGGAAGCATACTCGTATGTAAATATTCTTTTGACAAGCGCAATGCCGTGGAATACCTGTGAAACATACAGGTATGCAAAACATGTGGTCAAACGCCCGGCATGACACGCGAAAGATCGCCAGGATACATACAAGTATGCAAAAACCCGTTGACAAACCAATGAGCCGTGGAATATAGCTTAAACATACAAGTATGGATAAAGCGATAGACACATATTCCCAGCCCCTATTAAATAAGAAGCAACTTCAGGAACGTCTCAACTTAGCGAGCGCTCGCGGCGTCGACGAGTTGGTACGTCGGCGAAAGATTCCAGTTCTCCGCCTCGGACACCGAACACTTCGGTTCGACTGGCTAGCGGTCTGCAAAGCGCTTGCGAAACTCGAAATCCAGGCAGTTCAATAATTCAGAGCCACACCAACTAAGACATCACGGCCAAGCACAATTCCATAACGCACCGCCAATCTGGCCGTGCTCAAGAAAAAACTACATCCCGAAAAATTAAAACACACATGAAAGCAAAAACCCATCGCTCCACTGGCAGCAGCAAGTCCAACGCAGCTCAGGCCGTCGGCAACTCCGCCCGACGCAAGCCGGCCATCCACCAAGTTGCGTACGTCGACGAAGCCGGTCACGCTCATGCCATCGGTTTTGACGACGCCGGGCTCGTGAACCTCACGCAGCTGGCCGCCGTAGTGAAGAATTCACCGGGCGATATCCTGGATGAGGACATCGTCTACACCCACTTCCGCTATCGGTTATCCGAACGCCTCGGTCACGGTATTCCCTTGGTCGTTTTCCGAATCGCCGCCCCCGCGAGCGCACAAGACACATGGGAAAGCCTCCAGAACGAGTGCTGGGTCCGCCACGAGATCGCCTCGTTCTACCTAGTCGATATCCAAGCGGACGACCTCTCATTTTGGTTTGAGGACCAACGCGCGTTCCGCGGCTGGCGTCGTCATCCGGTCATTGACGATAGCTACGGCTGTCTGCCCACCGAGGAAAAGCAGGAGATGGCCGAACTTCGTGCAACGATCGTCGCTCTCAAGCGCGAGGTGAACAGCCTCTCCTGCCGGTGGAATGGGACCATTCCATACCCCCGGTTGTCCATGAAGAATGCTGCCGTCAACGCCTCAGGATTCACCCCACGGCAGAGCACGGAGCTCTCGAATCACTAAAACCAATCCAGCGGAACAATCCCACCGGTCACCTCGGAAGCAACATCCGCAGGTGGCTGGTTGGGAGCCCGCCAAACCCATCAATCCGTGTTAGTTACAATCAGAAAAAATAAATGAATACCCTATCTAAATCCGTCGAAGTCTACGATCCCCTCACGCAGTCGATCACGAACATCCTGGCCCCTGAGCTCGCTCCAGAGTTCGCTCCCCGCGAGCGCGCGCAGGCCCAACAGGTCATGGAGCGGCCCGAAGAAACTCATCCCCAAAGGTCTACGGAGTGGGAGGAAGGCGTCCAACTCGACGAAAATCCTCAAGGTGAAGAAATTCTTTGGACACATCTGTCCGCGGTTCACGCCGGACTGGTCGAACGCTGGAACCTCACCGGATCGCAGCGACAAGCGCTGTTGCGACTACTCCTCCAGTGTTCGTTGACGCCTCACGCCGACGCAGGCGAAACGGTCGATACGGCTGGCCTGCTTCCGGGTTTAACCGGCGAAGCGATCGCGGCGTTCTACGGGGAACCCACGCCAATAGTAGACGCAGACCGTGAAGCGGATGGCGAGCTGACCGATCCCTTGGGAGAAACACCGCTGCCCTCCAAGTCTCTACAGGATGCAGAGGTCCGCGACCAGCTTCGGAACGCCAAGATCGTGTTTGGCGTGGACTCATCCATGGGGGACTGGTCCTTTTTCTATGGTAAAAACTCCCTCGCGGACGTGATCCTCAGTGGGCATCCGTCTGACGAGCAGGTGATTTCCTTCCTCTACGACGGGCGCACCGATGAGCTCGAATGGCTCTACGCCGCCGTCCGAACCCTCAAAGGCTCCTGCTGCTATGAACTCCCTAACCAAGAATAAGCCCGCCGACCCCAAATCAACCCCATCCCTCGATCCAGCCACAAGGCGGTCCACACTCAAAAAATTAATACATATGTCTAAAAATAATCTTAGAACCTGTGGAGTTAATCAGGTGAGTCGTCGTACAAGCAAGCGCATCATGG
>CAXUHC010000031.1:7000-23105 GCA_964250705.1 uncultured Chthoniobacterales bacterium | reverse complement strand
CTCCGCGAGCAAGGAGCGTTTGGTGCCTCGCTTGCTGCGGTCCACCGGAGAAGGCCCGGTTTTTCCCCCCGCCAAGGGGGCCTTTGGTCATCGCGCCGTCGGTGCTCATCCGGGTCCAGTCGATGCCTCGCAAGACGTCGTACGCGGCCAGGCCTGCCTGCCAGAAACGCAGAAAGAAGCCGTCCTCCACCCACACCTGAAAGGGGTCGTGGGCGGTGGAACTCGCACAAAGGCGGTGGCGGAAAGCGCGTTCCACTGGCAACCGATGCGCAGCACGAAGAAGATCGCCTCCGCACACACCCGGTCCGGCACGCGGGGCCGCCCGCCGCCGAGAAAGTGCGGGTTTTGTGCACGGGCAAAAGTGGTTCGATCAAGGCCCAAAGCTCGTCGGTCAACCCGAAGCAGCCCCCGGTGCTGGCGATGCGCTTGGCGCGGGGATGACGACGGGCCCTCTTGTTGGCAGGCAGCGCGTTCACTCATCTGTATCGCATCTCAACTGCCCATTATCTGGATAGGCAGTCAGGCAAGTTTTGAGATCTGGCGCAAAATCTAATCACATCGGTACAGCTTACGGGCTGCAAGAACGTCTTGACATTCCGAAAGGCAAAACGGAGAAGACTTCCACCTCCCCTATGATCACAAAAAACGTTGGCATGCTCCTGTTCGTCCTCTGGCTCGGAGCCCTTCTGTCCGCCCACGGCGCCGATGCTCCCCCGCCTTACGAGCAGTGGGGAACCGAAACCTTGGCGGCGATCCGCCAAAGTCTCTGGCTGCCGACACCCCATCTCTACGCCGAACAAGCCCCCAACCAACGCGGCGTTCCGGCGCATCCGTCTTTCATGTGGGGAGTAGGTGTCCAACTGACCGCGCTGGCCGCCGCCTCGGTGGTGCAGCCGGAGAAATACCTCGCCGAGACACGTGATTACGCGGATGCCATCCAGGTTTATTGGATGGATCACGATGGCCGGGAGGGTTTCGACGCGCTACCCGGAACGGAGGACACGGACCGCTACTATGATGATAACGCGTGGCTCGTCCTCGCCTTGGCCGAGGTGTTCGAGGTGACCAAGGACCGAAAATACCTGGATCGTTCGGCGGCGACCTTCCGTTTTGTCACGAGCTGCGAGGACGACAAATTGGGCGGCGGTCTGTACTGGCGGGAAAAGTTTCTCGCGTCGAAGCATACCTGCACCAACGCACCGGCCATCGTCGGTGCGCTTCGTCTCTACCAACTCACCGGAGACGACAAATATCTCGAAACCGCGAAGCGTTTGTATGCCTGGATCAACTCGCATTTGCAAGACGAGGACGGCCTCTATTGGGACAACATTCGGCTCGACGGCCGGATCGTCCGCCAGAAATATTCGTACAATTCGGCGCTGATGATCCGGGCAAACTGCCTGTTCCACAAAATCACCGGCGAAGCACGTTACTTGGACGAAGCCAAGCGCATGGCCCAAGCCGCCGAAAAGACCTGGGTTCGCAAAGATGGTGCGGTCGCCGACAGCGGCAGGTTCGCCCATTTGCTCCTCGAAGCATTCCTGGCCGTCCACGAGCGGGACGGCGATCCGCACTGGACCGACCTCGTGCGGCTCACCCTGGTCTACGTCCACGACAATCTTCTGGGTCAGGACGGGCGTTATCCGCAGCGTTGGGACCAACGCTCCGATGGCTCGCGCAAGGAATCAATGCTGCTGAACCAAGCCAGTCCGGCACGGGCTTATTGGATGGCAGCAAGAACGTTAAAATAACCCGTAAATAAGCCGATAACATCTTGGCGAGGCCCGCTTTTGATCCAGATGGAATCCGAGATGTGTTGATCACCCCGTCTTCGGCCGGTACCGAAGCCAAGGCCGGCCAGATCGTAGGACACAATCCGTTCAATGGCGTTCGGGTCGTGCTTTTGCGAATCGATGATAGTTCTTGGTGCATGGTCGATCTTCCTCACGATTGGACGGTGGAACTGCCGTTTGTCGAGGTGGAAGAGTCCGACTCAACGGCGGGAAAATTCTTACCTGTAAATCTTGCCGGGAACGTTTCACCGTCCGCACCGGAACGGTCATGGCGGAGTCGAAAATCTCCCTGCAAAAGTGGATTTACGCCATGTATTTGATGACGGTTTCCCGCAAGGGCATTTCCTCGATTCAACTCTCGAAAGAGATTGGCATCACGCAGAAATCGGCGTGGTTCATGGCGCACCGAAGGCGCGACCGTGGGTAAGCGGCTCATGTGTCGCGCCCCAAGCAACTGAAAGGCCCGGCAGGGCGTGGACGTGCGATGGCTCCAAGCGAACACGGCAATTTCAGTTGTTGACTAGGCTGGTGGGAATCCGATCATCCTCGTTTGCAGGCTTCCTTAGCGGCAAGCCAAGCAAGCGGTTTACTCGCTTTATGACCTCCACGCTAGTCCTCACCGAAGAACGCGCTGTAATATCTGCGCGCGAATTGCTTGCGATTCGTGGCTGGGACTTGTCGCGCCCTCCGAAGGGGAACCTCCTTTGGCATAATGAATACCGAGAATATCCATTTCTTGCCGAAACTCTTGCGACGGCCTCCAAACGGGGCAAGGGCGCGGGATACCCGGATTTTATCGTGGTTGATCGACAGAGGCCGGACGTTCCGTTGATCATCGGGGAAGCCAAAGCCGACCCCAAGAATATCGGCGTCGCGTTGAAAGAAGCGCGTGTGTATGCGAGCGCATTCTTAAATCGTGGCGTTTATTCCGTATTGGCAGTGGGGGTCGCTGGAAACACTGAGCACGAACTTGCTGTTCGGGTCCATAAGCCGAAGAATGGATTATGGAAACCCGTCGAGTATCGCCGAAATCCGGGTAGTGAGAACATGACCGTTGCGGAGGCGGTGAGCAAGCGGGATGTTCGGGGATGCTTTCGACGACCATTGTCCACGTTTGCGCCCGGTGTGGCAGCAGCTCCCTCCGCAAGAACGGCCACGCCGAGAACGGGGACCAGCGAGCCAAGTGTCTGGCGTGCGGGCGCACGTTTGTCTTGCAGCCCGCGGGCGCACGCTACGACCAGAAGTTCAAGGACCAAGTGGTGGCGGCCTACCAAGACCGCATGAGCATCCGGGGGATCACCCGCACCTTCGGCGTTTGCTACAAAACGGTCATCCGCTGGGTGGGGGAAAAAAGCGCAGGCTCTGCCCGCCTTCGTGGACAAGCTTTTGCCCGGTCGGAACGGTGACGTGCTCGCACTCGGACGAGCTTTGGAGCTTCGTGGGCGGCAAAGCCTGCCAACTCTGGCTCTGGGTGGCGCTATGCCGCAGAACCCGCCAGATCGTGGGCTGGACGCTGGGCGACAGAAGCCTGCAAAGCGCCAGCGATCTGCGGGTCTCCTTGCCCAAGAGCTACCGGGGCCGCGCCACGCGCAGCGACCTTTGGGATGCCTATGCGGCTGCCTTTCCCAAGCACACGCATCGCTGCTGCGGCAAAGAGGAAGGCGAGACTTGCCATGTGGAACGCTGGTTCGGCACCCTGCGGGCCCGGCTCAGCCGCCTGGTGCGCCGGACATCTTTCTTTTCCAAGTGCGCCGAAAACCACCTCGATGCCATCCACCTCTTCATCACCACCTACAACCTCGACTTGCAACGAAAAGCAACGGCCAGGTAATCACTACCTACAACTGTAATACTAAGCCGAAAAAGTGACTGGGCCTTAGTTTCTACCCGCTGAAATCATGGGTATGCCGAGTGCATACTTCCGATGATTTTAGCGTCATTTTCGCGCACGCCATCGACGGCGACCACAAAGGCAAGCCGCTAGGCGTGGCCGACGTGTCATGGGAGAATCGCGCGTGGTCTGTTAAGACAGTCAAAAATCAGAACCCGTTTACCCAAACTCGCATCCGGGCGATTTCCGGAAGAAATTCTCCGCTTTATTCGTCCGGCATCGCCGATCCCTTGGCCGATGTTCAAGCGACCGGGAGGGCCGTCTTAGAGGTGTGGAATGCCCGCGTGAATGAATCGTTCAACCAGTACGATGATTTGCGCGTTATGATAATGGTCCGCAGCATAGACACGCTGGAGTTTATCTTGATGGCGCATAAAGCGGGTCGCTACATCAGCAGCGAGTATGTTTGGGCGGTAAATGACCGGGGCAATTTCGAGGAAAGTGATGCGCGAACAGGCGAGCATTGTTTCACCTGGCAGCCGCATGGGGTCGCAATTCACGATCATTCGGCATGTTCCCACGTCCGCCTACCGCTTCAAAATCACGCACAAGCCGTTTCTGATTCAGCCGCAACACATCTTGAATCTCGTGCAGTACGAAGACTCATGGATTCAAGCCGTGCCCGCGCCAGCTAAGCTCGACTTTAGCCAATTTGGAAACAGGAGCGGGTAGGTAACAGTGAAGGAGTACACCTCTCAAAGTGACTCCCCGCCATGTTTACTCCACCCGCCGAAGTCGGGGCTGTTTGCGCAGCCTTCGCTTCGCTTTTTACTCGTCCAAGCTGGCGGCGCGCGCAAGCGTTGCTCTGCGGCACGCTGCTCGCTCCGGCCAACCACGTTCTCACCGCCGCGTTGCGTGCGCTCGGTTTGGCCGGCGATGCCGGGTTCCAAAACTACCATCGCCTCCTTAACCGGGCACGCTGGTCGGCACGGGCAGCGGCGGGCATTTTGCTCAGGTTGTTAGTCGCCGCGTTCGTGCCGACGGGTCCGCTGATCCTCGGTTTGGATGAGACCGTGGAACGCCGCCGTGGACCCAAGATCACGGCGCGAGCGATCTACCGGGATGCGGTGCGCTCCAGCCGCGAGTGCTTCCAGAAGACCAGCGGTCTGCGTTGGTTGAGCCTGCACCTGCTCGTGCCGATCCGTTGGGCCCGGGCGGGTGTGGGCGCTGCCGTTCTTGACCGTCCTTTGTCCTTCGGCGCGTTACGCGCCCTACGTGCGGCGTGTTCGCCGACACAAGCCGCTGGTCGAGCGGGCACGCGGACTCATTGGCCAGGTGCGCCGCTGGCTGCCCAACCAGGCCCTCACCGTGGTGGCCGACAGCGGCTACGCGGCCTTGGAGTTGCTGGCCTGGCGCCAGCGGCTGCCCGCGCCAGTCACGCTGGTCACACGCCTGCGTTTGGATGCCGCGCTTTATGAACCCGCCCCGGTCCGCGTCGTCGCGCAAAGGGGACGCCCGCGCCGCAAGGGCCGGAGGCCGCCCACCTTAGCCAAGCGTCTGACAGAACCGGATACGGTTTGGAGCCGGGTACGCGTGCCGTGGTACGGCGGAGCCTGGCGCTGGCTGGAAGTCACCAGCGACACCGCCGTGTGGTATCACAGCGGCCTGCCACCCGTGGCCCTGCGCTGGGTGCTCATCCGCGATCCCAAGAGAAGGTTCGAGCCGCAGGCGTTGCTCTCAACGGACGCGGACTCGACCGCCGCGAAGATCGTGAGTGTCTTCGTGCGCCGCTGGGCGATGGAAGTGACGTTCCAGGAAGTCCGCGCGCACCTCGGCCTCGAAGGCCAACGCCAGTGGAACGATCTGGCCGTCGCGCGCTCCACCCCGTTGCGCTTGGGCCTCTTCTCGCTCGTCGCCCTGCTCGTGCATCGACAACCCGGCTGGCAGGCTTCCGTGCGGCAGGCCGCGTGGTACGAAAAAGCGTTGCCGACCTTCTCGGATGCGCTCGCCCAAGTCCGTCGCTGCCTCTGGCAACAACTGGCTTTTGCATGTCGGCTAATAACACCAACAAGCGAAAACCTCCCGCCGCCCTCTTCGAACACCTCGGTGAAATACTCGCCTACGCCGCCTGATTTTGGATAAAGTCGAGCTTAGTGCCTATCCGAATAACCTCCGGCTGTAGGGACGGCGCTCTGTCGCCGTGGCTACAGCGGAAGCAGTTCAATATTCGGATAGGCACTAAAGCTGATGGACAAGATTAGCAAGCAAGCGCGGTCTGAAATCATGGCCGCTGTGCGTGGGCGCGGCAACAAAAGCACGGAGCTTAAAATGGCCGCCATTCTGCGGGCGACTCACATCACGGGCTGGCGTCGGCATCTGCCGCTGGCGGGTCGCCCCGACTTCGCCTTTCGCAAGGCGAAGGTTGCTGTGTTCGTGGACGGTTGTTTTTGGCACAAGTGCCCGCTTTGCTTCCGCGCGCCGAAGTCGTCAAAGGCTTACTGGACGGCCAAGATCAAACGGAATACGGAGCGAGACGCCGACGTGACGAAACAGCTCCAAAGCAAAGGTTGGACGGTGTTTCGAGTGTGGGAATGTCAGCTTAAAAAAGCGGCAACTCTTTTATCCGCCCTTGCTATGGCGTGTTTGTCAAGTATATAATTTCCCAATCGATGAAAGTAGACTGCTTGGGCGTCTGCGGGGTAGTAATGGCTTTTTCCCTCCACCCATTTCCATCGGGGTCTGGTAGCGCCCGCCGCACGTGCTCTGGATGCCCCGCGTGCTCACGCGGTCCTGGTAGGCGGACAAGCACCTGCGCCTTGAACTTCTGGTCGTAGCGCGGACCTCGCGGCTCCAGGCTGAACGTGCGCCCGCGCTCCAGGCATCCGGCCCGTTGCGTTCCGTTGATGGCGTGGCCGTTTTTGCGCAAGCACTCGCCGCCGCGGCACCGGTGGTCGCCGGTGGACAACGATGGTCGAAGGCCTCTCCACACATCCCCGTGCTCGCTCCTCTTGCAACAAAGCGTTAAATACTACCCAATATTACCCCAAAATAAATTGTGGTCCGTTCCGGGTGATGCGAACGGAGTTAAATCTTTCCAGCAAGTACTTTCCCAAGTGCCACTTGGGAACGAAAGAGGACAACGGGGTGGCATCACGCCGACGGGGGCGTCAGCGGTTTGATGAGCACTTTGGAATGCCGACCGCTCTGCTCGTATTTCTCGCGCCGCGTGGGTGGCAGCACTTCGGGAGCAGCCTCATGGAAGCCACCTTTCTGCTGCAGATAAACAAACGCCTGCGTCGAGAGGGCAAACATCTCCTTGAACCCCTCCTTGCGCGCGAGGTCCTCTACGAACGTCATCAGCTTGCGACCGTAGCCCGCATTCTCGCGATTGCGGCTGACATAAAGGCAAGCCAACTCTGCCTTACCCTCCTCAGGGTAGGGGTGCAGCGCGATGCAGCCGACCAGATTGCGGTCGATTTCCAACACCCAGTAATCCTCGATGCGCGTGACGATATCCTGACGCGTGCGGTGCACGAGTTCCTCGTTCTGCACGGATTGGCGAATGAGCGACATGATCCGGCGCACGTCCTTTTTGAAGGCGCGGCGGACGTGCTGGTATTCGTTGGAATGCACCATCGTGCCGACGCCCTCGCTGCTGAAGAGTTCGGCCAGCAGCGCCTCGTTGGCGTGGCCGTCGAGCAGATGAACGCGGGGGATGCCCTGGCGACACGCGCGGGCAGCGGCTTCCAGCTTGAGACCGAGTCCTTTTTGTTCCGCCGAGTGGCGATGTTTTTTGACGAGTTCCTCCGCTTCCTCGACCGAAAGCTGACGCACGAGATGGTCGTCGTTTTTGAGGGCCCCGTTTTCGCACAGAAAGATGATTTTCGCGGCGCGCAGGGCGTCGGCGACCTCGACGGCCACGGTGTCCGAGTTGATGCGGTAGGTTTTGCCGTCGCCGTCGAAGCCGAGTGGCGGGATGACGGGGATGATGCCCTGGTCGAGAAAGAGCTGCAAACTCGCGGCGTCCACGCGGTCGATCTTGCCGGTGTATTGTTGATCGACGCCGCCGAGGATGCCGGCGGGGTAGGCGATGACGGCGTTGGCGTAGACGGCGCGCAAATCGACGCTGGTGAGGCCTTCCATGATTTCGTGCGTGAGGCGGGTCGCCGCGTCGAGGCTGATCTGGAGCGTGGGTTTGTCGGTGATGCCGGAGCCGTCGGCGTTGGAAACCGGGGTGCCGGCGGCGGCGGCGCGGGCCTCGATCTGGTGGCGCGCGCCGTGGACGATCACCACCTTGATGTTCAGCGAGCGCAGGACCGCCAGGTCGAGCAGCACGTTGGAAAAATTCTCCGCTTCCACGATCTCGCCGTCGATGGCGATGACGAACGTTTTATCCCGGAAGCGGGGGATGTATTGGAGGATGCCTCGAAGGTCGGAGACGTGCATGGGACGAACAGCATGTTAACGGCATTTGGAGAAATTTTTAGGCGGAATCCACAAAATTTTTCTCAACGGAAGACGATCTCCGACCAACAACCGCCGGCGGCGGGAGTTCCGGGGGATGCGCGGTCGGCGGCAACGGGCTGGACGGTGAGCATGATCTGCCCCGTATCGTTGAAGGGCAAGGCGCCCTCGAAGCGCACGGGCAAGCGGTCGCGGGCAACGCCGGGGTCGCAACGGTGGCTCCACAGAACGGCGGGCGGCAGGGAGTTTGACAGGAGCACCAATTGAAACTCGACCACGGCGCCAGGGGCCGCTCCCGGTGGCAAGACGCACCGGCCACTGATCGCCCTGCTTTGCGCGGGGATGTCAAAGAGCACGCAGCCGGGAGCGTCGAGCTGCAGGAACGGCTGGTCGTTGACCAACGTTTGCTGGGCGACCGCGGCGGGTTTGATCAACACGGGCGGGGTGGCGAGCACGTCGCGCCAGCGCGCGGGATTGCCCGCCGGAGTGTCGCCTGGCATCAAAGGACCGTTGAGGTAGATATTCCAATGTGGGTTGTATTTGAGCCAGGTCCAACGACCGGGACGAATGCCGGCGACCTGTTGCGCCCAGTGCCGATCCGGGCGGGCGGGGCAGTGTAGATCCACGACGGCGGACAGCGCCGCGAGCGAAAGCGCGCCGCCGAGCAGGAGACGCTGCCAACCCGACCGCGCGCCGACGTGCACCAGCAAAGCCCACACGAGCATCAACCGGGGCAGATAGAGATAGCGGTCCTCCTGCAAGATTGGCAGACACAGGTCGATGGTTTTGACGAAGCGCAGCACTCCGCCAAGGAGGAGCAGCGCAGCGAAAAGGGCAAATACGATGGTGGGCTGGCGGCAAGCCGGTTGCCGGTGGGTCAAACTGGCGAGCAGCGCCACCAGGCCGACGAGCAGCCCGAGCGCCAGCCACGGCGAAACGGCGGTCTGCGCCAGATCGTTTCCAAACAGGAGCACTCCGGCGCATTTCGAGCCGAGGAAGACGGCCCATTGCCCGGCGGTGGGGGCCACGGAAGGATCGACCGGCTGCCGATGATGGAACCATTGTTGGACCACCCCGGTGGCCACCGCCACGCTCAGACAGAGCACGCTCCAGCGCGAACGGGTCCGCGCCAGCCGCCACGCAAACAGCGGCGTGCAAAGAGCGACGATGGGACTACTCAAGCCGATGAGCGCGAGCACGACCAGGTCCCACCCCGCACGTCGGGGCGACCGCGGCGTTTCGTTCTCCAGGATCATCAGCAGCGGCACCAGCGCCAGAAACCATTGCACGCTTGTCAGATTGGCGAGCGCTTCGCCCGTGCCGCGCACCATCAAGATCACCGCGAGGGCGAGCCAGAGCTTATGCGGCAACCGGATGGCGGGCCTGAACAAGCGGGCAATCACGGCGAGCAGCAACGCCAGCGAGACGTAACCGTATACTGCCGGTTGCACCGTCAGCGGCAGCGCGCCCGCCACGAAAGCCACGAGACGCGGGATCAGGTGAAGATAACCCGAGTAAGGCGTCAGAATTGCGCGCCAGCCGAAGTTGTAATTCTGACCAAAAAACACCGCGCCGTCTTCCAGCTCGAACTGCGGTTGAAACCATGCGTCCGGCCGACGCAAGCAGATGGTCAGCAAGATCAAAACCAGGGCGATACCCGTGCGTTCGAACCAGCGTGGACCATGAGCAGGCGGCTCTGCGGGGAGGAACTCCGGTCCGCGTCTTCCCGGCGGCGCGGGGGCCGCGGGGAGCGTCGGGAGCGCAAGCATCCTCAGAGTGCTAGCAATTCACAAGCCAGCGAGATGGTGATTGTCGGCGCGCCTCGCTCCGGGTATGTTGCGCTCCGTGACCCGCCGCGCCGCCGTGTTCCGCGAGGTCAGCCAAACATGAAATCTTCTGCCGCTCCCGGCGGCGACCTGCGCGCGAAAATCTCGCGTCTGCTGGCCTCGCCCAAATACCAACCGCTCGACAAGGTCGAACTCACCAAGAAACTCGGCCTCACGGCGGACGACCGGCCCGTGCTCAAGGAAACCCTGCGCCAGATGGAGCAGGAGGGCGCGGTGGCCCGCATCAAGAAGGATCGGTATGTAAAGCCCGACACGGCGGATCTGTTCCCGGGAGTGATCCATTTCAATGACAAGGGCTACGCGTTCGTCATCAGCGAGACGCCCGGGCAGTCGGACTTGTTCATCACCGCCGAGAACACCTGGGTCGCGCTGCACGGCGACCGCGTGCTGGCGCGCGTCAACCGCGAGGGATTCGTGGACGCCAAGGAACGCCGCTACCGTGGCCCGGGAGCGGGCCAGCGGCGGGAGGGCCGGGTCATCCGCATCCTCAAGCGCGCGAGCGAAACGGTGGTCGGCACGCTCCAGAAATCGAAGCAATTTTTCTACGTGGTGGCGGACGATCCACGCTTCATCCACAACGTCTACGTACACCCCGAACAGACCGTGCTGCCCAAGCAGCCGGACGTGGGCGACAAGGTCGTCGTGCGACTGGAGCCGTGGGAGATGCGCCACGTCAATCCCGAGGGCAAGATCATCGAGGTGCTCGGCCCGGCGGCGAAGGCGGGCGTGGACATGCTGTCGATCATCCGCAAGTACCATCTGCCGGAAGAATTCCCGCGCAACGTGATGGAAGCGGCCCGGCAGATTCCCGAGGCCGTGGACCCGGTCGAGGCCGACCGGCGCGAGGATCTGCGGCAGGATTTCATCGTGACGATTGATCCCGACGACGCGCGGGATTTCGACGATGCGATCCGCGTGGAAGAGTTGCCCAACGGTGGGTGGCGGCTGGGAGTGCACATCGCGGACGTGAGCCATTACGTGCCGGTCGGCGGCGCGCTGGACCGCGAGGCGTTCGAGCGCGGCAACAGCGTGTATCTCGCCGACCGCGTGATCCCGATGCTGCCCGAGCGGCTGAGCAACGGCGTCTGCTCGCTCAAGGCGGGCGTCGACCGGCTGACGTACTCGGTGTTCATCGACTTCGGACGGGGCGGGGCGATCAAGCACGTGCGGTTTGCGCGGACGGTCATTTGCAGCAAGGCGCGGCTGACGTACCGGGAAGCCTTTGCGCTCCTACAGGGACCGGTGAAGGCGTCGCCGCTGGCGGGCGCGCTGCACGGCGCGTGGCGGCTGGCTTCGCTGTTGCGCGAAAACCGATTCAAAAACGGGTCGCTCGACCTCGACATGCCGGAGGTCAAGGTGCATCTCGACAAAAACGGACGGCCCGTGCGGCTGGAGAAAATCGAGAACGATATTTCGCACCAGTTGATCGAGGAATTCATGCTGGCGGCCAACGAGGTCGTGGCACGCGAGTTGAAAAACCGGCAGGTGCCCGCGATCTACCGCGTGCACGAAGACCCGGACAGCGACCGCCTGCTGGAGTTCCGCGACTTTGCGGCGAGCTACGATTATCGCGTGGGCGATCTGACGCACCGGCCCGAGATGCAGAAACTGCTGCGCATCGTGCGCGGACAACCGGAGGAAGAGGCGATCAAGCTCGGCTTGCTCAAGAGCCTCAAGCGCGCGATCTACGATGTCTCGCCGCAGGGGCATTACGGCTTGGCCAAGGTAAATTACACGCATTTTACCAGCCCCATCCGGCGCTATGCGGACCTGGTGGTACACCGCTCGCTGGCGCTCATCACCGGCGACGAGAAACGTACGCGGGTCAGCACGGGCGACCTCACCGCGGTGGCAGCGCACATTTCGAGCACGGAACGCGTGGCGGCGGATGCCGAGCGTGAATCGGTCAAGCTCAAGAAGCTGGAATACTTCCAGAACCTGTTGCACGAGCGTCCGGCGGAGGGCGAGGAAGACGCGCCGACGACGTTCCCGGCGGTGGTGGTGGACGTGCGCAACTACGGGTTGTTGGTGGAGTTACCCGAGTTTGTATTGACAGGGCTGATCCACGTTTCCGAACTGGACGACGATTTCTACCAGTTCGACGCGGTGCGCCTGCGTTTCGTGGGCAAGCGGCGCAAGAAAATTTTCGGCATCGGCGATCACCTCACGGTGGAGGTGGCGAACGTGGATACGTTCAAACGGCAGGTGGATTTTCGCCCGGTGGACTCCGACGACGACGAACCGGTCAAGACACCGGCACGGGTGGAGCCAGGCAAACATTTTGGTGCGCCAAGGCGTAGGAAACGGCGTTGATTTCCAAGATAAGGTATGGAGGAGCGTCCCTGCTCCTCCCTAGTTTGCACAGTAGCGCTCAGGAACCGAAGGTCAGCGGCGCGAGCGGATGAACGCCGTCCCGTTTCGCGTCATTTGCTCACGCGGCTTACCGTCTACTTTCCATGCACATTGGGTAAGTTTGGGAGGAGCAGAGACGCTCCTCCCTACCATGGCTCACGAGCCGCCCAGCGCCGCCGCCAACGCGGCGGCCGCATCGATCAGCCCAGCACCCGTGACCGGGCTGTAGCCCGTGCCCATCTGGTCGACGAACGCACCGGCGGCCTTGGTTTTCGTGCCGTATTCGAGTACCCTGGCTTTGACGGTCGCGCCGGTGAGCAAGTCCGCCGAGTTGCCGCCCGCGTTAAGCGCGGCCACGTCGCGGTCGATGCCGAACGCCAGCGTGTCGCCGGGCTTGAACGTGCCCGGCGCGAAGGTCAGCGTCATCTTGGCGGGATGCTTGCCCGCGCCGCTGAACGTCGCCGCCACGTTGTCGGCGATGATGGTGCTGCCCGCATGGCTGACCTTGAACGGAAACCCGGTGACGCCATCGGGATCGAACTGTTCGCCCGCGCGTTTCAAATTGACCGTCACCGATTGTAGCTCGCTCGCCTCCGGTCCGGCGAAGCCGAGTTTGAAGAACGCTTTGTCGAACGCCGCAAAGTCGCTGGAATCCCCGGCCGCCGCGAGCGTCACCGTATAAACCCCGTCCGCGTCCGTGGCGACGGCCTGGGAAGCCGACGGGTCGAGATCGTGCGCGGCAGCCGTGCTTTGCAACGCCGAACGCACTTGCGCGTCGCTGAGCGACCCCGGTCCGCCAGCGGCCTGGAGCATCCGCGCGGCGATTCCGGCCACGTGCGCGGCGGCGGCACTGGTGCCGTAGAAATTGGGCAGGCCGTCGCCGTCCGTATCCGCACCCGGCGTGGCGGGAAAGAACGTCGTGTCCACGCCGTCGACCGCCGCGAACGACGGCGCGAGCCGGGTTGTGGGGGTGGCGAGGCGATTGCCGTTGTTGTCGAAACAGATCGTTACCGGTCCGGCGGAACCGTTGTTCTCCGGTTGCGCGAGGTTGTCGTAGGCAAAGGCGGCCACGGCATCCGCGCCGTGCGCGGCAGCATGACCGTAGATCGAAGGCACGTTGTACGGCGTGAATTTTTTCGCCCGGTACGCCCCCTCGGTACGGACCAGGTAGCGTAGGTGCGTCGCCTGCTGGAGACCGGCGGCGCGGCGCGCGATGGCGAGTTGGTACACCGCTTGCGTCTTGTTCGCGCCGAGCGGCAGATCGACCAACTGGATCGCGTGGCCCATCGCTTGGCTGTCTTCGATGCCGCTGACCCCGGGCAGGTAATTTCCCTGGGCATCAAAGACGAGCAGGCTGTAAGTCGTGCTGACCAGACCGTGCACCCACGGATCGTCCCACTGGAAATTTAGCGTGGCAGGCGCGCCCGCGACGAAGACTTTTTGCGACAGGACGACGTGTCCCGTACGGGTATCGAAGCTGTGGAAGCCGCCGGCGGTCAGTTCGGCGGGCACCTGGCCGAGCTTCAGGTTGCCCTTGGCGCTGGCACGCGCCACGTCATCGGCGACGAGATTCAACGTGGCGTCGTAGCTGCCGTCCGCGCCCAGGCTGCCCGCGGCGGAGTAGTACAATACGGGCCGTCCGGGGAGATCGGCACTGTGGACCACCTCGTCCACCGCTCGCGCGGCGGGGCCGTCGGAGAAGAAAGGTTCCTCGTCGAACACGGCGTCGTCCACGAGCACGTCGCAGGGGGCGGCGGGGTTGGTGCGCAGGGCGCGGACGTTGGCGGCGAAGGCGGCCGGAGTCGCGCCGTTGGTGCAAAAAACCAGGTTGGCGTCGGGCGCGAGATCGTGCACGATCTGGAGCATGGCGCGGCCTTCGTCCGTGTTGGCGGGGTCGGCAGGGTCGGCGTCGGCGAGCACGGTGACGGGCGTCACGTGCCCGTAGGGATTGCCGGGGCCGGGCAAATCGCCGCTGGCGACATCGTCGGCGGCGTGGTCAGCGAGGGACTGGCCGACCGAATCCAAGGTGGCGGCGTTGAAGCTGTCCGAAAGCACGCCGACCGTGATTCCCTGTCCACCGGAGCCAGCGTTGCCGGTCGTGAGGACCCGCAGGACGCTTGCGCCCTGGGTAGTGGCCTTGCCGATCCAATGGTGGGGCCGCCGGACCAGCGAAAGCGCGCGCACGCCCGGCAACCGTGCCGCCGCGCCGGTCTGATCGAGCGGCAGACGCGCGCTGAGAGTGCTACCTCCGTCGACGTTTGATGCCTGCGCAAACACGGTCGCGCCGAGGGCCGTCAGCGCATCGCTCACCGCAGCGGGCGTGACCTTGCCGTCGATGTCGACATCCACCACGGCGCGTCTCGCGTCGCCGGTGGTTTGGACGCGTTCTGCCAACCCCGGCAGAGCGGTCGCGAGCCGGGCACGGCGTTCCGAGGCGGCCGCCGTGCGGGGTTGCGTGGCGTCCCAGGCCGCCAGCCGCCGCAGCCCGAGACCGACGTTGGCCGGAAGTTCGTCTGCACCGCGCGCGGCTGGCAGGAAGCCGAGCAGCAGGAGTACAAGGCCGGTCAACAAGGTGAAGCAGGAACGCGTCATGGCAGGCCATCACAGAAGCAGATGGCGCGCCGACCGCGTTCCGAGCGGCGAAAAACCGCTATCGAGGTAGGGACGGCTCTCCGAGCCGGTCCCCATTGTTTCCGGAAGGCGAATCCACTGGGACGGGCACGGCATCCAGAGGATTCCAGGGACCGGCTCCGAGAGCCATCCCTATCTTTTTGACGACTCAAAAATTCGCGCTGACCTCCAGCTTGAAGTACGGCGCGCCGTCCGTGATGAAACGCTTCGAATCGCCCCGGTAATAGTTGAAGCTGCGCTGGATGTCCCAGCCGCCGCTGATGTCGATGTCGACCGCCTCGATGGGCGTGTACGTCAGCCCCGCGCCGACCCGCTCCTCGCTGAAGGCAATGACCCCCTTGCTGAACCGCTTGAACTGCGGCCGGGCGTCGTCGTCGCTGTTGCGTTTAAACGAGGTGCCGTTCACCTCGCCGCCCACGAAGAAATCGAGCTGCTTGTTTACGGAATAGATCAGGCGCGGTTCCTCCGGGACCGCCTGCAAACGCAGATGGTCGTTGATGAGCCACACGAACCCGCCAAACGGCTGCACCGGGTTGCGAGCCATGATCGAGACCTCGATGCCGATCAGGCCGTAGACGTTCTTGAGGAACGGGACCGGGAACAAGGTCCCGATGGCCGTGTTGATATCGAAGCTTCCGGCGCTGATCTTCGAGTTCCCGTAGTAAACGCCGGGGTTGAAGTTGATGAAGGCGGCGGGCTGTCCGTGCACGAGGTATTCGAGGTTGATCTCGCCGTGCAGGGTGGAAAGCGTCGAGGGCAGCGGGGCGTTGGTCTGTCCGAAGTCGTACCGCTTGTATTCGACGCCCAGCTTCAGGTAGAGCTTGTCGGCCAGGTGGATGCGGTGGCCGTATTCGAACACGTTTTCGAGTTCGTCGAGGTGCTCGTAGTTGGACTGCCTCCCGCCGGGAGCCAGCGGGCTGGGGGTGCGGAATTCCTTTTCCCGGAACGGCGCGGTGAAGACGTAGACGCTCTGGGTTTCCAGCGTGTTGAGCGGGGTGACATCGTCGACGACGGCCTGCGTGGCGGTCTGGACCGCCCGGCCAATCGGGCCGGTGCCGGTCGCGGTGGACGCGCCGCGCGAGGTGGCGGTGCCCTCGATCGACCGGCGGTCCTTCCTGAAGGCGCCCCGGCTTCACTGAGGGCCTGCATTGATGACCGACCTCGACACGCTGGCCGCGCTGGCGTTC
>CAXUHC010000031.1:0-6990 GCA_964250705.1 uncultured Chthoniobacterales bacterium | reverse complement strand
TCGCGGTGGACGCGCCGCGCGAGGTGGCGGTGTCGGCGGCGAAGGTAGTGATCGCACCCAAAGCGCAGGCAGCCGACAATAGGACGGCACAACGGGCGGAGCGGCGGGTCATGGTAAACATAGACAGAGAGAAGCCGAACGGAGCAGGCCGCGATTTTTGCCGCAAAGTGCGTGCTCGCACAAGCGCCAAGTCGGATATATTTTGTCGCTTTACCATGCCTGTTCAGTTCCGCGATTACTACGAAACACTCGGGGTACCGAAAACCGCTACGACCGACGACATCCGCAAGGCGTTCCGCAAACTGGCGCGCAAGTACCACCCCGACGTGGCCAAGGACAAGAAGACTGCCGAGGAGAAGTTCAAGCAGATCAACGAGGCCTACGAGGTGCTGAGCGACCCGGCCAAGCGCGAGAAGTTCGACCGCCTGGGCGCGGACTGGCAGCAGTACGGGCAGGGCGCGCCGGGCGGCGGGCCGGGCCGGGCCGGGGGCGGCGTGCGGCGTCCGGGCGGCGGGGGGGTCGAATTCGACTTCGGCGGCACGGGCTACAGCGATTTTTTCGAGCAGTTCTTCGGCGGCAAGGGCCGCTCCGGGAACGGTGGTGGTGGTGGCTTCGATTTCTTTGGCGCGGGGGGACAACAGGCTGCGCCCGAGCGCGGCGCGGACGTGGAAGCGGACATTTCCGTTACCCTGGAGGAAGCGCTCAACGGCTCGCGCCGACCCATCAGCCTGCGCCGTTCGGACGCCTCGGGCCGGGCGAAGACCGAGACCTACGACGTGAAAATTCCGGCGGGGGTGCACGAGGGCCAGCGCATCCGGCTGCGTGCGCGCGGCGAGGCGGGTCCGGGCGGAGGGGTATCGGGCGACCTGTATCTGCGCGTCCGGCTGGCTCCGCACGCGGAGTTCCGCGTGGAGGCCGGCGGCGATCTTTATCACGATCTGTTGGTGCCGCCGTGGCAGGCGGTGCTCGGCGCGGAGGTCAACGTGCCGACGTTGGAAGGCCAGACCATGCGGCTCAAAATCCCGCCGGGCACGCAGGTAGGCAAGCGTTTCCGCCTGCGCGGGCGGGGCTTGCCCGCCACGGGCGGCGTGCGCACGGATTTGTACGTGCAGGTCGGCGTGACGTTGCCCGAACACCCGACCGAACGGGAGCGAGAGTTGTGGGAGCAGTTGGCGGCGTTAAATGCGGATCACGACGAGACAAGTTCAACGTAGGCAACCGGCTGCCTAACCATAGTGAGATGTTAGGCTTCTTCACGCGCCATGATTGAATTCGCCGCACAAGCCGAGGCCATAATCAATCCACCAAGCGTGAGCTGGCGTGAGCTGTTCCTCTCGCGCTTTATTGGCCGCTTACCCCAGAGTGCCGCCGAGGTTACTACTGCCCTTGTTATCGAGCCGGAAACGCTCGCACCCGGTCCAGACGGAGAGCTTGCGGTCTCCGGGTTTTTCGAGCGTGCTACCGACCCGATGTTCGCCAGCCTCGGAGGTCTTTTGGGCACATTGGACCCAGCTACACGCCTGTTCACCTTCCTTGATCAAAGCCCCAACGACCCCTTCACTTTCACAGGACAGCTTTCCGCTAACGGGCGGGTCATGCACGTTATTCTTTCGGGCGAGAACTTCGTTACCGAGTCGTTCCCGCTCATCCATGAGGACACCCTCGCTGAGATAGTCCCACCCGACGACCAAGCCTAACCAGTCGCTGAGCTTTAGCCGTTAGGCCATCCTGATCGTGGAGCATAAAATTAACATCATTGTGCTCCCCAGTTGGTTGCACTACATGCACACCAACGGCTGGACGGCGACTTTCTCCAGCGTGCCCGTGTTCCTACTGCTGGTTAGCATGGGTTGGTTCTGTGGCAGCCTGCCGGTCGTCGGCCTCGGTTTCTTTGGCGGCGCTTTGCTGGCAACCTTGGGCGCTGTCTTCACCCGAGTCGCCCAGCGGATCACCACACGCCGCTACGGGGTGGGCATCGAAGCGTTTGTCTATCGCGGCTATCGGTTCGTGCTCATCCCAGCTTCTATCCCGACGGCCTAACCACACGCTTCAGCTGACCGCTGTGGCGTCGGGCTCGCACGCCAAGATCCACGGTTGACCCCGCCCCAGCGGCGGCTGAGCTTGGATCGTTAAGTGCTTCGGCCACACGTTATGCAAGTTCAGGCCAGTCTGCTTGCACCATTCCAAAGCGCACTCTGGTATCACTTGCCATGCGGACCGAACTTGTCACCACCCTCAAGCGTCGGGCAACCGAAGTTATTGCTTCTTTGGAGAACGACCGGGAGCCGGTTCTCATCACCCAGCATGGTCGTCCGGCGGTTTACCTGCTTGACGTAGACACCTACGAGACTCTCCAGCGCCGCGTGGCCATTCTGGAGGGCATCGCCCGCGGGGAGCGCGCCTTGAATGAGGGCCGCACGCTTACCCATGACCAAGCCAAAGGGCGTCTCTCCCGGTGGTTTAGGTAATCTGGACCGAACCAGCGGCCGCTGATCTAGACGCCGTGGCCGATTATATCGCGTTGGACAATCCCGACGCCGCCCGAGCCTTGGTGGGGCGCGTTTTCTCCCGCATCAGGCAACTGGTCAGCCAGCCGGAAAGCGGTTCACGCCCGCGAGAGCTTGGCAACCGCTCGCGTTATCGACAGATCGTCGAGCCGCCTTGCCGCGTGTTCTACCGCTACGAGGCGGGGAGCAAGCGGGTGTTTATCCTTTACGTGATGCGTGGGGAGCAGCTGCTTCGCTCAGGTCGGCTGGCTGGCCGTGAGCGTGGCAACAAATCGGCCTGAGAGTGGCAGGGAAGCAAGAGCTTCCCGAGCGAGTGCGTTCCCGAGCTGGAGCTTGGGAACGAGGGAGCCTTTACCGGGGCACGGTCTCACCCGTCTCACCCACCGGCTTCGCCGCCACCGGAGCGGGCGTGACGTGCGGCGCGGGTGCGGGCGGCTTGCCTTCGCCGTCGATCTTGACCGTCGTGCCCGTCGTCACCAACTGGCTGAGCTTGACCGCGTCCCAGTTCGCCAGCCGGATGCACCCGTGGCTGGCCGCCCGGCCAATCGTCTCGGGATTTGCCGTGCCGTGCAGGCCGATGCCGCTCTTGTTGAGCCCCATCCACATCACGCCCACCGGACTGTTCGGCCCCGGCGGCAGGTTGACGAAATTATCCGAGCGCACCCCGTGATCGAGCATGGCCTCGTCGTAGCGGAAATAGGGCATGGAGGCCATGTTCGCGATTTTCCACGTCCCCGGGGGCGCGGGCAGCGTCGTCGAGCCAGGCGTGATCGGGAAACTTGCCAGCAGTTGGCCGTCTTCCAGTACGTCGAGCATCTTTTCCTTGGTGTGGACCATCACCACGCGTGGCTGGAATTCCGGGCGTTTGGCGATCAGGTGCCCGTGCCGCGCCAGCGTCGTGACGTTGAGCGGCACAATGATATCCGGCACCCGGACCTGGCTGCCGACCGCCAGCTTATCCATGCTCACCCCCGGGTTGAGGCGTCGCAAGAAGTCGCGCTCGGAATGGAATCGCTCGCCGAGCAATTCGAGCACGCTGGTATACGGCAACGATTTTTGTTTGCCTTGATCGGGCACCTTTTCGGCCATGACGCCTACTTGCACCACGTCGTCCGCCGTCACGGTGTAGTTGGTGAAAGGCCGCTGCCGCCGCGCTTCCGGCAGCGCGGCCAGGAGCGCGGGACCGACCGGGGGCAGGACCTTGCCATGAGCGTGCCCGTAGCGCGCCACGGCCTTGCGGGTGAACTCGCCCGGTTTACCGTCGAGCTTGCCGGGGCCGAAGTTTTCGTGGTCGAGAAAAATTTGCAGGCGGGTTGTGTCGTCCACGTTCAGGGCAGGTGCGGGCGTGGGTTTCGGCGTGGCGGCGGGCCTACGCGGCGGAGGCACCACGCCGTTGTCGGTGGGTAGAAAGGGCTGCGGGGTGTAGGGCGTGCGGGCGGCGGCGCGGCGGGGCGGAAGCTCGGCCGAGCGGTCGCCGGTGGTCGTGCAGCCGCCCACCAGAGCGGCGGCCAGCGTGCTCGCGAGCAGGCGCGGTAACAAGGGAAGCATCGAAAACATGACCCCGCAGTCTACGCCCGGCGTCAACCCTTGGAAGAAAGGATGAAGGATGAAGGATGAAGGATGGAAAGGTCCATACACATCCTTTGACCTATCGTTCTCCGAATGAACCATGACAATCCCCTGAATCCTCGAAGGCTCCGGTTCTCTATCCATCCTTCATCCTTCATCCTTCATCCTTCATCCTTTCCCAAGCATGGCTGGCGCCGTCAACTTCATCCTGGACACTTTTTATCTCAACCGCGTGGCCGAAGTGCTCAAAGACACGGCGAACGAATGGGTGGAGGACAAGGCGCCCTCGCTCGGCGCGGCCATCGCGTACTACACCGTTTTCTCGCTGGCGCCGCTGATTCTGCTGTTAGTGTCCGTGTTCGCGTTGTTCGTGCACAACAACGACGAGGTGAAGACCAAGATCAAAGATCAGGTCACGCAGTTCGCGGGCGGCAGCGCCGCGGACGTGGTGGATCAGATCATCGATTCCACCTCCAAGCAGAAAAAGAGCGGGATCATCGGCACGGTGGTCGCCGTGGTGGTGGCACTCTTCGGCGCGAGCGGTGTGTTCGGCCAGTTGCAGGAGTCGCTCAACACCGTGTGGGGAGTCAAAGCCAAGCCGGGGCAGGGGATCGGTGGTTACCTCAAGGCGAGATTTGTCTCGTTTGCGATGGTGGGCGGCGTGTGTTTCATGCTGCTCGTATCGTTGTCGGTATCCGCGATGATCAAGGGATTCAGTCAGCAATTGAATCACCTGCTGCCAGGCGGCACGCTGGTTACCGCCATTGTCAGCTTGCTGCTGAATCTGGTCGTTATCACCATGCTCTTTGCGATGATCTTCAAGTATCTGCCCGACGCCAAGATCGCCTGGGGCGACGTGTGGATCGGCGCGGGGTTGACGACGATCCTGTTCATCATCGGCAAAGGGGCGCTGGGCCTGTACCTCGGCAGTGGGAGCGCCGGAACGGCCTACGGCGTGGCGGGGTCTCTCATTTCGACCTTGGTGTGGGTGTATTATTCCGCGCAGATCCTGCTCTTCGGCGCCGAGTTCACGCAAGTCTACGCGAACGCGTTTGGCTCGCACATCGAGCCGGAGGAACATGCGATCCGGGTAGAGAAAAAGGAGATCGAGATTCCGAAGTCGAGCCCGAAATAGAACGGTCCTTTGCGCACCGCGTTGCTTCGGGTTACACGAACATGGCTTATATCTCACGGGTGGAATGGGTTGACCCCCAACAGGACATCCCTTAGCTCTCGACCATGACCCAACTTTCCATTAGCCAGTTAAAAGAGGCTATCCAGATCAAAGAACAGATCGAAAGTCTCGAATCGCGCCTGCGACACCTTCTCAGCGGCAAAGCCGCCGTCGCACCGGCAGCCAAACCGAAGGGTCTTCGGAAAATGTCTGCGGAAGGCCGCGCCAGGATCGGTGCCGCCGCCAAGGCACGCTGGGCAAAGACCAAGGCTGCTACCGCGCCCGCGAAGAAGCTCGCCGTCAAGCCCGCGAAAAAGAAGGCTGGTTTGACCGACGAAGGGCGCGCCAAACTATCGGCCTCCATGAAAGCCCGTTGGGCGGCCAAGAAAAAAGGCGGTCCCGCGCCGAACGCATCGGCTTAGGGCCGTTGTCCCTGACACAGCCTTTGGACCCGGGTGGGACGAATCCAAGGCATGATCTATCCTCTTTCGCGTTTCGGTTTGCTGACGCTGGCCCAAGTGGCCGGATTTGGGCTCGCGACTGCCGCTTTGCCCCCTCGCGCCACTGCGCAAACGCCGTCCGCGGCCGACCAGGACACGGCGTCCCGCATGGTTGAGGACAGCTCGAAAGGCCGGCATCTCGCACCGCACGACACTTTCTACCTCCTCAAATACGTGTCGGTGAAGACGGACAAGGGCGTGGAAGGCTTCGACCCCGGCCAGGAGGTGCATCTCGTCGAGGTGCGCCGGGATTCGCATTCCCTGGTGGTCAGCAACGGTCGTGCGCAGGTGGCAGTCTCGCCCTCCATGTTGACCAACGATATGGACATGGCCGCTCTGGTCCGCCAGAGGGACGAAGCCAGCCAGGCGCGCATTGCCCAGCATATCAAAGATGAGCAGGCGGCTTACGCAAAATTTGAGCGCGAAGCGGCTGACGCCACCGCCAAGGATCTCGCGGAACGCCGTGACGAGCAACGCAGAGAAGCCGAGGAAGCCCGCCGCGAAGAACAGGCCCCGGTCGCGCAGATCGCCACGCCGACGCCTTATCCGGCCAGCGGCGGGTACTACGGCGACGGTGGCTTCGGTTACGGCAGTCCGTATTCGTATTTTTCAGGTCCGTCCGCTGTGGTGAACCTGCCGGCAAACAACGGCCAGACCGCCGCGCCGAACACTGGCGGGGGCGCGGCAGGCGGGTCCAAGGTTGCCGCGCCAAACCCGGCGACGATCGGTACTGCCGGACGTCCCCCACGCTAAGAGCCCGGCCTGTCCTGGACTTAATCCCTTATCCGAAAAATTATCGTTAGCGGCTTGATGCAGCCAAACTTACGTACTCTTTACAACTTTCTGTGCGCACCTTGACCGTTGCTTAACAAACCGAGGGTCTACTCATGGAAGCCTGCGTGTCATGGAGACATGCAGATCACTTCGGGAACTTCCAAAACCATGAGTCAAAAAGCAGCACTTCTTCGTCATTTCCAACCCTTGTTTCAGGCCGTGCGTGGTTTGTTGCCAAACCTTACGGATATGGTGTCAGCCAATCCTCCCGCGTGTGTGACGACCGGGCCATATATGGATTCGTTACCCACGCGGCCGCCATCGCCACGCAGTGCCCGTGCTCGCCGGTCCCAGGGTTTCATGCAGATGTCAATCGACGCGTAGAGTGGGTAATGGTACGGTTTGGCGGTGGTTTTCTCCGGCTGTGGCCACGGCGCTCTGTCGCCGTGCGTTGCGCGCCTCGCCC
>CAXUHC010000030.1:12534-23368 GCA_964250705.1 uncultured Chthoniobacterales bacterium | reverse complement strand
CCGTCGGTGGCGATGTCGGTGTAAATAATGGCGCCCACCCCCGCGTTTTGCGCTTCTAACGCGAGGTCGAGTGCCCGGCGGCCCGCCGATTCGGTCCAGCCCTTGACCGCCACGGTCCCCCCGCGCGCGTCGATGCCGACCACGATGCGCTGCGAACCGAACGTTTGCACCAACCTGGCCACGAAATCCATCGACTCCGCCGCGCGCGTGCCGATCACGACGCGCGACACGCCCAGGTCCAGCGCGGCGCGGACCGTTGCCTCGTCGCGCAGGCCGCCGCCGAGTTCGCACGGGATCGTGATTGCGCCCAGAATCGCCCGCAGCGCCGACTGGTTGGCGTCGCCGGAACGACCGGAAAACGCCGCGTCGAGATCGACCACGTGCAGATAATCTCCGCCCTCCTGTTCCCAACGCCGGGCAAGCGCCGCCGGATCGTCGGAATACACGGTTTTCTCGGCGGCTTTGCCCTGGCGTAGACGGACCACCTGGCCGTCCATCAGGTCGATGGCAGGTAAAAGGAGCATGCGGGAACGCCGAAATTAAAGTGTGCCCGGCAGAAGTCCAGCGGCGATCAATGCACCCGCGTGCCGTCCGGCTTGTAGGCCTTCGCCTCGCGGTAGGCGGAAGGACTCAGGCCGGTGATCTTGCGGAACTGTTTGTTAAAATGCTGCACGTCCGGCAGGCCGACCTCGGCGGCGATGTGCGTCACCGAGGCCCGCGTCGTCACGAGCAGATGACAGGCTAACTCCACGCGCCGCACGAGGATGAAATGCGGCATGGTCATCCCGTAGCGATGCCGGAAAGCGCGGGCGAGGTAGTTCTGGCTCAGGCGCACTTCCTCGGAGAGTTCGGGCACGGAGAGGGAATGTTTCAACCGGGCGTCCACGAGTTCGACGAAGGTCTGCACCGCCGTGAGCACCTTGACGGACGACAGGTCGGCCAACTCCTCCGCCGGTTCGAGCAACGCGAGGGTCAAAATAATCTCCTGCAACCCGGCGGACGCGGCGGCCAGCGCGAGGGCGCGTTTGCGCGGATCGTCGTGGGCCGCACGGCGGAAAAGGTCCGTGATCCAGAGAATGCGCTGACGGATGGGGTCGGACCCGCCGCCGAGCCGCAGATGCAGCGGCAGGCGCAGGAGGTGGTCCTCCTCGCAACCGGCGGTGTCAACATGGCGAAAATGGATGCAAAGGTGCGTCCCTTCGCCCGGAATGTCGTGGAGCGAATCCACGTTCGCCGGTGTCAGCGTGAGGTCGCCAGACCGATATTCGAAGCGTTCATCGCCGATGTGCAAAGCGCCTTCGTAGCCGTGGTGATGCAGCGCGATGGTCTCGGCGGAACGGCAGACGTGGCCGCGGCTTTTCCCATTGACGGGATAGTGACCGGCGGAAATAATTTCCGGCCGATGCACCACCGACCAGGGGAGAAATGCGCATTGTGCTGACATGCTGTGGTGGACTTATACCACCACCCGATCCCAAACGTACAAGAAAATCTTACAATTTCTTACATGCCTAGTGTTGAATAGACTCCACAAAGTTGCGCAGCATGGTCAAACCGGCCTGCTGACTTTTCTCGGGATGGAATTGCACGCCCATCGTGTTGCCCTCCTCGATGGCCGACGCGAAGGGAGTGCCGTAGTCGGTGGTAGCGGCGACAGCACGGGGGTCGGCGGGGACCGGGTGATACGAGTGCACGAAGTAAACGTGCGAGCCGTCCGGCAGACCGCGCCACAGGCGGGCGGAGGGCTGGGTGAAGTTCAGGGAGTTCCAGCCGATCTGGGGGACCTTCAGACCGGGAACGGTGAATCGTTTCACTGCCCCGGCAAACCGCCCGAAACCGGCGACGCCGGGCGTTTCCTCACTCGATTCGAAAAGAAGCTGGTATCCCAGGCAAACGCCGAGGAACGGCCGGTCGGCCTGGAGCCAGTTGGCGATGGGTTCCCAAAGCCCACGCCCGCGGAGTTGGTTCGCGCAATCGCCGAACGCTCCGACGCCTGGCAACACGATTGCGTCCATCTCCGGCAGACGGTCCGGGGTGTCGAGCCGTTCGACGCGCGCGCCGATTTTTGCGAGGGCGTTGCTGACGCTGCGGAGGTTGCCGCTGCCGTAGTCGATCAGGCCAAGAAGGGGCGCTTGCATGATAAACGGAGAGTAACCTACAGCGACGGTTTTGACAAAGCACCCTGCCGTCGGGCAGTGCTGTATTTTGGCGATTTTATCATCCGGCTGTAGCCACGGCGCTCTGTCGCCGTGTTCTGCTTTGCTTGGCACGCTCCTGGCAGACACGGCGACAGAGCGCCGTGGCTACAGCCGGATCAGTCAGGACAATCACCCGGCAAATTCCCGGTCAGCGTCTGCCACGGGTTCGGTGGGCGAGAGAAGCGTGACGGGAGTGCCCCGAAGCGGGTAGCGGGAACCAAGGGCCGCGACCGCCGGGTGTGGAAGGACGATGACCTCGACAGACTCACCGCGGCGGAAGGGAATGTCGCGCAAAGTGAGGACGCCATCCTCGGACAAAATAGTTTCCGCACGGTGTACTTGCATGGCGGGAGAATAAGAGGCGTTGATTCCGGGGCAAGCACTCAAAATCCCTAACGATCCAAACTCAGCGACGGCGGGGAGAAAAGCAACGAACTCGCCACCGGCGCCACCCCGCCGTTCGCTGGAGCGCCTTGTTAGGCCGCGGTGAACTTGCACCAAGCTGCCCAAAGCTCAACGGCAATCGGCTCATAGTGCTCGGGTGCTCCGGCGGTGTCGGTGCCGAACCAACGAACAAACTCCTCGTGGATAACACGGCAGACATCCGCCTCGGAGTGACAAGCTCGGAGACGCGGCAGAACGGTGCCGACCTCTGGCTCGTACTCATCGGTGTTCGACTCGAAGTTGATGCTGATGGGATCGTGGCGGAAGAACAACGCCGCCGTGAACTCGAAAAGCTCCCGATACTCGGTCTTGAGTCGCTGGCGCTCGGCACGGATTTCTTCGTGGGTGTCGGAAGGCATGGGACGTAGCGGCCTAACGAACCAAGCTCAGCCGCCGCCGGGGCGCTGTAAAGGCCGGAACTCGGCAGGAACGATGAACGCCCCGGCAGTCGGCTGGAGCGGATGGTTAGGTGTTCGGGCTGGCGCAGGCGAAAGGGCGATGGTCGCAACCCGTGGGAAGTGCTGCCGAAGGTAGCCGTCGTAGTCAGCCAGTGGGTGCCAGGAGTACCAATCGCGCACTACCAGAATCCATTGAAGCGCGGCTCGACGCGACGTGGGATTGAGGCTGTGCAAATGAGCGGCAAAACGGCGGTCTCCCACGCTGTGGAGTAACTCCCAAGGTCGATCAGAGAAGCCGTCATACTCGTCGCCAGACTGTTCGTGGTAATCGCAGGCGCTGAACACGGCACTCATAGCATCAAGGTCGCCGCTGATGGCACGTTTGAAGACGCTGCGTGTGGGAAAATGCTCCCTGGCACCAGAGCGGATCGGACATTCGGTATTGGCGAATTTCAGTAGCCGCTGACGAGCTTCTGCACGGCTGATGATGTACGGCGGTGCGCTGTATTGCGGACGGTCCGCCCAAACCAAGCTCGCGCTGCATCCCAAGATAAAACTTAAGAGAGTAAGGTGTCTCGAAGTCATAGATTGAAGATGGAAAACACCTAACGCTTTCAAGCTCAGCGACAGAGGCTGGCGAGGTCAAGCGTGGAGTACAGAAAAGAGCTGACCGCCAGCCTCTGTTCGCTGGAGCGCGTTGTTAGGCCGCACGGGTGAGTTCGGCGAGCTTGTGATCGAACATGGCGACGAAATCCGGCGCACCTACCCAGCGGCGATGGTCGAAGCAGCCGAAGTACATACGGAGATCATCCACGCTGGAACGAGGCCAAGCAATGAGCATCTCTGGGATCGGGTGGATGGCGTCGGTGAGGTGATAAACCTGCTTGGCGGCCTCGGCAGAAGGCTGCCCGGTGAGATTGCGGGCGTAAACCAGAGCGCGATACAGAGTGAATAAAGCGGCCTCAAGCACAGGTTCTGGCGGCGTGGTCATCAGAGTGGGCGAGTGCGGCCTGACATCAGATTAGGCTGCACTTTTGCAGCTTTGCAAAGAACAATACATTCTCAGACCTCAGCCAGTCTGCTCATTTTCAGAGCGCGCCTTTGGTGCTCGGAACGCCGGTGACGCGCGGGTCCAACCGGCACGCCTGATCGACCGCCCTCGCCAGCCCCTTGAACACCGCCTCGGCGAAGTGGTGCGCGTCGCGTCCATAGAGTATTTCGACGTGCAAATTGACGCCAGCGTGGACGCTGAATCCACGCAGAAACTCCTCCACCAGCTGCAAGGAAAACCCTTTTCCGCTCATCAATCCTGCCGCCGGGCCGACGCTGGCAGGCAGCCGGTATTCCAGAAACGGACGCCCGCTGAAATCAACGACCACCCGCGCCAGCGTCTCGTCCATCGGTAGATAGACGCTGCCGTAGCGGGCGATCCCACGTTTGTCGCCCAACGCCCGCGCGAACGCCTGCCCGAGCGTGATGCCCACATCCTCGACCGTGTGGTGGCTGTCCACCTCCAGGTCGCCCGTGGCGCGGACCGTCAGATTGACCAGGCTGTGCCGCGCGAAAAGCGTCAGCATGTGGTCGAAGAACGGAAGACCGGTTTCGATTTCCGCCCGCCCCTCGCCGTCCACGGTCAGTTCCAGAGCAATCTGGGTTTCGCCCGTGCGGCGTTCGACGATGGCTTGGCGGGGCATGGCGGGAAGGATGAAGGATGAAGACCGAAGGATGAAAGCAGAAAATCACAGGTGGTGCTTTTCTTCCCTCTCCGCCTTCATCCTTTATCCTTCATCCTTCATCCCTTTCCTACCGTTCCAGCTCCTTGCGCAAGCTGGCGTGCAGCAGACCCAACACCACCAACGAAAAACTGATGAGCACCACGCTGCTCACCAGATGGACGCTCACCTTCTCGTGGAAAACGTAGCGGTACGTGCCGAAGAACACGTTGAGTTCGTTCTGTTTGCGTTCCTCGTTGCGGTAGTCGGACTGCTCCATCTCGGCCTTCGAGACGAGGTCGGTGATCTTCTGGTTGACGTACAGCTGGTCGGCCGGGATACCCTTGCCCCGGTCAGGCAGCGCGAGGGGTTCGGAAGGCAGGCGTTCGGCGAGGGCGTCGATCTGGTGCAGGGCGGCGTCCACTTGCCGAGGACTCCCCGCCTCTAGACCGGAAAGCATGGCGAGGAGTTCCTTGTCGCGGTCGAGCCGGTCGCGCTGGAACGCACTGAGTTCCTTGCTCTGGTTTTGCAGAAGCTCGTCGCGGTCTGCCAACGCCTGGATTTTCTCCTGGAGCTTTTCCTGCCGCCCGGTGAGCGGGTTGAGCTTGGCCTGTGCTACCACCAGCCCCTCGTAACTCCAGCGCATCGGCATGAACTGACAGATGAGCGGCACTTGCAGCTTGGAGCGCGCTTCCCGGTCGGTGCTGTCGGGATGCTGCGCGATCCACCGGCGAAAGGTGTAGATCACGTCGAGGTTGCGGTTCATGTCCTCGTACTTGATGAGCGCGCCGCCCATGATGATCTGCGGGATCAGGATCAGCGGCACGATGTTGACCGCCGTCTTCGCGTCGGCCACCAGCGAGGAAATCAGCAGGCCCAGCGCGACGCCGCAAAACGCCGTGAGCGACGTGTACCAGAGATAAAGCCAGAACATCCCCCGGATTTGCAGGATGTAATCGCCGATCAGCAGGAACAGCACGCACTGGATCAATGCAAAGAGGCAGAGCGTGAGCATCTTCGCGCCGATGTAATACGGCAGGCGGATGCGCAGGTTGCGCTCGCGCTGGAGCACGACGCGGTCGCGGATGATGTCGTCGGCGCTGTTGGTCAGCCCGAGGAACATCGCTACCGTCACCGCTAGGAACAGGTAGATGGGGATATGGTAGGAGCTGGCGAAATCGTAAACGCCGTTCTCGCTGTAACGCAGGACCGCCGCGATCAGCGCGGCCAGCAGCGGCGCCTCCACGATGGTCGTCAGCACGTTGACGCGGTTGCGCAGCTTGCTCCAGAAGGCCCGGCGCAACAGCGTGCGCGCCTGGGTCCATTCGTCGCGCCAGCGGATCTGCTGAAACCACAGGCGCTGCGGCGGCTGGGGGCCGGTCGGCGCCACGGTGGTCCGCGCGACCTCGCGCTTGAGCGACACCTGCTTCATGTCCTGCAACAGGCGGTGGCTCTCGTATTTGTCGCGCCAGAACTCGGGCGAAAACCGGCGCGCCGGGACCAGCTGGCCGCGACTGTTTTCCTCGAAGATGATGTCGCCGCTCATGTCGCGCAGCGGCGTTTCGAGCACGTCAAAGATGAACTCCGGGCGGGTGCTGCCGCAGGTCGCGCAACCCTCCACGTCCATGCCGTGCTGGGCCTGGTTCTCGGCCTGCGCGAAGTACCCGAGCGCTTCCTTGGGCGTGCCGAAAAACACCAGCCGTCCGCCTTTGTCCAGCAGCACGACCTTGCTGAAAAGCTCGAAAATCTTCGAGGAGGGCTGGTGGATCGTCACGAGCACGATCTTGTTGTGGCTCATGCTCTTGATGATGTCGATGACGTGCTCGCTGTCCTTGCTGGACAGCCCGCTGGTCGGCTCGTCGAAAAGGTAGATGTCGGCGAGGCCGATCATGTCCAGGCCGATGTTGAGCCGCTTGCGTTCGCCGCCCGAGAGCGATTTTTTGACCACGCTGCCGACCAGAGAGCCGCGCCGTTCGTTCAGGCCGAGTTCGATGAGCTTGCCGTCGATGCGCCGGGAGCGTTCGCGGGCCGAGAGGTGCGGCGAACGCAGCGCGGCGGCGAGGGTCAGGTTTTCCTCGATGGTGAGTTGTTCGTCGAAGGCGTCGTCCTGCGGGATGTAGGCGATGTAACCGCGCAGGTCGTCGAGGCTGTCGTAGAGCGAACGCCCGTTGAGCACGACCCCGCCGCTGTTGGGCCAGTTCTGCCCGGCGAACGTGCGCAGCAGCGTGCTCTTGCCGCAGCCGCTCGAACCCATGACGCAGACCATCTCGCCGCGCGTGACGGTAAAGGAGATGTTGTCGAGCGCGGTCTCGCCCGAGTGGAAGGAGTGCCGCAGGTCGCGTGCCTCCAGCACGCGGATGACATTGCGCTCCTCCTCGATCATGCGCTCGGCGAAATTGCAGCGCAGCACCTGGTTCACGTCGATGCGGATCAGGTCGCCGTCGGCCAGCCGCGCGCTGTGCCGCACCGGGGTGTCGCCGACGAGGATCGACCGGCTTGCCTGGAGCACTTCCAACTGGCCGACCTTCTGGTCGTAATCGCAGGAAATCTTGAGCAGCACGTCCCCGCCCGTGCCGGGCGAGAGCAGGATGTCGTCGGCGTCGAGCAGGCTGGGATTATTGGAAACGAGGTATTCGTTCTTGCTGGCGAGGAGCTGGAAGCGGCCGCCCAGCGCGCGGGCGCGGCGGCGCAGTTCGCTCAGGGGAAGTTCGCTGTTGTTGGCGAAGAGGATTTTGTCTTCCAGCGTGGCTTCGACCTCGGTGCCCGCCCGCAGGTCCACGCCGTTGAGCTGCGCCTGCAAGCGGCGCAAGGCCGTGACGCGCACCTTCAGCCCGAAGCGCACTTCCAACACGCTGTCGCGGGTGCGCCCGCGCTCGAAGCTGACCTCGTCGTCCCGGTTGATCGCCAGGTAAAGCTGCGGGACCGCGACGTTTTTTTTCGCGTTGAAGTAGGCGACGAGTTCCTGGTACGCGACCACCCGCTCGCCCAGCACGACGCGCTGGCCCTCGTACAACCGGCCCAGACTCCCCTTTCCCAGCGGACGCCCGTTGACCACGACCGGCGCGGAACACAGGTTCTTGATGAGGATCAGGTCGTGGTAACGGTAAACGAAGAGGCGATCCGTCAGCGGGATATCCTTGAGGAACACGTCGACCGCCGCCTTGTCGGAGCCGATGGTGAGCGATTCCAGCGGCGACGGGCCTTTCTGGAAAACGCCGGGGTCGGAAACGTCCGAAGCGTTGAGTTGATAAACGATGTCGATGGCCTGGGCCGTCATGCCGAGGCCCGCCATGAACTTGTAAAACGCGACCACTTGCTCGGCTTGCTGCCCGGCGCGGCAGATCAGGTCCCAGAGCTGGATGCCGAGGAGGATCTTGCGGTCGGGGGTGAGCTGGCCGTTGAGCTTGGCGGCCATGGATTCCAGGTCTGGCTGCTCGTGCAGTGCCTGCCGGAATTCCTTGCGGAGCGCGGAATACACGGCCTCCGGGTAGTCGTGCCGCAGGAAACCGAGGCTGGAATCGATCTCGTCCTCCAGGATTTTGCCGTCGAGTTTGCTGAAACATGCTAGCACCCGGATGAGCAGCGGCAACAGGTTCGGTCCCTCCGAAACGTTGCGCGGGCGTCGCAGCAGACGCCGGAAAACAGCCTTGGCCTGCCGACGCACCCGGTAGCCCCACGGGGTCTCGCCCCGGATGACCCGGCCCACCGAGCCCGGAACCGCCGCGCCGTTGACGCCGGAACCGGGAGCCGGAGAAGCAGGCTGGACAGCGGGCGGTAAAGCGGGAGGCGGAGCGGACGGCATGGGTAATTGATCTGCCTGCTGATAACCTAACTCAAAAGGCGGGAATCGGTACAAATTTTCTTCGCCCGTTCGGGAAGTTAGGAATAAGGTCTGCCCGATAGCCACTGAAAGACGTCCGCCGAGGTGACTTCGGCGCGATTCATCCTCGAAGACGCTGCCGACACCCCAAAACACTGACGCCCATGCACTTTTCCCTTGTCCCAGCCCTCGCGGGTTTTCTTGGAACCCTGGCCATGTCCGCTTTCATGCTGTTGCCCGTCAAGCTGGGTTTTGAGCGGGTAGACATCATCCGGGCGGTAGGTTCGTATTTCACCAAGGATCGGGAGACTGCCTTCATGCCCGGTCTGGTGCTCCACTTCGTCGCCGGAATCATCTTTGCGTACATCTACTACGCGATTTTCTCCTTCATCCGCGGCATCCCGATCAACGCGCTGAGTGGACTATTCGCCGGGTTGGTGCACGGGGTAGTCGTCATGCTCTACGTGGTGATCGCCGTGCTGGAGCACCACCCCAACGCTCGCTACCAGAAACGCGGACCGATGACCGGGTTCATCCAACTGGTGGGTCACGGCATCTTCGGCCTCGTGTTCGGCTTGGTGTGCCAGTGGGTGCCCATGCATTGAAAGGGCCGCTGAAATAGCAGGGGCATCCGTCGTTTCGGACGCACCAGGGAAACTGGAGCCTATCCCGATTGGGTAAGCCGCGCACCTTCTTCTGCACTGTCATCCTGAGCGCAGCCGAAGGAGGACAGAAAGAGACGCACAACCGCTCCCCCAATCGGGGATAGGCTCTAGATACCGCCCGCGGGTTTTGCCTCGATCAATTGCCGCTCGTCCTGCCCCTCTTCAATCGGGGCAAACCCTCGGCGCAAGACGTTTTCCGTCACGACGCGCGGAAACACGAAATTGAGCAGGTAGTCCCGCCCGCCCGCCTTCGTGCCGCCGCCCGACATCTTGAATCCCCCGAACGGATGCCGCGCCACGATGGCGCCCGTAATCGTGCGGTTGATGTAAAGGTTGCCGACGACCAGTTCGCGCTTTACGCGCTCGATGTTGGCGGGACTGCGCGAATACAGGCCGCCGGTCAACGCAAACTCGGTGTCGTTCGCCAGACGGATGGCTTCGTCCAAATCCTTCGCTTTCAAAACCGCCAGCACGGGGCCAAAAATCTCCTCGTGGGCGATGCGGGCCGTGTGCGGCACTTCGGCGAAGATCGTCGGGCCGACGAAATAACCGCTGCCTGCCGGTACCTTGCCCTCGAACGCGAGGCGCGACTCCTCCTTGCCGAGCGCGACGTATTTCTTGATGCGCTCGTAGGCCTCGTGGTCCACCACCGGGCCGACGATGGTGGCGGGTTCATCGGGAAAGCCGACCTTCAGATTCGACGTGGCCTCCACCAGCCGTTCGACGAAGCGGTCGTAACACGCTTCCAGCACGATCAGCCGGGAAAGCGCCGAGCACTTCTGCCCCTGGTAACCGAAGGCCGAATACAGCGCGCCGAGCACGGCTTCGTCGAGGTCGGCGTCCTCATCGATGATCAGCGCGTTCTTGCCGCCCATCTCGCAGACCACTTTCTTGAGTTGCGACTGGCCGGGACGGGTGCGTCCGCCCGCCTCCCAGATTTTGAGACCCACTTCCTTCGAGCCGGTAAACGCCACGAAGTCGATCTTCGGATGGTTGACGAGAAATTCGCCGACCTCTTCACCGAGGCCGGTCAGGAGGTTCAACACACCCGGCGGCAGCCCGGCGCGGGCCGCGAGGTCCATGAAACGCGCCGCCGTGATGCTCGCTTGCTCGGCGGGTTTCATCACGACGGTGTTGCCCGAAACCAGCGCGGCGACGGTCATCCCGCACAGGATCGCCAACGGAAAATTCCACGGCGCGATGACCAGCCCCACCCCGCGCGGGACGTATTCCTGAAAACTGTTTTCGCCGGGCACGGCAAACGTCGTTTGCGCACGGCCAAGCTGGCGCATTTCCGCCGCGTAGAAGTCGCAGAAATCGATGGCCTCGGCGATGTCGCCGTCCGCTTCCACCCAGGCTTTGCCTACCTCGTAGACCTCCAACGCGCCCAACCGGAACCGTTCGGCCCGCATCAGGTCGGCCATCTTTTCGAGGATCGCCGCCCGCTGCTCGACCGGGGTCGCCCGCCAGCCGGGAGCGGCGGCCACGGCGGCGTCGACGGCGGCCTGCGCCTGTTCGACGGTTGCCGCCACCACGCGGCCCAGTTTTTCCTCGGGTTTTGCCGGGTTGACGGATTCGATCCATTTGTCACCGGTGA
>CAXUHC010000030.1:7455-12524 GCA_964250705.1 uncultured Chthoniobacterales bacterium | reverse complement strand
TGAGCTTGGTATAGCCCGGAATGTCACCGGCGACGGTGACAATCTTGCCGCCGATGACCAACGGATAATCCCTGCCGAAACCCGCCCGTTCCGCCACGAGCGCCTCGCGCATCTGGCGGCGGGTATCTTCGAGGGTGAAATCGGCGGGGGCTTCGTTGGCGAACGGCTTCTTCATGGGAAGGGGTGTGGAATCGGGTTCGTCTTCCAGCGCGGGCGGCAAGAGTTCCGGGCTGTCGGCGGGAAGGTCGGGTTTAAGGTCCGGCGCGGGCTCGTCGAGCGAGCACAGGTCGAGCGGGTCGCGCAACAGGGCGGCGGAGGCCGTCTGCGTGGTGAACTTGGCCTTGAGGAAGCCTTCGTTGGAAGTGTTTTCGAGCAGGCGGCGCACGAGGTACGCCATACCAGGCAGCATTTCGCCGACCGGACAATATTCGCGGACCCGGTGGCCGAGCTGGACCAATGCTTTTTTGATCGGCTCGGCCATCCCGTAAAGCATCTGGATTTCGTAGGCGTGGGCGTCCAGCCCGAGCTTGTCCGCGCAGGCCACCGCGTACGCCATGCTACGAACGTTGTGCGTCCCAAACGCCGAGTAAATGTGCTGGTGCGATTCGAGCATCCGGCGGGTCAGCCGCTCGTAGTTGGCGTCGCTCTGGGGCTTTTTGAGCCACACCGGGATCGGCCAGCCGCGCTGCCTGGCCATGACGGTTTCGTAATCCCAATACGCGCCTTTGACCAGACGGATCGTGATGCGCCGGTCCCGCGCCTTGGCCCAGGCGATCAGGCGTTCGATGTCGTCCGGCGAATCGCGCAGGTACGCCTGGATGACGATTCCGGCGTCGTGATACCCGGCAAATTCCGGTTCGGCCAGCAGGCTCTCGAACAGGCTCAAGGTCAGGTTTTTGAGGCCGTAGTTTTCCATGTCCAGATTGATGAACACACCCAACTCCTGCGCGCGCCGGAACAACGGCCGCAGGCGTTCCTTGAGGTGCGAGATCGCGCCTTCGGGGTCCGCCGGATGGATTTGCGAGTAGAGCGCGGAGATCTTGACCGAAACATTCACCTTCGGCATGGGCCGTCGCCCCCCCGCCCCACCTTCCAATTGCTCGGAAAACGGCCAGTCCCTCGTGTCGCGCGCGAGGCTTTCGATCAACTCAAGATAACGCTCGAAATACTCCTGGGCCTCCCGTTCGCTGACCACCGCCTCGCCGAGGATATCCACCGTGAAACCCACGCCGCGCGAACGGATTTTCCTGAGCACCGGCACGGCTTCTGCGCCCGTGCGACCGGTGATGAATTGCCGCGCCATGCTGCCCACGCTCTTTTTGACCGTCGGGCCAACCAGCCAGGGCGTCAGCCGGGACATGTTCAGCCCGAAGCGCAACGGCGCGGCGAGGCCGACCTCGTTGCCTTTGAAATATTCCTGCATGTGCTCGACCACGCTGCCGGAGGAGTTCAGCGCGGGTAGCACGTCCACGAAGCGCAGGGTCTGCACCTTGAGCGCCTCGTTGCCCATCGACCATTCCATCATCCGCCCGTACCAGACGGCGGGATTCAGGGCGTCGGGCACCATTCTTTTGGCGTCCACGATGGCGAAGATTTCCTCGCCCTTGGCCTCGACTTCGGATTGCGAAATAGGTTCCATGAGAGTGGGTCAAGCTAGCACAGTTCTACGGATATTACGCCGCGGGCAACTGCGGGTCTTCGCACGTCGGCTTCCACGCAAAATACGGGAAGGTCATCAAGGAATCACGAGAAATACAGGAACAGTTGGATCGTCAAGATTTCTCATTCGGCGATCCATAGATGCAAAGTGTAAACTGTGACGAGTGGCCAATTGCAAAAGGTAAGCATCCGTCCACTGATTATGCCCGGTCAGGGCGCGCAGCGATAAATCTGTGAATGACAGATCGTCTGTCAAAAAAACGTGCCCTGCGGTGTCCGCTAATTCGACTAACTTTTCCTGTGCAGATGCCGGTGTTAGTCGTGGAGGCTGCTTGATTCCGACTGAACTGCCGAATGAACGAGTTGCAAAACGTAAGAAACCACTCTGGGTGATTGGGCAGGTATAGAAGTGGTTTGTTCCTCTAACAAAGCTCGACGCGCGCTCATGATGAGGGTGGTCCTCAAAAATGAGGGCGATGAGGATGTTGGTATCCAGCAATATTTCACCAGTCGTCGAGGGCATCGTCAATTTCTACCTGTGTGATTGGCCTTCCAGTTGCTTTTACCACCGGAAAATTCTTTTTGGGAAGGCGACGTTCGGACAGTAAATGCCGCCGGTTCAAGAACGTGTCTTCATTCGCTACAGGAGAGAAATGTCCGATTACCCGCAACTGCAGACTTGTACTCCCCATTGCAAAAGCATGATAGGCAGGTAACGGATCAACTGGAAAAGGCTGCAAAAACCGACTCGAACCGCCAAGCATGTGCTGCTCGGAGATGGATGTCTGATGGGATGTTGTATTCATTATTCCAAAGGTTGGAATCTGATACCGTATACTTCCGTAGCCTTTTCAAGAACGCCAACGAGCTTATCAAAAGCGCTCTGCCAATCTTCCCACGCACCCATATTTGTTTGCCATATAAAAAACAGGTGCCCAAGCGCGCCAAACGATGGCTCAATGCAGATTCGGACCAAATCGGGCCACCCATCCATTTCTAAATAACCAAGAGCGCAGGGGCCACTAACCCGTGGATCAAGACGGAAACGCGATAAAAACTGCTCCCGCGCTTCGCCCGACGAAAGCGCAGCATGCGCGTTCGCGGAGAACATCAGCGGGAGACTGTACGTTGACGATGTAAATCGTGCAAATCGCGTGGCCGTTTCACGGATCAGGCCAGCGTCCTGCTGTGTCTTCGCGCCTCTCGCAGTGAGGAAGATTTTCTCTGCATCATGGCGGAAAGTGGCGTTACCACCGTAGAAACTCGCGCTCAATTCATAACCGAAAACAACGTCTGTTTGGCGGTAACGCACCTGATCGGACCTCAAAGCGAATCCTCGCTCAGAATCCGTCAACCACTCTGCGGTTTGGTCGATTTTATCCTTCGCAAAAGGTTGCGGTCGTGAAAAAATACCTTCCAATGTGACTGAAAAAAGTTGGACGGCGGCCTCAATCATTATTTTGCATCTACAGGCATTTAGCCGATTCTGGCAAGTTCAAGCAGCTTGCAAACCGAAATCAATCACTCACCACCCGGTTTGAAATAAACCATAACTCGGTTCATGGAGCCAGCTAACGTTACCATCGCCGATATCCAGGCGGCCCGTCGGCGCATCGCCGGGGCGGTGTACGTCTCGCCCTGCCCCGAGTCCATCCCCCTCTCGGAAGTCACCGGGATGCGGATTTTCTGCAAGCTGGAAAATCTCCAGCGCACCGGGTCTTTCAAGGAGCGCGGCGCGCGCAACGCCCTCCTGCTGCTCGACGGCGGGCAGAAACAACGCGGGGTCATCGCGGCATCGGCGGGCAACCATGCGCTCGGCCTGGCGTACCACGGGCGGCTGCTCAACATCCCGGTGACCGTGGTCATGCCCCGGTTCGCGCCGCTCGTGAAACTCAACACCTGCCAGCGGCTCGGGGCGAACGTCATCCTCCACGGCGCGACCTTCCTCGAAGCGAAGGACCACGCCCGCGCGCTGTGCGGGGAACGCGGGCTGACGTACATCCACGGCTACGACGATCCGGCCATCATCGCCGGGCAGGGCACGATGGGCCTGGAGATTCTCGAACAGGTGCCTGACGTGGAGGCCATCGTAATCCCGCTGGGCGGCGGCGGCCTGCTGGCCGGGGTCGCGTTGGCCGTGAAAACCCTGCGGCCCGAGGTGCAAATCATCGGCGTCGAGCCGGAGGGCGCGGCCAAGTTCGCGGCGGCCGTGCAGGCAGGCCATCCCGTGCAGATCCATTGTCAACCCACCCTCGCGGATGGCCTTGCCGTGCCCGACATCGGGGCCAATGCTTTCCCCATCGCGCGCGACCGGATCGACAAGCTCGTCACCGTCGACGAGGACGAGATCGCGCTGGCCATCCTGCGCATCGTGGAACTCGAAAAAGCCATCGTCGAAGGCTCCGGCGCGAGCGGGCTGGCGGCGTGCCTGGCGGGCAAGCTGCCCGAGCTGGCGGGCAGGCGCGTGGTGCTGCCCTTCTGCGGCGGCAACATCGACCCCGCCATCCTGAGCCGCGTCATCGAAAAAGGTCTCGTCGCGGACGGACGCGTTTGCCGGTTCTCGGCGGTCATCAGCGACCGGCCCGGCGGGCTGGCGGGCCTGACCAAGCTCATCGCCGACGCCGGGGCCAGCGTGAAGGAAATCGTCCACGAACGGGCCTTCGCCGGGGCCGACGTGTTCGCCGTGAGTGTTCTGTGCACCATCGAAACCCGCGACCGCACGCATCTGGAGGAGATTTTTTCACGCCTGGAAGCCGAGGCAATTCCACATTCGCGAGCCCGCTAAGACAGTTTACACGCCCAAACCCGTGCCGGGCTGCGAATCTGGGTATAACGTGACAGAACTTCATCAGCTTCAAGATCTACCCAGTATGAGCAACGGCGATTCCAACGATGTGCAGCAAAAGTTTTCCGAATTTCACTCCCAGGGCGAAGCCTACGTGCGTGAGAACCCCTCGCAGGCCGTGTTGTCTGCGTTGGCAGCCGGATTTGTGCTCCGGCTTCTGCCTTTGGGCGCGATTGTAGGCGCGCTGGTGAGGTTGTCGCTTTTCGCTTTGCGGCCCGCGATCTTCATCTATGGTGCGGTGGCGCTTTACAAGCATTTCCAGGAATCTTCCTCGCAGCAGCAGTAGACAGTGCCGCCGGTTTTTCCAGGCGTGGAGGTGACGCGGCCAGGGGCCGGTGTCACTCCACGCCTGTGGCGTTTTTGGGAGGAAGTGACGGGGCAATTTGCACCCGGTGCGTATTGATTTGATAAATTCCAGACGAATCGGTAGAGGATTGCGGGCGTAAAAGGGCATTCCATCCATGATTCCAGCGGTCACAGTTATCGTCACGGTTTACAACCGCACCCAGTATCTCAGGCAGGCCATCGACAGCGTTTTCGCGCAAAGTTTTCGCTCGTTTGAGAT
>CAXUHC010000030.1:7205-7445 GCA_964250705.1 uncultured Chthoniobacterales bacterium | reverse complement strand
CAATGACGAGATCAAGGCCATCTGCGAATCCTACGGACGCCCGGAAATCCGCTACCGGCGCAATCCCGCCACGCTCGGCGTGGCGCTCAACCTGCGTGCCGCCATGGCCGAGGCAAAGGGAAAGTACATCGCCGTGCTCAACGACGACGACGCCTGGGAACCGGAATTTCTGGCGAAATTGACCGCGCCGCTCGACCAGGATGCCAATCGAGTGCTGGTGTTCAGCGACCATTGGGTCGT
>CAXUHC010000030.1:0-7195 GCA_964250705.1 uncultured Chthoniobacterales bacterium | reverse complement strand
AACCGGCGCAATCGACCAGGGACAAACCGAACGCACGACGCGCTACTACGGCCGGGACGTTCTGCCGGAAGGCGAGGTCGCCGATTTTCCGGAGTTTGCGCTCGTGAAAAACGGCGTGCCGCTGGCGATGGGATCACTTTTCCGGAAGGACGCCATTGACCTGGACCTGATCGTCAAGGAGGTCAGCGGCGCTTACGATTATTGGATCGCGTGTCTACTGGCAGCCTCCGGGAAGGCGGCCTATTTTGTCCCGGCCCGGTTGACGAGGTACCGGGTGCACGGGGCGATGGAAACCAAGCGCCAAGCTCCGGATAAACAGGAAAACTTGGTTTACATCTACCGCACGTTGCGGGACCGGAATGCGTTCCCTGCCAAGAGGGCTCTGGTGACGAAATTCTACGGCCAGGTGCTGCGCAACGTTGGCAAAGACCACCTCACGTTCGGACACATCGCCAGAGCGCGGGAATATTTCCGGCAGTCGTTTGCGGCGTACCGTGATCCCAAGACGGCGGTGTGGTGGCTACTCAGCTTTCTGCCGCGCTGGAAGCAGGCGGGCGGATCGTAGCTTCCGAAACAAGGTAGGGAGGAGCGTCCCTGCTCCTCCTCATTCTGCGCTACCGCGCTTGGAAACCGGGACGCCAGCGGTGTGAGCAGGCAAACGCCCTCCCCTTTACGCGTACCCTGCTCAGGCCGCCCGCCCTCCACGCTCCACGCACATCGGGTAAATCAGGGAGGAGCAGGGACGCTCCTCCCTACCCTATTTTGGAGGAGAACCGCTGCCTTGAGGCCCGCTGTTTTTGTCGTCCTTTGCCAGTTCGACCTTCATCCCTTCCACCAGATCGGTCGAAGGATTGACCACCAAGGATTCGTTGCCGGTCAGGCCATCGACGATCTCGACCGTTTTGCCAAAATCCCGGCCCAGCTTCACGGGCCGATATTTGACCTTTTGATCCTCCGCGACCAGCGCGACGCGCGGCCCCTCCCGGCGAATGTCCACGGTGTTCGCCGGGACCATCAGCGCCGGCTCGTCCTGCTGCACCTGGAAGCGGATCGTCAGGTACATCCCCGGCAACAGCTTGCCGCCCTCGCTCGGAATCTGGATTTCAACCCGCTCGGTGCGCGCCGCCGGGTCGAGCGCTTCGGCCATGCGGGTCAGGCGGCCCTTGAAAATCTTCTGCGGATAATCCGGCGCGCTGACGGCGACCTCCTGGCCGACGTGCAGGTTGGCCACGTACGACTGCGGCACGTAGATGAAAACCCGCAAAGTGTCTGCTTGCACGAGGGTGTAGATGCTCGGCGCGGTGGTGCCGCTGCCGCTGGAAATCAACGCGCCGTCGTCCAGAAAGCGCGTGGTGACGACCCCGGTAAACGGCGCGGTGATCCGCTCGAACCCCTGCTGGGCGGTCAGGGTCCGCACGTTCGCCTCGGCGGCCTTCACGTTGGCGGCCGCCTGGTTGTACGCGGCCTCGCTCTGGTCGTACTCCTGCTTGCTGACGACCTTCTGCGCGAGCAGCCGCTTCTCGCGGTCGAAGGTGACCTGCGCGATGCCCTGCGCGGCGCGGTATTGTTCGAGCTGGGCGCGCGTCTGGTCGAGTTGCGCGTCGATCTCGGGCGCATCGATGACCGCCAGCAGTTGCCCGGCTTCGACCCGGTCACCGATGTCCACCAGACGCGATTTCAGATAGCCGTTTACCCGCGCGTACAAGGTGGCGGTGTTGAGGGCTTCCGCGCTGCCCGGCAGACTGAAATCGAAGCTCGGCGGCGAACGCGTCGGCTTGACGGCCTGCACCGTCACCGCGCCCGCTTGCACGGCCTTGGCGGTGTCGGCCTGTTCGCGCCGATTGCCGAGGAGATTGCGAATGCCGAAAAACGCCAGGATCGCCAGGAAGACCGCCAGCCCCAGCACGATCAAGAAAAACCAGCCGTAACCGCCCTTCGGCCTTTTGTCCGTGGTGGGCGGCGGCTGGGAGGCGTCCTCGGTGTTGCGCTGGGCAGCCGGAACACGGCGCATGGGCCGCTGCCCGGTGGAAGGATCAGAGGTCATAGGCGTCCGTTTCAATGCTTGGCCGCGGACAACTCCTGGCCGTTCTGATTGGCTCCGCCGCCGTCGTTGCCACCGCGAGCCGGGGCCTGGCCGCGTCCGGGCTGGCCGTTTCTGCCGGCGGTCGCCAACTGGTACTCCGGCTCTTCCTTCTCGAAAAGCAGTTCGGCGTCTTCGGCGCTGACCGGCACGAGTTCCTTGCGGCGGAAAATGCTGTAGATCACCGGCACGAAAAACAGCGTCGTCGCCGTGGCAAACAGCAGGCCGCCGATGACCGCGCGCCCGAGCGGCGCGTTCTGCTCGCCGCCCTCGCCCAGGCCGAGGCTCATCGGGATCATCCCGAGGATCATCGCCAGCGCGGTCATCAGCACGGGCCGCAGGCGCGTCGTGCCCGCCGCCAGCGCGGCGTCGTGCGCGCTGGCGCCTTCTTCCAACCGCTGATCGTTGGCAAAGGTGATGAGCAGGATGGAATTGGACGTGGCTACTCCGATGCACATGATCGTGCCCATCAGGCTCGGCACGCTGAACGTCGTGTGCGTGGCGAAGAGGGTCCACAGGATGCCCGAAAACGCGCCTGGCAACGCCATGATGATGACCAGCGGGTCGAGCCAGCTCTGGAAATTCACCACCATCAGCAGATAAACCAGCGCCACGGCGAACACGATGCCGATCCCCAGCCGCGCGAACGCCGTGTTCATGCTCTGCACCTGCCCGCGCATCTCCAGCGTGGTCGCCTTCGGCAGCTTGGACGGCGGCAGCTTGAAGGCGTCCTTCAGGCCGGGAACGTGCTCGGCGAGAAAGCCCTTGAACGGGACGATCTCTTTGTACCACGGCTGTTTCGGCGCATACTGGTCGATGATTTCGTTGATGTCGCCGGAAATCCCGCCGAGGTCGCGGTCCTGCACGTTGGCGTACACGTCGAACGTCGGCTGGATGTTGTAGTGGTTGATGACCACCGGGTTGATGTCCCGCTTGAAGGTCGAAAGATTGCTCAGCAACTGCGCCTGCCGCTGGCCAGACACCACGATGGGGGTGTTGTTCAGCGCGTTGAGCGAATCGACGTGGTACTGCGGCGTCTGCACGGCGACGAGGTAATTGACGCCGTTTTGCGGGTTCACCCAGTAGTTGCGCGCGGTTTGGCCGCTCGACGAAAGCGAAATCAGCAGAGAGTTGGCCACGTCGCTGGCGGTGAGTCCGAGTTGGATGGCGCGCTGGCGGTCCATGTCGATGTTGAACTGCGGGGCGTCGACGAGCTGGTGAACGTTCACGTCGACCGCGCCGGGAATCCTGGCGACCTTGGCGGCCAACTCGTGCGCGAGCAGATAGTTGCCCTTGTCCCGTCCGACGACCTGCAAATCCACCGGCGCGGGCAACCCGAAATTGAGAATCTGGCTGACGATGTCGGCGGGCTGAAAATAGAACGTCACCCCGGGGAACCGGGCGGGCAGTTCGCGCCGCAGCCGCCGGATGTAGGTCCACACCGGCGTCTTGTGGTCGGCGTTGAGCGCGACCTGGATCTCGCCGTCGGTGGAGCCGATGGTCGCGCTGTCGCTGTAGGCCAGATTCACGCCGCCGACGGGCAAACCGATGTTGTCGATGACGAGGTGCAACTCGTTTTTCGGCACGACCTGACGAATGTAATTCTCGACCTCGCCGAAGGTGCGCTCCGCCTCCTCGATCCGCGTTCCCGCCACCGTGCGGACGTGCAGCCGGAATTGCCCGGCATCCACCTGCGGGAAGAAATCGCGCCCGATGAACGGGAACAGCACCAGTGAAACCGCGAACAGACACACGAAGAAAACAATCGTCACCGCGCGGAACTCCAGCGCCCACGAGAGCATTTTGCCGTAGCCGGCACGGAAATTCTCGAAATGGTGGTTGAAGCGTTCGTGAACCCGCCACACCCAGTCTTTGTGCGCGGGTTTTCCCGGCGGGGCGGCGGCGCCGTTTTTCCGGTCGATTTCCGCGCCGGGCGGCTCCCAGCCTTCGCGTGGCTGGACGTATTCCGGCTGGTGGCTGGGCTCGGCCTCGCCGTTGGTCTGCGCCTGCTCCGGGTCCGACATGGCGAGCGCGAGGGGTTCCTGATGCTCGTGGCGCTGGAGCGGCAGTTCGGCTTGATCATCGTCCTGCTCGCCCTGCCCGTTTTTTTGCTGACCGCCGCCCTGCTCCCGGGCCGCTTCCTCGCGGTAGAGATCGACCTCCGGTCCGAGGAGGAAATGCACCATCACGGGCACCAGCGTGCGCGAGAGCAGGTAGCTCGTCATCATGGCGAAGACCACCGCCAGCGCCAGGGGCACGAACAGGAATTTCGCCGGTCCGTTGAGGAACACGACCGACACGAACACGATGCAAATTGAGAGCGTCGCCACGAACGCGGGCACGGCGATCTGCTGCGCGCCGTCGAGCACCGCCTGCGTGAGCGGCTTGTTGTCCATGCCCAGGTTGCGGTGGATGTTTTCGAGTTCCACCGTGGCGTCGTCCACGAGGATGCCGACCGCTAGGCTCAGGCCGCCGAGGGTCATCACGTTGAGCGTGTAGCCCAGCGCGTCGAGCAGCAGCAGCGACACGAGGATCGACAGCGGGATGGACACCGCGATGATCAGGGTCGAACGCCAGCTTCCGAGGAAAACGAGGATCATCGTGGCCGTCAGGCAGGCCGCGATGATCGCCTCCTTGATCACGCCGTTGCGGGCATCGGTCACGAACACGGACTGGTCGAAAAGCTGCTGCGCTTCCAGGCCCGCCGGGAAACCAGCCCGGATTTCCTCCAGCCGCGCCTTGACCCGGTGGACGATGTCCACGGTGCTCGCGCCGCCGCTCTTGAGCACGCTCACCAGCGTGGCGCGCAAGCCATCCTGCCGGACGATGTTCGACTGCACCGCGTAGCCGTCGTGAACCTGCGCCACGTCGCGCATGTAGATGATCGAGCCGTTGACGACCTTGACCGGCAGATCGTTGAACGCGCTGACCACGTCCGGGCTGCCGTTGAGTTTCACCAGGTATTCGCGCTGGTCGATTTTGACGCTGCCCGAAGGCAGGGTCAGGTTCTGCGCGTTGAGGGCGTTGGTGACGTCGTTCGGTGACAGCCCCTTCGCGTAGAGCGCCTCCGAATTGATGTCGACCATGATTTGCCGTGGCTTGCCGCCGTACGGCAGCGGCACGCTCGCGCCCTGCACGGTCGCCAGTTGCTGGCGCAGAAAGCTCAGGTCGTAATCGTAAAGCTCCTGCTCGGAGAGCGTCTTGCTCGAAACGGCGAGTTGCAGCACCGGCACGCTGCTCGCGCTGTAGCGGATGATCAGCGGCGGCGTGATGTTCGGCGGCAGCACGCGCAGGATCGTCTGCTGGATGGAAGTGATCTCCGCCACCGCTCCTTCGATCTTGACGTTCGGCTGGAAGTACACCTTGATGACGCCGACGCCGTTCATGGATTGGCTCTCCATGTGCTCGATGCCGTTGACGGTGGTCGTCATCGCGCGCTCGGCGATGGTGATGATGCGCTTTTCCATGTCGTCGGGCGCGATGCCCGTGTACGACCAGATGACGCTGACCACCGGGATGTTGATCTCGGGAAAAATGTCCGTGGACATCGTGAACACCGCGATGCCGCCGAGCAGAAAAATCAGCATGGCCATCACCACGAAGGTGTAGGGCCGCCGCAGGGCTAGTCGGACAATCCACATGGAGAAGAACCTTACGCGCGCCAGGGCGAGCCCGCTACCAACCCGACAATTCGAGACAAATCACCCCCTCGCGAAACCATGCAGGAATACGCAGGGCGGTGCCTGCCCGGATGCCGCCGGAGGAGCGGAATAGGACCCCCTTCCGGTTACGCTGATCAATCATACCCCAGCTCACTCAGCAAAATCTGCTGGATGAACTCGAAAAAATGGATGCGAAACAGATCCAGGTCGCGGTCCGTGAACGGCGGCAGCGGCAACCCCTCCTCCATCTCGCGCTCGCCGAACCCGCGCCGGGCGGCGATGATCAGCCGGGCCTGGTTGAGCACGCTCAGCCAGGCTTCCGCGTGGCGGCGGGGGATTTCCAGCGACTGACTGCTCGGCGCGAAGTCATCCCGCTCCTGCGAGACGCCGGGGGCGGACGCCGGGGCGGACGGCAGCTTTTTCAGGTCACCTGCGACGGTCTCCTGCGCCGAGCGGAACAATTCCTTGATTTCCGGCTCGACGTAACGCTCCCAATCCTCGTTGAACTCGTCGCCGTCGCCGCCGCGAGCCATCGGCGCGCTGAAAAGCCGGGCGCGCGCGGCGAGGTGATCGCCGGGATCGGCGCACGCGGGCAGGCCACGCAGCAAATCGAGAAAAAACGGCTCGATTTCCTCCAGCACGATCTGCTGCCTGTTGTTCTGTTCGCGGCGGGCTTTCATCGGGGCGGCTCTAGAGCGATTTTTCCATCGTGGCCAGGAGTTGGAAGCCGTGGAGCTGCTGCACGTAGAGTTCCGCGCGTTCGCGTTCGCCCGTCCAGACGACCGACCGGCCCTTGTAATGGACTTCGAGCATGTGGACCTCGGCTTTTTCCTTCGGATAGCCGAACACTTTCTGGAAGACCATCGTCACGTAATTGGTCTTGTTGATGGGGTCATTGTGCACGACGACGTTCCAGGGCGCGTCCGACGCGGTCGAGGTCGCTTCGGCCTGCTCGATCTCCGGCTCGGCGGAGGCAGACCTAGGACGCATGGACGGCGGCAACGCGGAAACGGGCGGCGGCATCGAAAACATGGGACGAAAGGGTGGCCTCGGCCAAGGCGCGCAAACCGGCGGCCTCGGTGGAAAACCTGGGCAACGGCCCGCCGACCGGAGGACACGCGGACAGGGCCGCCACCCATTCCCAATACGCGTAGCCCGGCAGCAGTAGCCGTAACGGAAGGTGGAAGAGCACACTCTGGGCCGCGTACACGACCGGAAAGTGCGCGGGAGTCTGCCCGGCGTCAGCCGCGCGCTGGAGTTTTCCCAGGCCGCGTTCGCCCCGCGCCACGCACAGCCGCCGCAGCATCCGTTGGCCCGCCGCCGCGCTCCGGGTGTTCGCCCCGGGTTCCAAGGCAGCGGTCAGGTTGAGGTCGATGGCCTGGATTTCGCGCGTTTCGCCGAGTTCGGCGTGGCGGGCGACCGCCGCGAGGACCGGCGCAATGGTTTCGGTGAG
>CAXUHC010000029.1:22889-23591 GCA_964250705.1 uncultured Chthoniobacterales bacterium | reverse complement strand
GACCGGCGTGGCCAACTACGACCTGCCGGGCAGCGCGACCAACCCGGTCAACACGCAGCCCGTCGTCGTGCTGGAGGATTACACCGCCGCTTCGACCGACGAAGGCCGCGCCATGTGCGAGATCGTCTACAAGATGGCCCCCAAGGCGCGCGTCGGCTTCGCCACGGCGTTCCTCGGCACGGTGGACTTCGCCAACAACATCCGCGCGCTGGCGGGGCTGCCGGGGTACACCTACCCGGCTTCCATCCAACAGGGCTTCGCCGCCGACGCGATCTGCGACGACGTGAGCTACGAGGACGAGCCGTTCTTCCAGGACGGCATCATCGGACGCGGCGTCAACGACGTGGCTGCCGCCGGGGTCGCCTACTTTTCCTCGGCGGGCAACGAACTGCCCATCAACGCCTACGCGTCCGACTTCCGTTCCGTGCCGAACGGCACCGGGCTGACCTCGGCAACCAATCCGGCGCTCGCCGGGACGAACATCAACCTGGCCAACGTGCCGGCCAACCTGTACGCGGGCGGGTTCCATAACTTCAACCCGGCCCCTGGCCGGCTCGACGTGGCGCAGACCGTCAACGTCGCCGGCGGCACGGTGCCCCTGGTCTTCGAATGGGATGACCCCTACGACCAGCCGCTGCCCGCCTCGCTGGCCATCGACCCGACGCCGATCTACAGCAACACGGGTAACATCGCCACGACCGC
>CAXUHC010000029.1:6094-22879 GCA_964250705.1 uncultured Chthoniobacterales bacterium | reverse complement strand
GTCCGTGCTCACCGCCGGGCAGGAATACGTCTTCAAGCAAGTGACCACCAGCGGCACGCTCGACGGCCAGATCGGCATCTATGATGCCAGCGGCAACCTCGTCGCCTTCCAGGACACGAGCACGGACGAGACGCTCCAGTTCTACACCCCGGCTACCGGGCAGTATTCGGTCAGGATCACCCAGCTCGGCAACACGGGCACGTTCTCGCTCAACGTCTACACGGCGCACGACACGCCTGCCGGGGTCTCGACCGACTTCAACGTCCTCGTGTTCGACCTGAACGGCAACTACCTGCCGAACAACACGCTGGCCACGAACAACATCGCCACCAACGAGGCCGTCGAATACGGCGTGGTCACCCGCGCCACCGGCCAGACGCAGGTGCAGTTCGTCATCGCCCGGGCCAACGTCCCGACCGTGCCCAACCCGGCGAGCCATCTGCGCTACCTCTTCAACGGCAACGGGGCGGGCGGTTACGGGCCAGCGGAATATTACTCGTACACCACCCCGACCACTGGCGGCCACAACGCGGCGGCGGGCGCCAACGGCGCGGCGGCGGTCAGCGTGTTCCGTCCGAGCATCCCGGAGTCGTTCACCGCGCCGGGACCGGTGACGGTCTACTTCGACCCCGCCGGGAACCGGCTCGCCACGCCCGACGTGCGCCTCCAGCCCACGGTGGCGGCGGCGGACGCGGCCAACGAGTCGTTCTTCAGCAGCGATTCCGCCGGCGACCCGGACACCACGAGCCGCAACTTCAGCGGCACGAGCGCCGCGGCCCCGCACGCCGCCGCCATCGCCGCGCTGGTGATCCAAGCGCACGGCGGGCGCGGCAGCCTCACGGCGGCGCAGGTCACGAGCATCCTGGAGCGCAGCACGTTCCCGCACGACCTCGATCCCTACTACGTCAGCGGCACGGCGCGGGCCACCAACGGCGGCAAAGTGACGATCACGCTTTCCAGCGATTCGGACACCAACACCGGCACGGGCGGCAACAATCCCAACGCCTTCACGGTGGCCTACAACGGACCGGGCACGCTCGCGAGCCTCGTCTTCAACCCCGAAGGCACGGCGGCGACCGCGGGCAATCCCAGCGGCGGCAACAACGGCGTGACTTACAGCACGACGGGGGTCGGCGGCACGGCGACGTACTTCGAGAACTCGTTCCCCGGCATGGTGTTCAACCTGAACAGCTTCGCGGTGGGCAGCGCCTCGACGGTGCTCGCGGCCAACGTCGCGGCGGCGTACAGCAACACGGCCCCGCTGCCTTCGACCACGCAGGTCTTCACGCTCGGGCTGACCTTCACGGGCGGAACGTTCACGGGCGGCAACGTGTTGCGGTTCAGCGTGGGCCGGGCCATCCAGCACTCGGCAACGACCTCCGGCACCGCTCCCTATACGGGGACGACCTCGACCAACTACATCGCCGATCTGCTCGGCGGCGGGGTGTCGCTGCCCAGCGGCACGGTCACGACCAACGGCATGAGCTTCAGCGGTACGCTCTCCGATGGCTCGACGTTCTCGGGCCGCCTGAAGAACAACCTCGGCAGCGGTTACTCGGCGCTCGATGGATTCGGGTTCATCAACGCCCAGACGGCGGTAGGCCAGACGGTCCAGTAGCTTCCGGGAGGCCGTAGAGCTTCCATGATGCGAAGGACGCTGCCCAACCGGGCGGCGTCCTTTTGCGTTTGGGTGACGGTTGTTCGTCGTCACACAACCGGTGACCGCCACCGACGGTTTCCTTGCACAGCGCCGTCCCTACAGCGGATGATAGGCAACCATCATGAAGCGTGCGATCTCCCCAATCCGTGTCCGGTTCTCCCTTCGCTTTTTCGGTGCCGTCCTGTTCACGGTCGCCGTCGCGCGTTTCGCTGGCGGCCAGGAACCGCTTGTCCCGCCACCGAGACAGGCAGCCAGTTTTGACCTCGTCCAGGCTGGAGGCACCGCCGACCTCGTCGTTGACCCCGCCGATTACCCGGTCGTCAAGCTTGCGGCCAATCTCCTGGCCGACGACGTGGCTCGCGTCACCGGCCGCAGACCTGCCGTGGGTGAGAACACCGCGCAAGGGACCCGGGCCGTGCTCATCGGAACCCTCGGCCACAGCGCCCGCATCGACGACCTGGCGCGCGCCGGCAAACTGGCCCGCCTGGACACCCTGCGCGGCGGTTGGGAAACCACCTTGCTGCAAATCGTGGACCGCCCCTGGCCGGGGGTGGAACGGGCGCTGGTGATCGTCGGCAGCGACCGGCGCGGCGCGGCCTACGGCGCGATGGAAATTTCCGAGCGTATCGGCGTTTCACCCTGGCACTGGTGGGCGGATGTGCCGGTGCCGCGTCAAACCGGCCTCACGGTCCCGGTCGCCGTGCCGGAGGTCCGGTCACCGTCGGTCAGGTACCGGGGGATTTTCATCAACGACGAGGATTGGGGGCTGCAACCGTGGGCGGCCCGGACCTTCGACCCGGCATTCAAGAACATCGGCCCCAAGACCTACGCCAAGGTATTTGAACTGATGCTGCGCCTGCGGCTCAACTATCTCTGGCCAGCCATGCACCCTTGCAGCGCGGCGTTTGATTCCGTGCCGGAGAACGCTGCCCTGGCTGATCAGTACGCCATCGTCATGGGCTCTTCCCATTGCGAGCCGATGCTGCGCAACAACGTGTGGTGGCCGCACGGAAATGGCCCGTGGCGCTACGACCAGAACCGCGCGCAGATTTACCAATATTGGGAACAATCCGCCAAAGAACGCGGCCAGTATGAGGCCGTCTGGACGGAGGGCATCCGCGGCATCCACGACGCGGGGATGCAAGGCCCTCCGGACGTGCCGGGCCGGGTCGCGCTGCTCCGGCAGACCATCGTGGACGAGCGCAAGCTCATCGAGCGATACGTCACGACGAAATGGGGTCCGGCCGCGCAATGTTTCGTCCCTTACAAGGAAGTGCTGCCGCTCTACGACGCGGGCCTGGAAGTGCCGCCGGACGTTACCCTCGTCTGGGCCGACGACAACTACGGCTACCTGCGCCGCGTAGGCAATCCCACCGAGCGGAAACGCCCCGGCGGCGCGGGGATTTACTATCATCTCTCTTACCTCGGCTCGCCGCAGTCTTATCTCTGGCTCGCAACCACCCCTCCGGCCCTGATCTGGGAGGAAACCCGCAAGGCCTGGGACAACGACGCTCGCACGCTCTGGATCGTCAACGTAGGCGACATCAAGCCAAGCGAGGTCGGCATCGACTTCTGGTCGCGGCTCGCCTGGAACGTCGACGCCTACGGGCCCGACGCCCAACCGCGTTTCCTGCGCGATTTTGCCGCGAAGACCTTCGGCACCGCACACGCGGACGCCATCGCCTCCTTGTACGGCGAGTTCTACCGCCTCGGCCAGATCCGCAAACCCGAGACCATGACGACCGGCTGGGCCGCCGCGTTGCCGCCGGACCGGGCCGACACGTTGCGCAAAGCTTACGCCCAACTGCTCGACGACGAGAAAACGCTGGCGGCCGGGATGCCGCCGGAATTGCAGGACGCGTGGACCGAGTTGGCTGGCTACCCCGCGCGGATGCTCGCCGCCACCGGCTTGATCTTCCTGGAGGACCGGCTGACCCGGAACAACGCCGACCCGGCGGTGCACGCGGACGCGGTCAAGAAATGGCGCGGCTTTCTGGAAAGCGAGACCGTGGCCTACAACGAGCAGGTCGCCGGCGGCAAATGGCGGCGCATCATGTCATCGGGTGAAGAACAAGGGGGCGGGATGCATTGGCCCTGGCGCGATGTCCCGCCGGATTTCCCGGCGCCCGCTCCCGTCGTGCCCGCCGCACCCGGGAGGACGGTGGCAGCCTCGGCGTTCAACCGCAAAGCGGATGGGACGGATGTTCGTTGGGCCGTCCTCCCGGGCCTCGGGTATTCGGCTGGCGCGGTGACCCTGGAACCGGCTAGTCCGCGGCGTGCCTGGCACCCCGAGACCGATGGGAATGCCGCGCCCCGTCTCGAATATGATTTCAACCATGCGAGCGGCGGTGACGCGGAAGCGGTCATTTCCCTACTGCCGACCTTCCGGCTGTTTCCCGGCATGAAGCTGCGGCTGGCGGTGGCCCTGGACGATGAGAAGCCGCAAATCATGGAGGTCCCCGGTTCCAGCGGCGCCGAGACGGAAACCGGCCCGATCCGGCGGGACGCGGTGCGCGACAACCGGGTGGATCTGCGGGTGCCGTTCCCGCAACTCGCGCCGGGTCCGCATACGTTGAAGATCCGGGCCGTCGATCCCGGAGCGGTGATCGACGAGCTCACCCTGCCGTGATCTCGCGTTCGCGGGGCCAGCCGAATCGCGCTGCCGCCGCGGCTCCGGATCGAAACATTCCGCTTGCGAACGAAACCTCCAGGGTCCACGTAAATCGCCAACCGCTTTTGCGCTTCGCTGCCGGCCTGAAACTGACTCGCATTCAGTCGTTCCCGACATGAACAATCCCGCGCACCGAGAAGCCGAACGCCTGGCGGCGCTCCGCGCCTACGGCGTTCTGGACACCCCGCCCGAAGCGGGTTTCGAGCACGTAACCTCCATGGTGACGCGTCTCTTCGAGGTCCCCATCGCCGCCGTTGCCCTGCTGGATGCCGACCGCCAGTGGTTTAAATCCGTGCGGGGAATCGACATCCGCGAAACGTCCCGGGACCTGGCGCTTTGCTCGCACGTCCTCTCTGACGACGAGACGTGGGCCGTCCCCGATACCACGCTTGACCCGCATTTTGCCGGCCATCCGCTCGTCATCGGCGAACCTTTCATCCGCTTCTACGCCGGAACACCCTTGCGGACCCCGGAGGGATACGTCTTGGGCGCGCTGTGTCTGGCGGATCGGCAGCCCCGGGCGTTAGGTTCGACCGAACAACGGTTGCTCCGCGAGCTGGCAACTCTGGTCGAGGATGAGCTTCTCCTGCGGCGCGTGGCCAAACAACCGCGCGAGAAAACCCTCGAACACGAACAGACCCAAGCGGCCCTCGAGGAAGCACGCCGGTACCGCCAGTCCGCTGCGCACCCGGCTGCGCAAAGTGTGCAAACGGCGCCAGTGGCGACTGGCGGCCACGGCATGGCGCTGGTGCGGGATATCTCCGAGCGCAAGCAGGCCGAGAAACTTCTACATCTCCGGGTCCGTCAGCAGCAAGCGGTTGCCCAGCTAGGCACCACGGCCCTGGGCGGCACCAAGATAGAGTTGCTCATGGAGTCGATGGTCAAAACCGTCGGCAGCCTGCTGGGAGTGGAAATCTGTCACGTCTTGGAGCGCCAGCCGGAACGTGGCGCATTATTGACGCGTGCGTCTTTGGATGATTCCGATCCTGGTTCGGAGCCGCAGACCCTGCCGGACGGCCCTGATTTCGCGGCAGGGTACGCGTTGAGCAAGGGCGAACCGGTGACCGTCAACGACGCCCGGACGGACCCGCGTTTCGAGCCCGTCCCGTGGCTGCAATCGCAGGGGGCCGTCAGCGGGTTGAACGTGCCCATCGGGGGAGATGGCAGCAGCCTGCCGGTCTTCGGAGTGCTGGCCATCTACACGCGCGCGCACCGGGAGTTCAGCGGCGACGACGTGTACTTCGTGCAGTCGATGGCTAACGTCTTGGCGGCAGCCATCGCCCGGCAACGGGCCGAGGAGGCCCTCCGGGCCGTGGAAACGCGCTACCAGCGCATCGCCGCCAACACCCCGGGTGTCGTTTACCAGTTTGTGCGGCAGTTGGATGGCACTCTCTCGATTCCGTTTATCAGCGAGAGTTGCCGCACGCTGTATGGCCGCGAGCCCGCGGAGATCCAGGCCGCACCCTGGATCATCTTGGATTCGATCCACCCGGATGACCGCGCGGGGGCCGAGGAAAAAATCCGCTGGGCCGGGAGGACCCTGACGCCGCTGCACTGGCAGGGCCGCCACCTCTTGCCGAGCGGCGAGGTGCGTTGGGTGCGCTTCGATTCCCAGCCCGAACGCCTGGAGGACGGCAGCGTGATTAGCGACGGCATCATCATCGACGTCACCGAGGAGGAACGACGCGGGGAGGCCTTGCGCCAGAGTGTGGAGCGCTTCCGCCTGGCCACCTTCCATTCGCCTTTCCCCAACATGCTGCACACCGATGACGGCGAGATCCTTCAGGTCAACGATGCCTGGACCCACATCACCGGGTATCGGGCGGAAGAACTGACCACGGTTGAGGAATGGCTGCGCCTGGCTTATGCGACCGAGGAGGAACGCGCGCACGCGCGTCGCTGCATCGGCAAATTCTGGGAGCCGAGCACCGCGGGCTCCGTGTGCGTTGCGCGGACGGGGAAGAACGCATCTGGGACGTGAGCGGAGTCAACCTGGGCCGTCTGCCGGATGGGCGCTGGCTGCAGCTTGCCACGGCCATCGACATGACCGACCGGCACCGACAGGAGGCCGCGCTCCGTTTGGCGAAAGAGGAGGCCGAGCGGGCAAACCTGGCCAAGAGTCAATTTCTCTCGCGCATGAGCCATGAATTGCGCACGCCACTCAATGCCATCCTGGGCTTCGGGCAAGTGCTCGAACTCGGCCAGCACGACGAACAGGATGGCCAGGCGGTGGAGCATATCCTCAAAGGAGGGCGGCACCTTCTCGCGCTGGTCGACGAGGTCCTCGATCTGGCGCGAGTCGAGACGGGCGAACTCGCCTTGAAGCTTTCAGCGGTCTCCGTCGAAAAACTGCTGTCGGAATGCGTCGGCCTGGTCGCGCGTCTGGCCCAGACACGCGGAGTGAGCTGTTCGGTGAAGGTTACCACCGCCTGCCATTTGCAGGTCCGGGCGGACGAGCAGCGATTGCGCCAGGTGCTGCTCAACCTGCTTTCCAACGCGATCAAATACAACCGGGACGGCGGCCGGGTGAGCCTGAGCTGCCGACGCGCGCGGAACGGTCGGGTGCGGGTGAAAGTCCAGGACACGGGCCACGGGATTTCCGCCGAGGATCTCGCGCGGTTGTTCGTGCCGTTCGAGCGTCTTGGCCAGGAGTTGGGAGAGGTCGAAGGAACGGGGCTTGGCCTGGTGGTGTCCAAACAATTGATGGAAGCGATGGAGGGCAGTCTGCACGCCACGAGCCAGCCCGGCCGGGGCAGCACGTTCTGGATCGAGCTACCCGGCGCGACCACGCCCCGCCGCCCGGAGGCCGGGGACGGAACTGCTCCCGCCGAGCCCGCCGCTCCGGGTGAGGCGCCGCCTGCCGCCACCCTCCTCTACATCGAAGACAACATTTCCAACTTGCAGGTCGTCAAAACGGTCCTCGAACGCCTGCGCCCGCACTGGCGGTTGCTCTCGGCGTGTGACGGGGCGAGCGGACTCGAACAGGCACGCGAGCACTTGCCGAGCGTGATCCTGCTCGACCTGCAACTCCCCGGCGGCAACGGCGACCTGGTCCTGACGGAGCTGCGGGCGCACGAACGGCTCGGCAGTGTTCCCGTGCTGTTGCTGAGCGCGGATGCCACCGCGCACAGCCGGGAGCGTCTACTCGCGCTCGGTGCCACCGATTACCTTTGCAAGCCTTTCAACGTGGCCGTCCTGCTAGGAAAACTCGACGCGCTTTTGATGGGAATCTGAACGTGATTCGGACGTGCCACGACAACGACGTGACGAAAGCCCGGGAATTGAGCTGGGTGATCTCGGAATTCGAGAGTCGGCCAGGGTTCGACGAGATGAACCGGGGCAAGACCGGCTGACCGGTAAACCCCGGCGAAGGGCGGTTGCCCCCCCTGGATGCGGGGGCGGCGTTTGCCGGCAACGGACCGGCTGTCTATTCCCCCTCGCCAACGACGAAACCTGTTCGGCCAAGACAAAAATTTTACTTAACCAACGTCGCTCGACGGGTTACCGTCCACGGCTCATCGTTTCAACTCTTGCTTCTTTATGTCTGACTTCACGACCATCACCGACATCCGCGCCCTCGAAATCCTCGACTCGCGCGGCAACCCCACCATCGAAGTCGAAGTGTTCCTCGAAGGGGGAGTCCAGGGCCGTGCCGCCGTGCCCAGCGGCGCTTCCACCGGTCAGCACGAAGCCTGGGAACTGCGCGACGGCGACAAGAACCGCTACGGTGGCAAGGGCGTCAAAAAGGCGGTCGAGGCCGTCAACGACGACATCGCTTCCGCCGTCTGCGGGATGGATTCGCTCGACCAGGTGGAAATCGACCAGGCGCTCATCAAGCTCGACGGCACCGACAACAAGAAGAAGCTCGGCGCAAACGCCATCCTCGGGGTTTCGCTCGCCACGGCGCACGCCGCCGCCGCCGCCGTGGGCCAGCCCCTGTTCAAATACCTCGGCGGGCCGAACGCCAAGGTACTGCCCGTCCCGATGATGAACGTCATCAACGGCGGCGCGCACTCGGACGCGCCCATTGATTTCCAGGAGTTCATGATCATGCCCAAGGGGCTGCCGACGTTTTCCAAGGCGCTCCGCGCGGGCACGGAAATCTTCCACGCGCTCAAGGCCGTGCTCAAGAAGCGCGGCCTGTCCACGGCGGTCGGCGACGAGGGCGGGTTCGCGCCGAAGTTCACCAGCGCCGACGACGCGCTCGAAACGCTCTCCAAGGCCATCGACAAGGCCGGCTACAAGCTGGGCACGGATATCTTTCTAGCACTCGACGCGGCGGCCAGCGAGTTCTACGACGAGGAAAAAAAGGTTTACACCTTCAAGAAATCCGACGGCAGCCAGAAAAGCGCCGCCGAACTCGTTTCCTATTATAAGGACCTGACGAACAAGTTCCCGATCATCTCCATCGAAGACGGCTGCGCCGAGGGCGACTGGGATGGCTGGAAGGTGCTCACCGACGCGTTGGGCGACAAGGTGCAAATCGTGGGCGACGACCTGTTCGTGACCAACGTCGAGTTTCTGAAAAAAGGCATCGAGAAGGGCGTGGCCAACTCGATCCTCGTCAAGGTCAACCAGATCGGCACGCTCACGGAAACGCTGGATGCCATCGAACTGGCCAAGGAAAACCGCTACACCGCCGTCATCAGCCATCGCTCGGGCGAAACCGAGGACACCACGATTGCCGACATCGCCGTGGCGACCAACGCGGGCCAGATCAAGACCGGGTCGCTTTGCCGGACGGACCGCGTCGCCAAGTACAACCAGTTGTTACGAATCGCCAACATTCTTGGTGACAGCGCACAATATGGCGGTAAGATGCGATAGATCGTGAGTTCCGGGTATTACGTGGATGAGTTCGAGGCGCCCCACGTCAGCATTTGGCAGCGCATCAACCGCGTGTTGTGGGCGTTGCTGATTCTGACGATGGTGGCATTCATCATCGGCTCATTTCTGCCTGAACTGGAAAAACAACACACCGAGCAAGCGGCTCGCGAACGGCTGCACCGGCTCATCGACGAGCAGCGCGCGATCAACTCCCGCTACAAACGCGAGATCGGCTGGATTCAGAACGATCCCGAGTATCTGGCGGCCAAGTACGTGCGCGATAAGTTCGACATGATGAAGGAAGGCGAGACCATCCTGCGCATCGAGCCGGCGAAGGCGGCAGCGGTTGCCCCGGAGATGCCCGCCGTGCCCGTCGCCCCACGTCGTTGACGCCGGTCGCCAGGTTTGCAACTCGCATGGGGCGTACCGTTTGCATCGTCCTGAAACTGCCGCTGGATTCTTCGGTCGATTTCGGGTTCGATAGCGCACCTTCCGTTTCCAGGCTTGTTCCATGCGTCTCGTCCTCTTCCTTCGCTATCTGGTCCCTCTGTTTCTGATCATGAGCGGCTGCGATCCGTCCTGGCGCAACCAGATGCCCAACGGCACCAAGTTCTATCAGCAGGCGGACCACAAGTATTTCGGCAAGGTAATCGCGTACGAGGCGCGGCACGATTTCCACAACGGCACACCACCGGGTCCCGCCGTCCTCATCGAGACGACGGTGCCGGGGCAGGCACCCCAATGGGGAAGCTGCGTGACGTGCGCGGCGTCTTTCAGGATCGAGGCCCCTTGAAAGCTTTGTCCGCGGATTACGCAGATTTCCGCAGATGCAGAGGAAAGAAATAACCATCTGGGTCCCTTCGCTCAATCTGCGGAAATCTGCGTAATCTGCGGACAAATTCCGGTTTTAGTCTATTTTTCATCCACCATGTCCGACGATCCCAACGCCCTCCGTACCGACGAACTCAAAGCCCGCGTGGGCAGTCTGCGGAGGTATCTTTGACTTGCCGGGCAAACAGGCCCGTTTGAGCGAACTCGAATCGCTCATGGCCGAACCCGGTTTCTGGGAACGCAAAGAGCAGGCGCAGAAACAGGTGGAGGAAGTCTCCGCGCTGCGCGCCCGCATCGGGCCGCTCGTGACCCTGGAGCGGCAAGTAGCTGACCTGGAAACCCTGCAACTTCTCGCCCAAGAGGAGACGGACTCCGCGCAGCAGCAGGCGGCTTACGCCGAATACACCTCCGAGTTTGCGCGGACCCGCGTGGAGTTGGAAGATTTCGAGTTGAAACAATTGCTCGCCGGGGAGAACGACAAATCCAGCGCGTTCCTGACCGTGCACAGCGGCGCGGGGGGCACGGAATCGTGCGACTGGGCGGAGATGCTGTTGCGGATGTACGAACGCTGGGGCGAGCACCACGGCTTCAAACGCTCCGTCATGGACATCCAGGAGGGTGACGAGGCCGGGATCAAGTCCGCGACGATCAAGGTCGAAGGCGAATTTGCCTTCGGCTATCTCTCCACCGAGCGCGGCGTGCACCGGCTGGTGCGGATTTCGCCCTTCGACGCCAACAAGCGGCGGCACACGAGTTTTGCCAGCGTGGACGTGGTGCCCGAACTGCCCGACGACGCACCCATCGACATCGACGACCGCGACCTCAAGCTCGATACCTTCCGCTCCGGCGGCAAGGGCGGGCAAAACGTCAACAAGGTCGAAACGGCGGTGCGGATCACGCACATCCCTTCGGGAATCGTGGTCGCGTGCCAGGCCGAACGTTCCCAGATGAAGAACCGCATGACCGCCCTGAAACTTCTCAAGGCCAAGCTCACCCAGATCGAAGTCGACAAGAAGCGCGCGGACGTGGACCGGCAGTACGGCGAGAAGGGCGACGTGGCCTGGGGCAGCCAGATTCGTTCGTACGTTTTCCAGCCGTACCAGATGGTCAAGGACCTGCGCACGGGGGTGGAAACCGGCGACGTGCAGGCGGTCATGGACGGCGAGATCGACCCGTTCATCCACGGGAAATTGCGCGGGCTAAAACGCGACAAGAGCGCGGGCAAGGACGACGACGCGGACTTGTCATAGCGGCGGGCGGCGTGTTAGGATACCGTCGCTATGGGCATGACCTGGGAAGAAATTTGTGAGGACCCGATTCTGGCGGACTTGCCTTTCAAAATCGAAAGCGACCAGTGGGGTAATGTCATTATGAGTCCGCCAGCCGGAGCCGATCACTGCGATTATCAGGGCGAAATCCTTGCTGCCCTGCTTCGATTACTGCCGAAAGGGCTTGCACGCCCGGAATATCCACTACGTACCAACAAGGGTGTCAAGGCCATTGACGTGGTGTGGGTATCGCGGGAAAGGCACGGGCAGAAGCCGAAAAATTCCACCGTCCACTTGCTCGCGCCAGAGATTTGTGTCGAAGTGTTTTCTCCAAGCAACAGCGTGGCGGAAATCGAGGGAAAAATCCTGCTGTATTTCGAGCGTGGGGCCCAGGAATGCTGGACGTGCGATGGTAAAGGGGTCATGACTTTTTTTGATCCTACCGGCGTCATCAAACGCTCCAGGCTTTGCCCGAAATTTCCGGTGCGGATCAAACGGGATTGAAGCAACGTGGCGCCGTCATGCACATCCCTGACGGTTTCCTCGACCTGAAGACCAGTCTGGCGGCGGACGCACTCTCCGTCGGCGCGCTGACTCTGGCCCTGCGCGATGCCCGGCGCACGCTGCCGCCGCGCCGGGTGCCGCTGCTGGGGCTGGCGGCGGCGTTCGTGTTCGCGGGTCAGATGCTGAACTTCCCCGTGGCGGGCGGGACGAGCGGGCACCTGGTTGGCGCCACCCTGGCGGCGGCGCTGCTCGGGCCGGGCGCAGCGGTCATCGCGCTGATGGCGGTCCTTGTCGTGCAGTGCTTCGTCTTCGCGGACGGCGGCGTCCTGGCACTGGGGGCGAACGTTTTCAACATGGGCGTGATCGGTGCGCTGGTGGGGTACGCGATCTACCGGACCGCTTATCGGCAATTGGGCGGCGGGCTGCGTGGCGCGGTCGCCGCGGCGGCGTTCGCCAGTTGGGTGAGCACGGTGCTGGCGGCGGTGTGCTGCGCCGGGGAGTTGGCGGTGTCGGGAACGGTGCCTTGGCGAGTGGCTTTCCCGGCGATGGCGGGCGTGCACATGCTGATCGGGGTAGGCGAGGCGGTGATTACCGCACTGGTGCTGGCGGCGGTCGGACAAGCGCACCCGGAACTGCTTTACGCTCCGGGGCGTTCGGTGGCCGAACGCAGCGGCTACCGGACACTGATGGGCTACGGACTCGTTGCGGCAGCCGGGCTGGCGTTGTTCCTCTCGCCGTTTGCCAGCAAGCTGCCCGATGGGCTGGACCGGGTCGCCGGATCGCACGGCTTTGCAGCTGCGGAGCGCCATTCCTGGACCTCGCACAGCCCCCTGGCGAACTATCTCCTGCCAGGGATCTCCTCCCCGGCGATAGCGACTGCCTTGGCCGGGTTGCTGGGAACGACGGTGGTATTCTTCCTCGCGCGGTGGGCCTCGCGGCGATTGATCCCGAACGGAGGACCCGTGTTGCCGAATCCGCGTTGACCAGCGCGCTTTCCCACGGTGAATGTCGCCATCGACTTGCACGACTCCGAGCTGGCCGCCCTCACTTTCACCCGATGCACGCCGGACTCCTAGAAAGTTACCAGCCCCGGCGCAGCCCGGTGCATCGGCTCTCGGCGGCGGTCAAGCTCGTGGTCGCGGTCGGGTCGGTGCTCGGCCTGGTGGCATTGCCCCGGGGAGAAAGCGGCGCGGTGTTTGCATTAGGCTGTGGCAGCGTGGCTATAGGGCTGGGAATCGTGGCCGTGCTGAGCCGGTTGCCGGTGGGATTTTTGTTGCGTCGGTTGCTGCTGTTAGAGCCGTTCGTGTTCGGGGTGGCGGCGTTGTCGCTGTGGCAGCCGCACGGATGGCCGGTGTTTTGCCAGGCGGTGGTTCGCTCGACGCTCTGCCTGGCTACGCTGGTGCTGCTGGCGGCGACCACGCCGTTCAGTGAAATCGTGCGGGTATTGCGCGCGTGGCGTGTCCCGCCGCTCCTGCTGACCACGCTCACGCTGATGGAACGCTACCTTTTCGTGCTGGTCGAGGAAAGCGCCCGGATGCAGCGTGCCCGCACCAGCCGGACGTTCGCCCCACGCCCGCGCTGGGCCATCTGGCGTTCGTTGGCAGAAACGCTCGGGCAGCTTTTCGTGCGCTCGGTCGAGCGGGCGGGCCGCATCTACGCCGCGATGTGCGCGCGGGGTTGGGAAACGTCCGCGCCGCCCAAAGGTTGAAATGTCGCGCGCATGGCGGACCGTGCCCGCACCGTGCCCGCCGCCCTCGAAATCCGCGACCTGTCGTTTCGTTACGACGACGGACGCGCCGCGTTGCAGGACATCGCTTTTTCGGTGCAACCCGGCGAGTGCGTCGGGCTGCTCGGACCCAACGGCGCGGGCAAGTCTACCCTGCTGCTCCACCTCAACGGCATCCTGCCCGAACGCCTGCCGTCCGCTCCGGTGGTGTTCGTCGACGGCCTGCCGCTGACCACGCCGAACCTGCCCGCCATCCGGCAGCGCGTCGGCCTGATGTTCCAGCAGTCCGACGACCAGCTTTTCTGTCCGACCGTCTGGGAAGACGTGGCGTTTGGCCCCCGGCAACTCGGCTTGCAGGGCGACGCGCTGGGCCAGCGGGTGCGCGCTTGTCTGGCACGCGTGAACCTGAACGGCTTCGAGCACCGGCGGCCGCACCAGCTCAGCCAGGGCGAGAAGCGCCGGGTTTGCCTGGCAGGCGTGTTGGCGTGCGAGCCGGGCGTCCTCGTGCTCGATGAACCCACCAGCGACCTCGACCCGCGCGGGCGGCGTGAGTTCAAGACGCTGCTCGCCGGCATTCCCGCCACGAAGATCATCGCCACGCACGACCTGGAACTGGTCGTCGAGTTGTGCCCACGCTCGATCCTACTCGACGGCGGCAGACTCGTGGCGGACGGCCCCAGCGCGCGGCTGCTCGCCGACGAAGCGCTCATGCTCGCGCACGGCCTGGAAAAGCCGCACATCCTTTTGCATCGGCACCCGCATGGCGGAAAGGATGAAGGATGAAGGCGGAGGGTGGAAGGCGAGAATGGAACATCCGCTGGAAATGCGGTATGGAAGTCGTCCTCACGGAGCTCACGGAACTCCGCCTTCTTCATCCTTCATCCTTCATCCTTCATCCTTCCCCATGATCCAGGCCCTTCCCGGTTTCCGCGATTTTTACCCGGCAGATACTGCCGCGCGCCAATACGTATTCACCAAATGGCGTGAGGTGGCGCGGCGGTACGGCTTCGTCGAGGTGGATGGGCCGACGCTCGAGAGCGTCGAGCTTTATAAGAAAAAGAGCGGCGGCGAACTGGTCGGGCAGCTTTTCAACTTCGTGGACAAGGGCGAGCGCGAGGTCACGCTGCGCCCCGAGATGACCCCCACCCTCGCGCGCATGGTGGCCGCGCGGGACCGCGATTTCAAAAAGCCGCTCAAGTGGTTTTCGGTGGCATCGTTTTTCCGCTACGAGAAGCAGCAGAAAGGACGGCTGCGCGAGTTCATGCAACTCAACTGCGATTTGATCGGCGAGGCCGGTCCTGCCGCCGACGCCGAGATGATCGCGCTGGCGATCGATTTGTTCCGGTCGTTCGGCCTGACGGAGCAGGATTTCTTTATCCGCGTGAACGACCGCAACGTGTGGCTGGATTTTCTCAAAGTGCGCGGCGTCGCCGCAGAGCGCGCGGCAGAGTTTTTGCAGATCATCGACAAGATCGAGCGGGAGCGGCCGGAAGTCAGCGCGCAAAAGCTGGCGGCGTTCGGTGTCAATCGCGAGGAACTGGACGCGTTCCTGGCGCGGCCTGCGGCGGAACTCGGCGGTGCGCTGGGCGCGGTGGAAGCGGATCTACAGGCGCGAGGTCTGACCCAATTCGTGACGTTCGACCCGCGCATTGTCCGGGGATTGGCGTACTACACGGGCGTCGTGTTCGAGGCGTTTGACCGGGCGCGGGAAAGCCGGGCGCTGGCGGGCGGCGGGCGTTACGATGAACTGGTCGGCACGATCAGCGACGGCGCGGTGAAGCATCCGGCGCTCGGGTTCGCGGTGGGTGATGTGACGCTGCTCGACCTGTTGCGTGCCCTGCCGCACACCGCCGCCGCGATGGACGCCGCCACGAAGACCGCCGGGGCGCTGGACGTGTACGTGGTGGTTGCCGACGAGGCGTTTCGTCCGCAAGCGCTCGGCCTAGTGGGTCAACTGCGCGAGGCCGGACGGCGGGTGGATTTCCCGCTCGGACCGCAAAAGGTCGGCAAGCAGTTCCAGGCTGCCGAGACGCTCGGCGCGACGCACGCCGCCGTGGTCGGCAACGAGTGGCCGCAGATCAAATGGAAGACCCTCGCCACGCGCGAGGAGAGCGTGGTTTCCGCTCAAGACCTGCCTATGTACTTGGCTGGGTAATTTACAGAGGTTTATAGCCGACGCCCCATACACGCAGAAGTGTTTGACACCCCGCGTCGAAACCGTCGGTGAAATCGACCGTTTGCAAGTCTCCCAAGGTCCAAGAAAGTTTGGCTGAATCACAGCTTCGGTGCAGTATTGGAACAATCTTGTCTTGGTAGCGTCTGTCACGCAACGCGTAAAGTAGTTCTCTCTTCACCCAGACGGACCGCGTAGCCGCCGGAGAAAGCAAGATGGCAAACCAATCACATCTGGCCAATGAGGCTCCGATTTCGTCATGCCACTGTTGGGCACCAATAAGATTGGTTTCACTGAATCAGACCGCTAAGCCATGAGCACGCAGCATACTTGCCAGACGCGCCGCCATTTTCCGATCTTTGCTCGAATGCGAAAGAAATACTTCGCGCGGTAAATTTCGGGTCACTCGCCGCACCATAGATCAAGCAGCCGCAGGAACATTCCGAAGCACACCAGCAATTCGGCGCGCAATCTTCACATCTCCCTTGGTGGCATCGATAAATTGCAAGCGTTCTAAAATCCAGGGGACGTCCACTGTCGGCCTAATCAAAACCGGGATCAAACGGTCACGGAACTTCAAGGAAGTTAATGCATAATCCACTTCCCCCAACACGGAAGAAGAATTGATCGCATCGGGCGAGAGAAGTACCACCATCGCTTGGGAACGTTCCAACGCCTTGCCAACCTCCAAATGTATGTTGGCACCCGGAAGCAGTTGATTAGCCGCGTCCCAGACTTCAAACCCCTCGGTAGTCAAAGCTTGAGCCAATGAATGAGCTATCAGCGCATCGGCGTTGGCATAGCTCAGAAAAATTCTCATTGTGTCATGGGAAATGAAGCCACGCAACGATCCGACCAGAACGGACGCGAAAATTTCCCAGGTGACTTCCCGCCCGGCGCGGTTCACATTGTCGGCCCATTGTAGACCATTTGGTATGTATTATATATGAGCCGCTATCGTTCCCATTCCTGCGACCAACTCCGCCCCGCCGACGTGGGCCAGACCGCCACGCTCGCCGGTTGGGTCGATTCGCGCCGCGACCACGGCGGCGTCATCTTCATCGACCTGCGTGATCGCGCCGGGATTACCCAGGTGGTCTTCCGCCCGGAGGAACATGCCCAGGT
>CAXUHC010000029.1:1452-6084 GCA_964250705.1 uncultured Chthoniobacterales bacterium | reverse complement strand
AGGTGGCCGGGCAATCCCACGGCCTGCGCTCGGAAGACGTGATCACCGTCACCGGCACCGTCGCCCCGCGCCTGACCGGCAAGGAAAACGCCGCCTTGCCCACCGGGGCCATCGAACTCGTCGCCGGGTCGCTCACCGTGCTCAACAAGGCCGAGGTGCCCCCTTTCCCGCTGGACCAGGAGGTGAGCAACGAGGATTTGCGGCTTTCTCATCGCTATCTCGACCTGCGGCGCGCCCGCATGTCGCGCAACCTGCGGCAACGGCACCGCATCGTCAAAACCGTGCGCGATTACCTCGATGACGCCGGTTTCCTCGAAATCGAGACGCCGATCCTTTCCAAAAGCACGCCCGAGGGGGCCCGCGATTTTCTCGTGCCCAGCCGGATGTCGCCCGGCAATTTCTACGCGCTGCCGCAAGCGCCGCAGCAGTACAAGCAGCTCCTCATGGTCGCCGGGCTGGAGAAATATTTCCAGATCGCCAAGTGTTTCCGCGACGAAGACCTGCGTGCCGACCGCCAGCCGGAGTTCACGCAGATCGACATCGAGGCCAGTTTCGTCGAGCAGGAGGATATCATTTCGTTGATCGAAGGGATGCTGACGCGCGTCTTCAAGGAAGCCATCGGCGTGGACATCCCGACGCCGTTCCCGCGCCTGAGCTACGCCGAGGCGATGGACCGCTTCGGCAGCGACAAGCCGGACACGCGCTTTGGCCTGGAGATCGTGGACCTGGGCGACGTGTTCGCGCAGAGCGCGTTCAAGGTGTTCCGTGGCGCGATGGATAACGGCGGCGTGGTCCGGGCGATCAACGCGAAGAAGTTCGCCGGGATCACCACGGGCCAGATCGAGGAGCTGACCAGGATGGCGCAGTCCTACGGCGCGAAGGGCCTGGCGTTCATCAAGGTCGAGAACGGCGAATGGAAATCGCCCATCGTGAAGTTCTTCACCGACAGGGAGAGGTCCGCGCTGATCCAGAAGCTCGGCATCGAAGAGGGCGACCTGATCCTCTTCGGCGCGGACAAGAAGCCGGTGGTCAGCGAAGTGCTCGGGCGCATCCGCCTGCGCGTGGCGGAAGTCCTCAAGCTGACCGCCGACCTGAACGTGTGGAATCTGCTGTGGGTGCTCAATTTTCCGCTCCTGGCCTACAACGCCGAGGAAGCGAAATGGGACGCCGTGCACCATCCGTTCACCCGTCCGCTGGCCGAGGATTTGCCGTTGCTGGAATCGACAAGCACTTACGGCGAGGCGCGCGCGGCGGCCTACGACGTGGTGCTCAACGGCGTCGAGATCGGCGGCGGGTCGATCCGAATCCACGAGGCAGCGCTCCAGTCGAAATTGTTCAGCATCCTGGGCGTCGACGACGAACAGCAGAAGACGATGTTCGGGCATATCCTCAAGGCGTTCAGCTTCGGCGCGCCGCCGCACGGCGGACTCGCGTTCGGTTTGGACCGGCTCGTCATGCTGCTCTGCGGCGAGGAGTCGATCCGCGAGGTGATCGCGTTCCCGAAGAATAACCGGGGCCAGGATTTGATGAGTCAGTCGCCCGCTGCCGTCGAGACCAAGCAACTGCGGGAATTGCACCTGCAAGCGACGGCGAAGGCCGCTCCGTTGCCGCCGACCGGCCCGCTCACGGAACCGCATGGTTGATCGCCAGAGGTTGCAGGGGTAGTGATGATCCTCTCATGTGGCGCGCGCGACTTCCGCTCTGGCTGATCGCCGCGTCGCTGCTGTGGTGTCTGGCGGCCTCCACGGTGGTTTGCGCGCAGGGCAACAAGTTGTTCCCCTCCCGGGTGCCGCCAAATTCGGAAGCCCTGCGTAACCCCGCGCCGCGCCGCACGCCGCCCCCGGCGCGGCCCGACACCGTCGATCTGCCGTACCACATGCTCTGGGGCGACAGCACCAACCGGCTGGCCAGCCTGTTCGCGGGCGTCGGCGCGACCATCACCAGTAAAAAGACGGAAAACGGCGTCGAGACCTGGACGGTGCAGGGGCTGCTCGCCGCCAATCTGCAATCGTCGCTGTTCAAGTTTTCGGGCGGCCAACTCGCGGCGTTGGAATTTGATTACGGTTCCCCGGACTGGGACCTCGCCAAGTACAACGACCAGATGGGACAGTTTCGCCGGTTGCTGGATGCCAAGTGCGAGGCGCCCGGCGAGATGATCAGCCGGACCACCGACCAGCCGCCGGGAGAAGCGGGTGTCAAGCAATCGCTCATGGGCTACCAGTGGAAACGCGGCGACACGCTCGTGCAGCTTTTCTATTTTTCGGCGGAAGACCCGGAAAAGAAGCTGACGTTTCGCAACATCAGCCTGCACTATTACTACCAGGACCCCAACCCGCCCAACCCGGCGGACAGCGCGTTGCCCGATGGCGCCAACCCCGATCCCGCCGGCGGCGGGACGCTTTTCGGAGGCAAACTCCCGGTAGGTTCCGGCGCGGCCCCGGCCCCGGCGGGCGGAGTTGCCGGTCCCGCCCCGACCCCGGAGCCGACCCCTGCCCCGACGCCGGAGCTGCCTTGGGAATACGCCCCGGACGTGCCGCCCTCACCCGCCCCGACCCCGACGCCCCCGCCCAAGGGCAAAAGGCCGGTGCCGCCCTCCGAGAGCGACCCGCTGCCGGAGTGACGGAAATCAGGCGTCGCCGCTTGGCGTGAGGTTCTCTTCCTCTTCCGGGTGGGTCCGCGCGATTTTCCACAAGACGGCGGCCATGCCCAGCGTCCCGGCGAACAGCGTAACCGCCCCCGCCAAGTACAATCCGTGGGCCTGGGCAGCGGTGCGCGCCCATTCGGCCTGGGTCGCGGGGGTCGAAAAATGCTGCGTCGACCAATGCGGGTCGATCACGAAGCCGACAGCAAGGAAAATCAATCCGGGTGCGCATGGCAGTACGACCAGCAACAGTCGCGCGAGATTCACCGGCGCGAAAAATCTGTCCGAGAATGCCATTTGTAGATAGAGTAGCACTGCTTAACGGCTCCAAGCTCAGCGACGGAGGCTGGCGAAGTCAAGCGTGGGATACAGAGAAAGCCGACCGCCAGCCTCCGTTCGCTGGAGCGCGTTGTTAGGCGACGGATGAGAAGTTACTTGGCAGCGTCTTTGCCAGTTTGCTCCTTTGTGAACTTGTCGAAGGCGGCCTTGATGCGACGGGCGATCTCCTGATTGCACGCCTCGGCGTAGGCACGCACCTTGGGCGAACTGACATCCGTGATGCCACCTGGAAATTGGCTGGAACGTGGTAGGGCAGCAACCAACACCCGCTGCTCGGGAGTGAGACTTGCCACCACATCGTCAGCGATGGGACCAATGACGTAAACCTTTTGATGTTTGCTCTGGATGTTCTGGGCTGCCTCGCGCTGTGCTGCCTCGGGGGATAAATCTACCTCGGAGGCCCGCGCCACAAGCCCGGAGATCAATACCGTGAAAACGAGAAGAATGCGTTTCATATAGAGATGCGCGTGTAGCCGCCTGACGGACCCAAGCTCAGCGACGGAGGCTGGCGACGCAAGGGCTGACTGATAGAGGAAAGCCGACCGCCAGCCTCCGTTCGCTGGAGCGCGTGGTTAGGCGGTGCGGCGACTTGGCTCAGGTGGTGAACCACATCAGGTATATGACCGTGATCTGCGAATCGTCGAGATCGAAGATGCACTTCACACAGCGACCCGGCGCGATGGCGGTGTCAGCGTACTGGAAATGCTTGGGTGCCGCAGGAAGCCAAGCACGGAAGTAATAAAGCGTCATCTCAGCTCCGGATGGTCCCGGGTAAACTTGTGCGGGCGGGATCGAAGCGGCGGCGAGGAACTGCGTAAGCTCGGCTGCCGGGAGACGAAACTGAATCCAAACGGCACTGTCCAAGCCGCTCTCGCCGTAGTAGCGAACGAACTGCGCCGAACTCGGCAGCGAAATGTGACTTTGCCGGGAGAACTCAGTAAGCTCGGCGGCGGTCGGTGCCACGGCACTCGCCATAGGATCGGCCGCTCTGGACGAGGACGACGGACGGCAGCCGCAAACCACGAGAACCGCCACCAGCAGGATGATCTGAGACGCTCGATTCATGGAAAACGTAGCACTGCCTGACGGACTCAAGCTCAGTGACAGAGGCTGGCGACGCAAGGCGTGACTCACACAAAAAGCCCTCTCGCCAGCCTCTGCTCGCTGGAGCGCGTGATTAGGCGCGCTGATTTGGATTTGCCGGATGTAAGCTAACGAGTAGGAGTTGCCGGAGTGATTTCAGGAACAATTACCAGCAAATCGTAGCCATCAATCAGGCGCCTCATGTCAGGGTCCACCGTCCCGAGGTTTTGGAGACGCAAGCGCCGCAGATCGTACACGGTCCAAGCGTCCGGCAGTTGGTTGTCCACGGCGGGTCTGAGCCAGCGGTAGTCGGGGTCTTCGTCCATGATGAATGACTCGGTCTTCGGCGGCCGACCATAGCCGCCATACAGGAGGTGCGTCCCTTTGGCTCCGAGCACACAAAGGTGCAACGAACTTTCGCCACGCCCATCGGCCCACTCCACAATCCAATTGCCGAGGTCGCGCTGGTGCAGAGGATTGAAGCCTTTGTACAGGTGCCAGTCGCCGAACTTGACCAGCACCTTGCCTCCTGGACTGGTCGCCGCTGCTTCGAGGTAGCGGCGCAGGTT
>CAXUHC010000029.1:0-1442 GCA_964250705.1 uncultured Chthoniobacterales bacterium | reverse complement strand
GCCGGGCGCGCTGGGCGTTGGAATCTGGAGAACGTTGGATGTTCTTGAGGTAAATTTGATGGCTTTCCACCAGTTCACGGAACAGGGTGTTCGCCTCCGGGCTGCCTTCCCGCTGCAACAAAGCTTCGGCCGCGCTCAGGTCCGCGTCGGAAGCCACGAAAAGAAAGAGTTTGCCCGGGTCGCCGCTTTCCTGCGCCTGCGCGGCGTCGCGGCGTTCTTCTACCTGTAAACGGGCGAGCGCGTCAGCGGCGACGGGGCCGGGGTGCGTGGCCAGGATTTGCTCCAGAAGCCAGCCGGCAGAGCCGAAAAATTCTTGGTCCAGTCCCCAGAACTGGAACGCGCGGTCCCCGGTGGCGTGGGCGGCGTGTTCCACCAGGTCGTTTTCCTCGGCCACGTCAAGGAAGGCGATGCAGTCGGGGAATCGCTTCTGCAAAGCCGCCATGCGTTCGACCCGGTCGGGCCGACCGAGCGAATCGCCGACGAACCGGGCCGCTCGCGGGCCGGTCTCGGCCACCAGCGTCAGCGGACCTCCCTTGGCCATCAAGTCAGACACCGCCGCCGCAAACCGCGGAATCTCGCGGGTCAGATGATCTTCGCCAATCAGCACGTAGCGGGAATCTGCGACAGCTTGATTCAGCAAGGGGGCGGCGTTGCCACTAAACCCGTCGCGGCCAACCTGAAGATCGGCGCGTACTTCCCGCAGCTTCTGCTCGAAGGAAGGAACGGCAGGGGTTGATACCGGGCTGCCAGCAGGAGCTTGAGCGCGGAGGGACGATCCCGTGACGACCACGATCAGGGCGAGGATTGCAGAGGAAAAGTGCATGCGTGGAATGTAAGCGTGCGGTAGCGCCTGACGCTCCCAAGCTCAGCGACGGAGGCTGGCGAAGTCAAGCGTGAAGGTCCGAGAAAGCCCCTGCCCGCCAGCCTCTGTTCGCTGGAGCGCGTTTGTATGAGGCGATGTGTGTAGATTCGTGGTGCCATGCGTGGATGCGCGTGGTGACCAGAAGAGCCGCGGGCCAGGCTGGTCGGCCCAGCCCGCGGCGAGCCTGGGGTGAGATCAGGAGCGCGGGAGGAGCGTTGCCTTTCGCAAGGCAGCAGCCTGTCTACTGCTGGATCCATTCCGGGCTCTCTGGGGTTGTGACTCGAACCGTTGCCAGAACGGTCACCGGGTCAACCTACCCACGGCCAGTTCGCAAAACAAGGCAGAGCCCATCCCATGACGGTTACCCACGAACGAGCACCCATCCCCTTCCACGTCGGTCTCGACGTGGCCAAACTCACCCTCCAGGGCCCACGCGCCAGAGACAACGCACGACTCGGTGCGAAGGCCCGCGCGCTTTTCGAGGCGAGCGGACGCACCTGCGGCAGCCCGCGCCTGGCGGTGGCGCTGCGCCGGGCCGGGGAACCGTGCGGTCGCCACCCGGGTGGCGCGACTCATGCGA
>CAXUHC010000028.1:22673-23743 GCA_964250705.1 uncultured Chthoniobacterales bacterium | reverse complement strand
CAATTTTCCCGCCAGCCGGCATCGGGCCGGGCCGGATGCACCTTGGAGAACGCCACGTCCAACTGCTCGGACTTTTCCCTGACGGCGCGTTCGTCGCGCTCGGCGATGGCGTGCTCCAGGCGGCTGATTTCCGATTCGATGTCCGCTGCCGACACGTCGCTCATCACGTCCCGGCGGCGGTGCAGCAACCGGCGCGCGTGCTGGACGAGGATGGTCGCTTCCTTGAGATACCGGGGCTGAAACAACGCTGTGCTCATAAAGAGATGGGGTTCCCTGGAGGTCAACCCGCTTTCAAAACCTGGATAAACGCCTCTTGCGGGATGTTGACCTTGCCGATGCTCTTCATGCGCTTCTTGCCCTCTTTCTGCTTTTCGAGGAGCTTGCGCTTACGGCTGATGTCGCCGCCATAGCACTTGGCGGTCACATCCTTGCGCATGGCACTGACGTTTTCGCGGGCGACGATCTTGCCGCCGATGGCCCCTTGGATGGACACTTGGTAAAGCTGCGTGGGGATGACCTCTTTGAGCTTGGCGGCGAGCATCCGCGCGCGGGATTCGGCCTTGTCGCGGTGGACAATGCTGGAGAACGCGTCGACGGGCTCGCCGTTGACGAGAATGTCCAGCTTCACGAGGTCCGCCGCCTTGTAGCCGTCGTACTCGTAGTCCATCGAGCCGTAACCCCGGGTCATGCTCTTGATCTTATCGTTGAAATCGACCAGGATTTCGTTGAGCGGAATGCGGGTCGTCATCATCACCCGGCGCGCGTCGAGCGTTTCGGTGTGGGAGATTTCGCCGCGCTTGTCCATGACGAGCTGCATCAGGTCGCCGATGTTCTCGTTGGGGCACATCAGGAACGCCTTGACCATCGGCTCGCGCACCTCGTCGAGCACGCTCGGGTCGGGCAGGTGCGTGGGGTTATCCACTTCCAGTTGCTCGCCGTTCGTCTTGAGCACCTCGTAAATGACGCTCGGGTACGTGGCGATGATGTCCATGTCGTACTCGCGCCGCAGCCGCTCCTGGATGATCTCCATGTGCAGCAGGCCGAGGAAGCCGCAACGAAAGCCGAAGCCC
>CAXUHC010000028.1:10424-22663 GCA_964250705.1 uncultured Chthoniobacterales bacterium | reverse complement strand
GCGGTCTTGAGTTTCTCGAAATCCGCCGTGTTGATCGGATAAATCCCGCTGTAAACCATCGGGTGGATTTCCTGGAAGCCGGGCAGCGGTTCCTTCGTGGGGAAGCGCGTGTCGGTCAGGGTATCGCCGATCTTGATCTGCGAGGTCGATTTGATGTTGGCGATAATGTAACCCACGTCGCCGTTTTCCAGGGCCGCAAAGGCCGACATCTTGGGGATGAACCGCCCGACTTCCTTCACGTCGTAGGTGTCGCCGGTGCTGAGCAGCCGGATCGGGCTGCCTGCTTCCACGCGCCCGCTGAAGATCCGCACGTAACTGACGACGCCACGGTAGATGTCGAAAATCGAATCGAAAACCAGGGCGCGCACGGTACGGTCGCCCGGCTCGCCGATGATCGGCGGCGAGGGAATCCGCGCCACGACCGCTTCGAGAATGTCATCGATGCCGATGCCCGCCTTGGCGCTGGCCTCAATGGCCTCGTCCGCCGGGATGGCCAGGATTTCTTCCAGTTGGCGGCGGACGCTGGGCAGGTCGGCGTTGGGCAGGTCGATCTTGTTGATGACCGGGATGATCGTCAGCCCCTGTTTCATCGCCAGATGCACGTTGGCGACGGTTTGCGCCTCGACCCCCTGCGCGGCGTCCACGATCAGCAGCGCGCCCTCGCAGGCGGCGAGGCTGCGCGAAACCTCGTAGGCGAAATCGACGTGCCCCGGAGTGTCCATGAGGTTGAGATGGTACTCCTGACCGGACTTCGACACGTATTGCATCGAGACCGGGTGCGCCTTGATCGTGATGCCCCGCTCGCGCTCCAGGTCCATCGAGTCGAGGAGCTGGTCCTGGCGTTCCCGCGCCTGGATGGTGCCCGTGCGTTCGAGCAGCCGGTCGGAGAGCGTCGTCTTGCCGTGGTCGATGTGGGCAATGATGCAAAAGTTACGGGTGAAGCGAGGGTCGTGCATCGGCGGCCCTGCACTATAGGGGAGAGCGCCGGAGCGTCAATAGGGGGAACGGCGGAAGGCCGCAGGCACCGCAACACGGTTGAAAGCCGGGGCGTTTAACGTTAATAACCTCCCTGTCGGATTTCATCAACGTGTCCATGTCGTCCTACGAAGGCTTCCTCAACCGCCCTCTGCTGCGCCAACTCGCCGGTGAAGAGGCGTACTCGGCGGGCGAGGCGGCGGTCGGCGGCGGGAGCGTGCGGCAGGTGCAGTTCGGCGCGGACCGCGTGACCGCCAAGGTCGCCGACACCCGGCTCTTCCGGGTCAAAATCTGGCGCGGACGCGGCGAACTCCAGTACGCGTGTTCTTGCCCCGAGGGGCGCGAGCACGTTTTCTGCAGGCATTGCGTCGCGGTGGGCCTGACGTGGGTGCACAGCGCGGAGCGGGCAAACACGGGCGCTCCAGCGGAAGCGGCGGACGACCCCGGCGCGGAGAAAAACGCCCGCACGCGCGAAAAGCTGCGGCGGCACCTGCATGCGATGGATCACGAGCGGTTGGTCAGCCTGTTGTTGGAAGCGACGGACTACGACGACATCCTGCGGCGGCGTTTGCTGATGGAAACGGTCGGGGTGGCCGGGGTCGCGCCGACCCTGTTACCCGATTTCGCCGCGTACCGGCAGATTTTGCACGACGCCATCGACGCGCCGGACTACGTGGATTACGACGCCATGCCAGACTACGTGCACGGGGTGGCGGAGGCGATCCAACCGCTGGGCGAGCTTTTGCGGGCCGGGCATGCCGCGACGGTCATGGACCTGGTGGAACTCGCGCTGGTGGCGCTGGACCGGGCGAGCGACATGATCGACGCCAGCGACGGCTCGCTAAACCCGGTCTACGACGATTTGCAGAGCCTGCATTTGCAGGCGAGCCGGACCGCCGCTCTCGCGCCCGAGACGCTGGCCGCGCGCCTGTTGAACTTCGAGTTGGAGGGGGGCCTGGGGGTGTTCAACAACGCGGCGAAAACCTACGCGGACATTCTCGGACCCGACGGGCTGGCCGCCTGGAGAAAGCTGCTCATCCGCGAGTGGTCGAATTTGCCGACGCTTTCCTCCCCTGCCCCGGGCGACCGGAGCGGCGCGGCGGGCGCTTTGGATCACCGGCGCTTCCAGGTGCAGGCGCTGATGGAAAATTTGGCCTCGGCGGAGGGAGACCTCGAAACGCTGGTGGCGATCAAGCAAAAAGACCTTTCCAGTCCGCACGACTTCCTTTCGCTGGCCGAGTGGCACCAGTCCGCCGGACGCGCGGGCGAAGCCATCATCTGGGCGGAACGTGGGTTGCGCGCGTTCGCCGACCCACTGGCCAACGCCGGGCTGCGGGAGTTTCTCGTCACGGCTTACCAGGCTGCCGGGCGGATGGCCGAGGCCACGGCCTTGATCTGGGATCAGTTCGCGCGTTCGCAGACCCTGGAGGAGTATCAACAACTCAAACATTCCGCCAGCCAATCGCCCGATGGCTGGCCGGGCTGGCGGGAGCGTGCCGTCCGACTGACGCGCGAACGCCTCGCGCAAAAGGCTGCCCTCTACCGTGACCGTGGATGGCCCGGGGTGCCGGACCGCAGCCTGCTGGTCGAGTTTTTGCTCGCTGACCAGGCTGACGAAGAAGCCTGGCAGGAAGCCAAGAGCGGCGGATGCAGCGCCGGGCTCTGGTTGCAACTGGCCGAGCGGCGCGAATCCACCCACCCCGCCGATTCGCTCGAAATCTACCAATCGCGGCTGAGCCCGACCATCGCCCAGGGGGGCCCCCGCGCCTACCAGGAAGCCATCGCGCTGCTCACCAGGATCAGCGCCCTGCTCGAAGACATGGGCCGGGCGGCGGAATACGATGTTTTCCGGGCGGAAGTCCGGGCCACGCACCGGCAGAAGCGCAATTTCGTCAAGTTGCTCGACGCCTCGGGCCACTGAAAAACGCGGGGCCGTGCGCGCGTTCACGGGGGCAGCGTCGTATCCGTTCACGTCGTTAGTTTCTCTACCCATTCGCCATCATGCCGGCCTCCCTCTGGTACAAAGACGCCATCATTTATCAAGCGCACGTCAAAGCCTTCGCCGACAGCAACGGCGACGGACTCGGCGACTTCGGCGGCCTGATGACCAAGCTCGACTACCTGCAAAGCCTGGGGGTCACCGCGATCTGGCTGCTGCCCTTCTACCCCAGCCCGCTGCGCGACGACGGCTACGACATCGCGGATTACTACAACGTCAATCCGCAGTACGGCACCCTGGCGGATTTCCGCGCGTTTTTGAAGGAAGCGCACCTGCGCGGGCTGCGGGTCATCACCGAACTGGTCATCAATCACACCAGTGACCAGAACCCCTGGTTCCAACGGGCACGCCAGGCGAAAAAAGGCTCGGTCGAGCGGGATTACTACGTCTGGAGCGACACCACGGAAAAGTATCAGGACGCCCGCATCATTTTCAAGGATTTCGAGCCCTCCAACTGGACGTGGGACCCGGTCGCCAATCAGTATTACTGGCACCGGTTTTTCCATCATCAGCCCGATCTCAACTTCGAGAGCGAAGCGGTGCGGAAGGCGGTGCTCAAAGTGTTCGAGTTCTGGCTGGACATGGGGGTGGACGGCCTGCGTCTCGACGCCATCCCCTATCTTTTCGAAAAAGAGGGCACGAACTGCGAAAATCTCCCCGAGACTCACGCCTATCTCAAGGACCTGCGCTCGCACGTCGAAGCGAAATACCCCGATGCGATGCTGCTCGCCGAAGCGTGCCAATGGCCCGAAGACGTGGTCGCTTACTTCGGCGACGGGGATTCGTGCCACATGGCGTTTCATTTCCCGGTGATGCCGCGTCTGTTCATGGCATTGCAAATGGAGGACCGGTATCCCGTCGTCGACATCATGGAGCAGACCCCGGCCATCCCGGACCTCTGCCAATGGGCGATTTTCCTGCGCAACCACGATGAACTGACCCTGGAAATGGTCACGGACGAAGAGCGCGACTACATGTACCGCATGTACGCCAACGACACGCGGGCGCGCATCAACCTCGGCATCCGCCGCCGGCTCGCCCCCCTGCTCGGGAACAACCGCCGCAAGATCGAGCTGATCAATATCCTGCTGTTCTCGCTGCCGGGCACGCCGATCATCTACTACGGCGACGAGATCGCGATGGGGGACAACATCTATCTCGGCGACCGCAACGGCGTGCGCACCCCGATGCAATGGAGCGCGGACCGCAACGCCGGTTTCTCGCGGGCCAACCCGCAGCAGCTCTATTTCCCGATCATCATCGACCCGGAGTATCACTACGAGTCGATCAACGTCGAAAACCAGGAGCGCAACCTCTCGTCGCTGCTTAACTGGATGCGGCGGGTGACCGCCATGCGCCGCCGTTACCGGGCGTTCGGGCGCGGCACGATGGAATTCCTGAGTTCGGACAACACAAAAGTGCTGACGTTTCTGCGGCGACACGAGGACGAAATCATCCTGGTCGTGGTCAACCTGTCGCGGTTCGCGCAGGCGGTGGAACTCGACCTCACCGAGTTCGCAGGCACCCAGCCGCGCGAGGTTTTCAGCCAGAACAAATTTCCGAAGGTCCGCTCCGACACGCCCTACACGCTGACGGTGGGTCCGCACGGGCACTACTGGCTCCTGTTGGAAACCACCGCGCATCTGCTCGGGACGGAAGGCGGCGAACGCGCCCTGCCGATTCTCGACGGAGTGAGCAGCTACGCGGATTTGCACGGCAGGGCGGCTCGTTCGCGGCTGCAAGGCTCCATCTTACCCGCCTACCTGCCACAATGTCGCTGGTTCCGTTCCAAGGCCCGTACGATCCAGCGCGTGGAGGTTCGCAAACTGCAAGCGGTCAGCGACGTCGAAAACTCGCCGCATTTGTTGTTTCTCGACGTGAGTTACACGGAAGGAATGCCGGAAACCTACATCCTGCCGCTCCAGATTTTGCCGACCGAGGCCGTCGAGTCGCGCCGTTCGGCGGCGCCGACCAGCCCGATTGCCACCCTGCCGGGCGTGGGGGCATTGTGTGACGCCAGCGCCGACGAAGGTTTCCAACGCGCGTTGCTCTCCGTGGTTTCCAACCGTCAGCGCATCCGCGACGGCAACAAGGGCGAACTCACGGGTCTCGTGACGAAGAACGCACGCGCAACGCTCAGGAAAATGGCGGCGGACGCGCCCTGCCGCGCGCTCGGTGTCGAGCAGAGCAACACGTCGCTCGTTTATAACAACCAGTTTTTCCTGAAGCTCTACCGCAAGTTGGAAGGAGGCGAAAACCCGGACATCGAGGTCACCCGTTTCCTCAGCGAAAAGGTCGGCTTCCCGAACGTGCCGCCGTATGCCGGACAAATTGAATATCGGCCCGGCGGTGCGAATCAGCCGGTGCAGGTGCTTGCCATGTTGCAAAACTGGGTCGCGAGCGAAGGCGACGCCTGGACTTTGACCATCGACGCGGCCACGCGTTTCCTCGAACGCGTGTTGGCGGCACGCACCACCCTGGCCGAGCAGACCATCACGATTCCGTCCCGCCTGCTGGAAAGCGATATCCACACCGCTCCGGAAACCGTGCGGGAACTGATCGGCGGCGTGTATCCCAGCCGCGCGGAGTTGCTCGGGACACGTACCGGCGAGATGCACCTGGCCCTGGCGGGGCCGTTCGCCGCCGGAGATCCCGCTTTCAAACCCGAACCGTTCAACATGCTCTACCAGCGGTCGCTGCTGCAATCCATCAGCACCTTGACCAAGCGTGTCTTCACGAGCCTGAAGCGCAAGGTTCCGTCCCTCGCCCCCGCCCTGCAAGTGGATGCCAACCGCTTGCTCGAATCGCAAAAAACGATCACCGCGCAGGTAGACCGGGTGCTCCGCGGCCGGGTCCCGGCGTTGAAGACCCGCATCCACGGGGATTACCACCTCGGCCAGGTCCTCTTTACGGGGAAAGATTTCGCCATCATCGACTTCGAGGGCGAACCTGCCCGGTCCCTGGGTGAGCGCAAGCTCAAGCGGTCGCCATTGGCGGATGTGGCTGGGATGTTACGCTCCTTCCATTACGCCATTTCCAGCGCGTTGCTGCAAAAAGTGACGGCGCTGCCCGAAGATGCTCTGCTGCTGCAAACCTGGGCGGAGACGTGGTACGCTTACGTCGCGGGGAGTTTCTTGCGCGCTTACTTGGCGACCACTACGGGTACGGGGCTCGCACCGGAAGAGCCAGCCGCGTTTGAGGATTTGCTACAAGCGTTTCTCCTGGAAAAAGCGGTGTACGAGGTAGGGTATGAACTGAACAACCGCCCGGATTGGGTTGCCATTCCCATCCGGGGCATTTTTCAAGTGATCGGACCGGCAGAAAGCCCGTAAAGGAAATTCCGATTTCTGTATTCTCAATAGCGAGAAATCGGCAAGTATTCTGGGCTTTACGGCGGTAACATCGTCGTTTTTTGTCTGCGGGGCTAGGGCCAGCCGTCTGCTCACGCAGGCCGCCGCAGGACTCATCGAGCAAGGCACGCGCCCTGCTTGAACACAGCCGCGTCGTTCGTACGGCTATCCTTCGCACCGTCGCGCCCATCCGCTCCTACCCCGCCCGTCCTGCCTGCCATGAAAAATCATCTCTTCATCGAATCCCTGGAACCCCGAGTCGCGCCCGCCGTGCTCGTCAACGGTGGCAACCTCCTCGGCGGCAATGGCAATCCTACCACCGGCGAAACCTCCACCGGCGGAAACACGGTGACGCTGGTCAAAGTCACCCACGGACAGGCGCTCGTGTTTTTCGATTCCACCCTCCATACCATCACGAGCATTTCCGTGGGCAAGAACGCCCAACTCGACATCACCGGCAACATCACCGGAGACATCGTAACCAACCTGCTGCCGACAGGACGCCTGACCGACTCCGACAACGACGCTTCCAACGGCGAGGACGGCGGCATCCTGCTCGGAACGAACATCAAGGGAATCACCACCCACGTCTTCAGCTCGCAAAACGGAGATATCAACCGCATCATCGCGGGCGGAACCGTCAAAAACGTCAACATCAGCGGGCAACTCAAGGGCCTGTACGCGGGTGACGGCATCTTCCGCGATGGCCCGACCGCCGTCGTCAGCACGCACGGCGTCGATTACAACAGCATCCTGACCGGCGCGCAGACCAACTTCGTCCTGACCCAGGCGCAAGCGCTTCCGTACACCTCGGCGAACGTCAACAAGGTCGTCGTCGCCACGGCCAACCAACTCGAAATCTTCGCGGGTGGCGGGCACACCGATGCCGCGACCGGCCTGGGGCAGGCCGGCGGCAACATCACCAACGTGACGATCAGGCAGACCCTGACCGGGGAAGGTTCCAACCCCGCGCTTTTCCTGCACGCAGGCGACGGCGGGGCAGGCTCCACGGGCGGGGCGGGCGGCAACGTCGCCAATTTCGACGACATGGGTTCCATCGCTTACGTCCGCGTGCAGACCGGTGACGGCGGCGGCGGTGACGGCGGCGCGGGCGGCGCGGGCGGTTTTTTGAACGCCTCCACCATCGTCACAAGTTCACCGCGCTACGATCTGTTCATGGGCCGCGGCGGCGACGGGGCCACGGTGGGAGGCGCGGGCGGCACGATCACCACGCTGAACTTTACCAACGACATGGTCGGCGGAAAATCGTTCGTCACGCTGGGCGATTTCAACGGCGACGGACTCCAGGATGTGCTCCTGACCAATACCCTCACCGGCGAGGCGACCCTTTCGCTGGGCAAGACCAATGCGGACGGCACCGCCGGATTTTCCGTGGCGCTGCAAACGGCCGCCAACGGAGCCGCGACGCCTTTCATCGCGGCGGTCGGCGCGGTTCCCACCACCGTCGTGGCCTCGGATTTCAACGCGGACGGCAACCTCGACTTCGTGGTGTCATATGCTTCCACGAACAACCTCGGGGTCTTCCTTGGTCATGGTAACGGGACGTTCACCGCTTCCTCCGTGGCGTTGACCGCGTCACCCACCAGGATCACCGTCTCGGATTTCGGCGGCACCGCCGCGCCCGACATCGCGGTGCTCAGCGCGGGGGATATCACGTCGGCGGGAGGCGGGACCAACAGCCAGATTTTCCTCGTCCAGAACGACGGTGCCGCGCGCTTCACCGCGCTCGGCAATCCGACCACGATCTCGGGCCTGGGCACGGACATCGCGGCAGCGCAGATCGACAAAGCCGGCACGAACGATGTGTTCGTCGGCCTCGCGTCGGGAAACATCGACACGCTGTTCGGCACGGGGACCGCCTTCAACCTCGCCGCGACGTTCAACGCTTTTCCTTCCGCCGTGACCAGCCTCGACGTCGGCCCGACGAGCGACACCACCACGATGTTGCTGGCGTTTGACGTGAACATCAACAGCGCCAACGCGAGTGTGAAGACCATCGCCCCGCAGATAGACGTTTTCAACGTCGGCACGTCGGGCAGTTCGCCGGGAATGGCGACCATCCAGCCAACGGGGGATACGGCCTCCGCCGCTCACTTCGTCCAGGGCACCGAGGCTATCGGCGTGGTCGGCACCGCCGGATTTTCGATCTACTCGTATCAAACGAACGGCTACGCGGTGTTGACCTCGCTTGCGAGCACCGGGGTGCTCAACGATTTTACGGGAATCGCCGATGCCAACGGCTACCAGATCGCGGCGGTCGGCGCGGCGACCAACCGCTTCTTCTACACGGCGGGCAACCCGGGCAGCACGACGGGCCTGCCCGCCTTCGACCCGATCAATACGCCCTTCGAGCCGCGGATTATTTCCTTCGTGGCCGGCGACGGTGGGCACGGCGCGGCCGACCACGGCGGCGCGGGCGGCGGCGTCAATACGCTCACCTATAACCAGACCCTGGGCGGCGGCGTACTCGAAGCGGGGGGCACCTACGAGGCGCATGTGACCACCGGATCGGGCGGTGACAGCGACAGAGCCAAGGGCGGCAAGGCCGGGGATCTCGACCGCGTCACGTTGACCCTCGCCTCGGGCGATCAGAACGAAAGTCAGGATGACACGACCTCGGTGTTCCTGACCACGGGACACGGCGGCGCGGGCACGGACGGCGGCGCGGGCGGGAATATCACCAAGGTGAAATCCACCTCGGTCTTTGCCCAGACCGAAGGCTCCAACGCCATCGTGGGCGCGGTGACAATGCAAATGACCACCGGCGACGGCGGCCGGGGCGCGGCTGGCACCGGAGGAGCCGGTGGCTCGGTCACCCTCGACGGACCGAGTTCACTGAGCGGCGTGACTTTCTTCGACGTGAGCGCGGTGAATCCCGAAGCGGCTGCCTTGCAGGTCCGGGGAGGCAACGGCGGCGACGGCATCAGCGCGGGCGGCGCGGGCGGCGCGCTGACGGGCGTCGGCGCGCAAAACGCGATCTTCGGTGGCAACCTGGCGCTCGGCACCAACGAACTCGCCAGCGCGTTCATCGCCTCGGGCAACGGCGGCAACGCCACCGCAGGAAATGGCGGCGCGGGCGGCGGCATCACCGGACTGAACCTGGCGGTCCAGAACTTGGCCGTGAACATCATCAATCCGGCGACGGGGATCATCACGCAATCAGCCATCGACGGCGCGGCCACGGTGATCTCCGGTTCGGGCGGCAACGGCGCCGGCGGCCTCGGTGGCAACGCGGGCGTCATCAGCAAATCGAGCGTGGCGTCGTTGACCGGTGACGTGCAGACCGGTTATGGCGTCTTGCTCGCGAGCGGTCTGGGTGGTGACGGTTCACTGGGCGGCGGCAAGGGCGGCGACATCAAGAAACTCACCATGAACACCGCGTCGACCAACGAAGCGCTCGCCGCGGTGTTGGTCGCGGGCGATGGCGGCGCGGCGACAGAGGCCGGCGCCGGCGGGCGTGGCGGCACGATCAAAGGGATCGCCCAATCGAAGGATGTGAACTCGACCATCAACACTCTCCAGGCCGGCAGCGGCGGCGCGAGCGCCAGCGGCGAGGGCGGCGCGGGTGGATCGGTGAAGGCGATTTCTACCGCCGGATTCATCGGGTTGCCCAGCATCACGACCGGGAGCGCCGGCATCTATCTCGGCGTGTTCGACAGCGCCATCTCTTCACCCGTCGTCGCCTCGTTCTTTGCGACCGGCAGCAGCGTGCCCCAGGGTATCTTTGCCGGGTGCGGAGGGGACGGCGCGACTAACGGCTCGGTGCTCAACGTCGTGGCCCGGCAGATTGCCGCCATCGCCGCGACGGTCGGGTCGAACGGAACTTTCGCCGCTGCCAATCAGGTGAACAATATCAGCGCCGACCTCATCGGTTACGACGTGAATCACGACGGCATCTTCGATTCGACCCAACCGGGCAGATCGCCCGCGCAGGCGCGTCCCGTGGACGGGTTCCTGCTCGCCACGAACATCGGCACGCTCACGATCACCAGCGGCGACGGCACCCGGATAAAGGCGTTCGAATTTACCTCGTAGTCGTCACGTCAGCGGCGGTCCCGCATCAGAGGAGTTCCGAAATACTGGCCGCGTAAAACCGGTCGCGGCCGGTGGCCCGGGTGGCATGCAGCCAGCGCGCAGACGCTGCCCCCGCCCGGTCGGCGAGAATCAGCCGCGCGTGGCGTGATCGCAGGCCATCCGCCGCTTGGAATAATTCTTCCAACCCTGCGACGTACGTCGCAGGCAAATGATGTTCCAGCAGCCACTGCTGCCCGCGTTGGCCCGCCCGGGCGAAGTCCAGGGGCCGCTCAAGAAACTGTCGCAGGTGCTCCTGAACGTCGGCTCTTTCGTGATCCGGACGCACGAAAAATACGGTTTCCGGAGGCATCGTCGCGTAGCCTTCCGTGTGCGTGACCAGGCTAGGCAGCGCGTGGTCCCAGATGCGTAACTGGCTGCCCGAAGCTTCGCCCATGGTCGGATAACGCAGGTTGACGGCCAGATCCGCTTCGTCGAGTGCGTGTTCCAGTTCCGACTCGGGAACGTATCCATGCAGTTTGACGCGTGCCCGCAAGCCGAGGGCATGGATCGCCGTTTGCACTTCATCGCTGTTGCGCACGGTCCCGACGAGACTCACGTCGAAACGGTCGCGTTCGGGCATGGCGGCCAAGGCGGTGAGAAATTCGACGATGCGCCGGTTGACGTTGAGGAAACCGAAGAGAATGACCCGCGCCCTGCGGTGGCGTGTAAAACGACCGTTCCCTTCCAGTTCGCCTGCCCCGTAAGGAACTCGCGCGGGGGATTTCGGCGTGTACGCCAGGTGATTTAGACGAGCGGGAGTTCGGGTCAACCCGTTGATCACTTCCAACGCGTGGGAGGTGTGGACCACGATGGCCAACGCATTGCGGACTGCCCATTCGGTCATCGGGAAGTGTTGCGCCATGAAGTCGACCGAAATCTTCCCGTTCCAGTACGCGAGGCCCGCTTCTTGTCCGAGGCGTCCGTAGTACGCGCGCATGGAGGCGAGGTACCTCGGCATGTCGCGCAACCGGAGCTGGAAAATCCCCGCGTAAAAGTGGTGCAGCTTGAGATCGTGGAGGATCACGATGCCGGGCTTCGCCTGGCTGAGAAACCAGGTCTTGGCAAAGTAGTCGGGATGGTTGCCGAGGTTGTAGACCGGCAGATCGAATGCGTTGAGCAACAACAACATCTCCGTGGTTACTTCCCTCAAAGGACAACGATACAGCTTCCCGCCCTCGGATTCCGAAAAGCCTTCCGCGCATTCGCTGAAAAACGTCACTTCGTGCCGCGTCCGCAAATCGCCGACCAAACGCTCCGAATGGTTGGCGATCTCCGTGTGATCGGGCGCCATCGGGGAAAACCACGCGATCCTCATCGGCTTCAGGATACGAGCGTTTGTACCACCGATTCCCAGGTGATGTTTTGCTGGAGATACAGGTCGCGCCCCGTGCGGCCCATCGCGGCCGCGTTGGACTGATCTTCCCACAGCCGGGTCATCGCTTGGCCGAGACTGTCCGCGTCCGGTGAGGCGACGAATCCGGTGCCGGTATCCGCCACGAATTCCAGCGGTCCGCCCGAGTCCGTGCACGTTAACACGGGCTTCGACGCAAGCATGGCTTCGAGAGTGATGTATCCGTAGTCCTCGTCGACCGGCGGGTACACGACCGCCAAACAGTTCGCATAGAGCCGGAGCTTTTCTTTCTCGCTCACCCTGCCGAGGAGGGTGACCCGGTTTTGCAGCCCGAGCGTCGACACGTCGCCGAGAAGATTTTCGTAGTAGGCGCTGTCCTCGCTCTCGCCACAAATCACCAATCGGCAGTCGCCTCCCACCCGTGCAAGGGCCTGGACGGCCAAGCGCTGGCGCTTGGAAGCATTGATCC
>CAXUHC010000028.1:269-10414 GCA_964250705.1 uncultured Chthoniobacterales bacterium | reverse complement strand
ATCCGGCTGGGGAAGAAAAAGTACGGCTCCGGCTCGTCGCAAAAAAACGATTCGGCGTGGTTGGGCGGATGGTAGAGCGGCGTGGAATCGATGCCGCAATAATCCTTGAGCCGGCGGGCGACGTTTCGCGAGTTTGCGTAGACCGCTTGGGCTTCCGGGATCAGTTCGGTGTCGGCACGCCGGATCGCGTCACGCACTTCGCGCCCGTTGCCGTAATGATTCATGTCGCCGAGCGTCTGGTTCCACTGTTCGTACGCCTGGCGGTGCTGGTGCAAAATCCACAGCACCTTGTTCGGGTGCGGGATCAGGTAGGCCGGAAACTTGAGTCCGACCACGCGGTCGATCCGGCGTCCGTTCGCCTCGGTCAGATCCGTCAACCGGCAGGCGAGCATATGGTCAAGGATACGCTCGGGTGGGTACCATTTGAACGGAATCGCGACGATTTCCGCCTGGTGTCCCGCGCGGCGGAAGGCTTTGAGCAGGCTGCGCGCGTGGATTTCCGCGCCGCCCTGGACGAACGGCACCTGGGTCGTGGTGATGAGAATGTGCATGGCAGACCGGACGCCCCGCGGGCAGATCACTGCGGCTGGGTCAAGCGGGCGAGCGAAGCTTCCACGTGTGCTCCCAGTTGGTCGAGATGGTGATGCACCGTGCGGATATAGTCCGCCTGTTCACTAATTTGCGCGCGCAAACGGTTGAGATGGTCATTGATCGCGCGTCTTTCGGTTTCCGTCGCCTCCGAGTGTGCCGTCAACGTGGACAGCCGGGCTTCGATTTGCGGGAGAGCGCCGGAGAAATCCGTCGCCGCTGAGCGGGCGGTTTCGTCCTGCACGAACTGCGACTGAGCCCGTGTCGGCTGGAGGCTTGCCTCCTCCGACGGGAAAGCTTCCAGACGCGCTGCCGCCGCCAGCATCCAGTCCCGGTTTTCCGCGCTGGTTTGCGCGACGGAATGCGCCCAGGCATCGAAATACATCAGCCGCTCTTGCAGTTCGAAATTTTGCTGTCGCAAGCGCCGGTTGACCTCGACCAGACGCTCGACGGCTTCCAACAACACGCTGTTGTAACCCCCTTGATTACGAAAAAGCGGGCGCAGGACCTTTGGCACGCTGTCAGGAACGGCGTTTTTCTGCCGTCCACCCTGCAACCAGGCAGCGGCCTGATCCAGCAAGCTTTCGGGACGCGACGCCGCGTCCCCGGTGCTGGCCGATGCAAGCGCTGGAGCCGGAGGTGGCAGCACCGCGCCCGGGACCGATGGCATGTCCGTCGGAACGGACGCATCTTGTCTCGCGCTGGCCGCCAGCCCGTTTTCCCGCTCCGCGCCATTCCGGATGCGCTCGATCAACTCGTCTAACTCAACTGCCGGTTTCATCGAGGTAGTCTAGTCAGAAGAAAGCGTGGATGCCAATTTATGTCCATCGAAACGCCAAACGGGGCCAGCCGGGGCGTCGTCCAGCCAGTCGAGATGAGTGGTGGTCACGAGCATTTGCGCGTGCGCGGGCAGCGCCCCGAGCAACGCGTTGCGGCGTGTCGGGTCCAGTTCTCCGAAGATGTCGTCGAGCAGGAGGATCGGCGGCTGTCCCCAGATCGCCTCGATCAATCCGGCCTGCGCCAGTTTGAGCGCCAGGGCGAGGGTCCGCTGCTGGCCCTCCGAGCCGTACACCCCCGCGACCTGCCCACCCAGCCGCAAAAAAAGATCGTCGCGGTGTGGGCCGACCAGGGTCTGGCGCAACCGCGTCTCTTCCTCGCGCGACGCGGCGAGACTCGCGGGGAAATCATTGCCCGAACCAGGCTGATATTCGAGCGTCAACGCTTCAACGGAAGGTGACGTCCCTCCCCCCCGGATCGTTTCCTGTGCGCGGACCGCCCACGGCAATAGCTCCTCGATCAAGCTGCGCCGCAGCCGGGTCAACATCTGACCGGCTTCCAGCAGCGGCGTGTCGTAGGCTTCCACCTCGCGCCGTCGCGCCGGAAAGCTTTTGAGGAGCCGGTTGCGCGAACGCAAGGCCCGTTCGTACGCCCGCAAGTTGGCGCGGTAGAGCGGTTCGATCTGACTGCCCAGGAAATCCAGAAATCGCCGCCGCGCGTCCGCCGGGCCGCGGACCAGTTCGAGGTCGGTGTTGCTAAAATAGACCAGCCGGGCCACCCGCAGGTACTCCGCCGTGCCGGACTGTTCTACGCCGTCCAGCGCCAGCTTGCGGCGTTCCGGGCTGAAATAAAACTGGAGCTGGCGCGTAGCCCACTGGCCCTGGAGAGCGAACCCCCGCGCGTCGTGCCGGACCAACGGCGCCAGCGTCGAGGACCGCGGCGATGCGAGCCTCAGCAACACGCAGACGGCTTCGAGAATGGAGGTCTTGCCCTGCGCATTGTCACCCGTGAAGAACTGCGCGCCGGGCGTCAGTTCCACTTCCAGTGCCTCGAAGCACCGGAAATCGCGGAGCTTGATCTGCGAAAGCATGGCGAGCCGGGGAGACTTCCCCGTGGCCACCCTTGGTTAGTTGCCGCTCGGAAACATCCGGCCCGCGTCGGTTGCGCCGGGCTTGGCGGTGGGTTCCGGGGCTGATTCCTTGGCTTTCTCGGGATCGAGGCCCTTTGAATCGGAAAAATGTTTGGACCCACGGCGGCTGTCGGTTTCGTGCCGTTCGTAGTTCGCTTCGCGGTTCTTGCTCTTGTTGTGGCCGGAGCCGTGGCCGTAGCTTTCCGGCAGGTCGTCGGCGCTGTGGCGGTCGCAGGCCCCCAACAAACCGCCCGCTGCCAAGAGGACGAACGCGTGAGCGAGGAGGGATCGATGGGAAAAACGCGAAAGAAGCGGGTGCATGGCTCCCTTGTTCTAAAGCCGGGTGGCGCGCCATTGTCAAACGGCAAAACACACGGACCCTGGACTCCCCCGCCCTCCCTGGCGTAAGTTGCCGCGCTTCATCCCATCTTTTTCCATGCTCACGATCCGCGATCTCCGCAAATCGGTTGGTGGCCGCACGCTGTTTGAAAATGCGTCGCTGCAAGTGAACTACGGCGAACGCGTCGCCCTCGTCGGGCCCAACGGAGCCGGAAAGTCGACGCTCTTTTCGCTGATCCTGCGCCGCGACGAACCGGATTCCGGGGTGATCGAGCGCGACGAGTGGACGATGGTCGGCTACCTGCCGCAGGAGAGCGAGCCGGTCGGCGAGGAGTCGGTCATGGACGTGGCCACGGGACGCGCGGGCGAGCTTCCCGCGCTGGAAAAACTGCTGCACGCACTGGAACAGGCCGGGAACGTCAGCGGCCCGGAATATCTCGAAGCCCACGCCAAACACGAAGCCTTGAGCAACCCGCAGACCGAAGCGAAAGCCAAGAAGATGCTCGGCGGATTGGGTTACAAGGAGTCCGATCTCGGACGCCCGGCGCGCGAAATGAGCGGCGGCTGGATCATGCGGGCGCACCTGGCGCGGCTTCTGGTGATGGAGCCGGATTTACTGCTGCTCGACGAGCCGACCAATCACCTCGACCTGATGTCGCTGCTGTGGCTGCAAAATTACCTGAAAACCTACTCCGGCGCGCTGCTCATGATCTCGCACGACCGGGAGTTCATGGATGAGGTCGTGGAAAACGTGTACGAAATCGCCGAACAAAAGCTCGGCGCTTACTCAGGCAACTATTCCGCGTTCCTCAAGCAGCGCGAGGCGAATTACGAGCAGCAGGTCGCCGCGTACAAAAACCAGCAGAAGGAAATCACCTCTCTGCGCGAGTTTTACGACCGCTTCCGCCAGGTCGCTTCCAAGGCGTCGCAGGCCATGAGCAAGCTCAAGCAGATCGAGCGCATGGAACTCATCGAAAAACCGGTGCCGCCGCGCAAGCCCTTCCGCTTCCAAATTCCGCAACCCCCGCGCGGCGGTCAGCGAGCGATCAGCTTGGAAGGCATCGACATGGCCTACGGCAGCCACCAGGTCTACCGGGGACTGGACGTTTCCATCGAGCGCGGCGAACGCACCGTGCTCGTCGGCCCCAACGGCGCGGGCAAGTCCACCCTGCTAAAAATCCTGGCCGGGGTGATCGAATTCCAGCGCGGCACCCGCAACCTGGGGCACAACGCCAAGATCGGCTATTTCAGCCAGCACCGCTCCGAGACGCTCGATCCGAACATAACCGTCCTCGAAGAAGTCATGGATAGTTCGGCGGAACTTCGGGAGGACGAGGCGCGGGGTATCCTAGGCTCGTTTCTCTTCCGAAAAGACGAGATCTACAAAAGAACCGCCGTGCTCAGCGGCGGCGAAAAAAGCCGCCTGAACCTGATCAAGTTCCTGGTCGATCCGCCGAACCTCCTGCTCATGGACGAGCCGACGACGCACCTGGACATCCTGACCGTCGAATCGCTCATCCTGGCGCTGGAACGCTACGAGGGGACGTTGGTTTTCATCAGCCACGACGTACACTTCATCCGGCAGCTTGCCAACAAGGTCATGCACGTCAACGCCGGGCAGATCACGCCTTACAGCGGCGGCTACGACTACTATCTTGAGAAATCGGGGCTGCTCACCGATGAGCGGGCTGCCCTGACCGCCGGATAATTCGCGCTCAGCGCACCTTGAGGAGTTCGACCTCGAAGATCAGCGTCTCGTCGGGTCCGATGTCGCCGCCCGCCCCGCGCTTGCCGTAGGCCAGCGTCGAGGGGATGTAAAATTCGTACTTCGCGCCTTCCTTCATCAGTTGGACGCCTTCGGTCCAACCGGCAATGACGCCATTGAGCGGAAACTCGATGGGCGAGGAGCTTTTGTCGAATTCCGTGCCGTCGAGCAAGGTGCCGCGGTAGTGGACGCGCACGGTATCGGTCGCTACCGGGGCGCGTCCGTTGCCTTCCTGGAGGACTTTGTATTGCAGGCCGCTGGGCGTGGACTTCACGCCCTCCTTCGTCGCGTTTTCCTTGAGGAATGCTTCGCCTTTTTCGAGTGAAGATTGTGCCATGAGAATCGGGAGTTGGGGTTGGATTGTTCTCGTTGTGGACTTGGATACGGGCGCGCCCGTCCGCTTGGGTGTCGCATCCCCGGTAAATTTGCAGCGCGGCCCTCGCGAGCACGGGTTTCGTGGTAGGATCATCCCATGTTTCCCGGAATGTGTTTCCGCCGTGGTCCCGCTTTGCTGTTCTTACTAGTTCTGTTGGGGACGGGCTTTATCGGAATGGTCCACCCGACGCTTGGTGAACTCGACTGGACGCAGCGAAGCGTTGACCTGCGCGCCGACGCGAAATCCACCGTGCTGGAGGCTCGCTTCCCCTTCACGAACAAAGGGAATACCGCCGTCGAGGTCACGCAGGTCGAGAGCAGTTGCGGGTGTACGGTGGTCAGTCTGGAGAAACGGCGCTACGCGCCGAAGGAGCAAGGGGAAATCGTCGCCCGCTACACCGTGGGCACGGCGGTTGGCGACCAGAAGAAGACCGTCGAAGTAGTGACCAGCGACAGTCCCGAGCCTGTAATTTTGACGTTGGATATCCACATCCCGGAAATTTTGCGGATACGGCCCGCGTTCGTGTCCTGGGATCACGGCGAACCACTGACCGCGAAGACGATTATCCTGGAAACGAGGCAGGACACTCCCTTCAAAGATCTTTCCGTGCAGTCCAGTGCGGTTGCTTTCGGCACCGAGGTGAAGCCACTGGTGCCCGGACGAAAATACGAAGTGCGCATCGTGCCGAAAAGCACCGACCAGCGCCAGTTCTCTACGCTCACCATCCAAGGCCGCTTCGGCAACGAGGAACGGGTCTTCCGTGCTTACGCGAGCGTGCGGCCACCCGAGCCCAAGGATTAAGCCGCACCACCGAACACCTCCGCAGCGACGAATCCGCTGCCAGATGAAAACCTTACTCTTCTCCCTGCTGATGTCGGTGGCAGCGACACCCTTTGCCCTCGCTCAGACCTCCACTACCACGACGACCACGACCGTCGTACAGCCCACGCCGACGCCGGTCGTCACCCAGGAAACCACTACGACGGTCCGGACGACGGATAACGCGGTGCCCGTGCAGCCCCTGCCCGGACAGCACACGGCGGAAATCGAAATCGTCCTTTCGCGCGGGAGCGTGGAAGCCTACTTCGGGCGCGCGGCGCGCGGCGAAAAGCTCGAAGCGGGCGGATTGTCGCTCAACATCAAACTGCCCAGCACGGCGACCGTCACCAAGCTCGCCAGCCGCGACAAGGATTCCGAAGGCGCGCGCCGGATCACGGCGGACAATCCCTGGCATGTTGTCGTGCCTTTCAACGGCGGCGGGCGCTACGTGTTCAACGTGGTTGAATGGGACAACGATCCGGTCGTCGTCTCGGCGGTCGTCAAGGTAGACGGCAACGTGATTTTCAGCGGGCACGGCAAATCGGACGACTTCAGCGACTGGGCGCAAAAATTCTACGGCCCGGAAGTCCGCAAGACCGGCAGCCGCGAGGTCGCCTTCATCCTGCCGGAAACGCCCTGAAATTTAGAGCGCGTCCCGAATGAATGAGCGGCGAGTTCCGGCTGTAGGGACGGCGCTCTGTCGCCGTGTCCGCACGGGACCAGACACGGCGACAGAGCGCCGTCCCTACAGCCTGCAGGCTCACCCAACCGAGAAGTATTCTAGTCCTTCGGGGCGGTGGGAAAAGCCGAATGCATCCCGAGGTTTTGGTTGAGAAAAGCCCAACGGTCGGTCACTTCGTCGATCAACTTTGTGGTGGGCAGGCCCGCTCCGTGCCCGCCTTTCGTTTCGATGCGGATGAGCACCGGGGCATCCCCTCCCTGGTTGGCTTGCAACGTTGCGGCAAATTTGAAACTGTGCGCGGGAACCACCCGGTCGTCATGGTCGGAAGTCGTTACCAGCGTCGGGGGATAGTGCACACCGGGTTTCAGATGGTGCAACGGCGAATACGCGTACAGGTATTTGAACTGCTCGGGATCGTCGGACGAACCGTAGTCCGAGGCCCAGCCCCAACCGATGGTGAACTTCTGAAACCGGAGCATGTCCATCACGCCGACGGTCGGCAAAGTCGCGCCAAACAGGTCAGGGCGTTGCGAAAGCACCGCGCCGATGAGCAATCCGCCGTTGCTGCGTCCGTAGACGGCCAGCTTGGGTGTCGAGGTGTACTTGTTGGCGATCAGCCATTCCGCCGCGCTGATAAAATCGTCGAAAACGTTTTGTTTCTGTCCCTTCGTACCAGCCAGGTGCCAGTCTTCGCCGTACTCCCCGCCGCCTCTTAGATTCGGCACGGCGTAAATGCCCCCCATCTCCATCCAGACCAGGTTCGCGGGAGTGAATGCCGGGGTGATGGAAATGTTGAATCCACCGTAACCGTAAAGCAAAGTCGGATTATTGCCGTCGCGCTTCATCCCTTTCTTGTAGGAAATGAGCATGGGAACCTTGGTGCCGTCCCGGCTGGAATAAAATACCTGCTCGGTGGAATAATCGGCGGGATCGAAATTTACCTTCGGCGCGACGACGACACGATTTTCGCCGGTTCGCACATCGTAGCGATAGATGGCGGGCGGCATCGTATAACTCGCGAAGAGGTAAAATGTCTCCGGGTCTTCTGGTTTCCCACCAAATCCGCTGGCGGTGCCCAAGCCAGGGAGCGGGACTTCGACCGCATTTTTGCCGCCCAGATCGAAGACTTTCACCTGACTGTGAGCGTCCTTCAGATATTCAGCGACAAACCGTCCACCCACGTAATTCACCCCCTGCAAGGCTTCGGCAGCCTGCGGAATAATCTCGTGCAGCACCGGTTTTATCTCCGGCGATTTCGCGGCGTCAGTCACGTCGATTGCCACCAAACGTCCGCGAGGCGCAGCGTTGTCCGTCAGGAAATAAAAGCTTGATCCGTCGTTGCCGACGAAATTGTACCGAGCGTCCGGCTCTTTGAGCAGTTCGACCACGGGACCAGCCGTCACGTCCCCTTCCTGAAGTGCACGGTAGAAAACCCGGTTTTTCGGGTCCGTGCCGTGACTGACATTGATGACGAGATACTTGCCGTCATCGGTGACCTCTCCTCCGAAACCCCATTCCTTCTCGTCCTTGCGCTCGTAGACCAGCGCATCCTTGCCCTGCTCGTCGCCGAGCCGGTGGTAGTAGAGCTTTTGGTAGTAGTTCGTGCTTTGGAGGCGGGTCTTCTCGTCCGGCGCGTCGTAGCGGCTGTAGAAGAACCCCTTGCCGTCCGGCGTCCACGACGCCCCGGAAAACTTCGACCACTTGACCTGATCTGTCAGGTCGATTCCGGTCGAAATATCTTTCACGCGCCAGTCGATCCAGTCCGAGCCGGAGATGCTCAGCGCGTAGGCCATGTACTTGCCGTCTTTGCTGACGGCGTAGCTGTTGAGCGCAACCGTGCCGTCGTCGGAGAGCTTGTTGGGGTCGAGCAACTCGGTCGGTTCGGCGGTCAGCGACGGCGCCGTGTAAATCACGCTCTGGTTCTGCACCCCGCTGTTTTTCGAGAAGAAGTACCGCCCGCCCTCCTTGTGCGGCACGCCGAATTTCTCGTAGTCCCAGAGTTTGGACACCCGGTCGTGGATGCGCTCCCAGGACGGCAGCTTGCGGAGGTAGTCGAAAGTCAGCTTGTTCTCGGCCTCGACCCAGGCTTTCGTTTCCGGCGAGTTGGCGTCTTCCAGCCAGCGGTAGGGATCGGCGACCTTCGTGCCGTGGTAATCGTCTACATGGTCGGTTTTTGTCGTCTCGGGGTAGACGAACGGCGCGGACTGTAACGTGGGTGACAACAGCATGGCGTGAGCAGCGGCTAGACACAAAATCGGTCGATTCATGGCAGGAAGGTGGTGACGGCAGCGGGCCAAAGTAACCTGTCCGGCGCGCATCGCAACGCCCGCCGGCGGTTGCGGCCACGGGCGGATGCGCGCAGGGTTGGAGGTCGCACGACCCATGACTACACCCGCTCCATATCGTGGTCGGCTGGCCCCCTCGCCGACCGGCTTCCTGCACCGGGGCCACGCCGCGACGTTCCTCGCGGCCCAGCGGCGCGCTCGCGCACACGGCGGCGCGCTCGTCCTGCGGGTCGAAGACCTGGACCGCGAACGCTGCAAACCGGCGTTCGTGGGAGCGTTGCTCGAAGACCTGCGCTGGATCGGTCTGGACTGGCAGGAAGGGCCGGACGTGGGCGGTGCGTTTGGTCCGTACCGCCAGAGCGAGCGGATGGACTTTTACCTCGACGCGTGGCGGCGCTTGGCGGCGGGGGGTCTCGTCTATCCCTGTACGTGTTCACGCCGGGACGTGGAACGGGCAAGCCAGGCTCCTCACCCGGATGAGCACGAGGCAATTTATCCCGGCACCTGCCGCCCGGCAGTCCCTACCGTCCCGCCCCAAGCCGAGCCTGCCGGGGTGAACTGGCGTTTTCGGACCACGCCGGGTGAGCGCGTCGCGTTCACCGACGGACGCGCGGGACCGCAGGAGTTCGTGGCAGGCCGTGACTTCGGCGATTTCCTCCTCTGGCGGCGCGACGGTGTCCCTGCGTACCAACTCGCCGTGGTCGTGGACGACGCCGCCATGCGGATCACGGAGGTCGTGCGCGGGGCCGATTTGCTCGGGTCCACGGCCCAGCAAATCCTGCTCTACCGCGCGCTCGGGCTGCCGATCCCTGCATTCTACCATTGTCCGCTGGTCACCGACGCCAGCGGTGCTCGGCTGGCCAAGCGCGCCGGGTCGCATAGCCTGCGAGCGTTGCGCGAAGCGGGTGCCGATCCCGCCACCGTGCGTAATCTGGATGCCGAACGGTCCGCGCCAGTGTAGGCTTCGCTGATTTTTCGTGGATACCGACGACCTTTTCTCACCGGCCGAACCCGCTGCTGCCACGACGCCCAACCCGCAGGCCCCGCTGGCGACGCGGATGCGCCCTCGCACGCTGGACGAGTACGTCGGCCAGGAGCATCTGCTCGCTCCGGGGAAGCTGCTGCGGCGCGTGCTCATCGCCGAACTGAGCTGAGCGCTCAACCGGGGAGCGGCTCGCGCCAACCCTGGGTGCGCAGTCGTTCGGCGTACTCGGGCGGGATGGTCGGATCCGGTTCGTCGAGCGCGGTCTCGCGCTCCGCCGCCGGGCGAACCTGCAACTCCTCGTGCCACCCCGCGACGACCGCCGCGGGCACGCCCGAGCAGCTCCTCGGCACCTACCGGGCGATCGCGACGGGAGCCGTTCCCGGCGCCGACGTCGTCGCGC
>CAXUHC010000028.1:0-259 GCA_964250705.1 uncultured Chthoniobacterales bacterium | reverse complement strand
TCGAGTTCCTCGACGAGATCCCCAAGACCGTCACCGGCAAGCTGCTGCGGCGCGCCATCGAGGCAGACCGGCTGTATTCGGCGATTTTCCACGGTCCGCCCGGCACAGGCAAGACGAGCATCGCGGAAGTGATCGCGCTGGCAACCCGGGCCAAGTTCGAGCGGCTCAACGGCGTGGAAAGCACCGTGGCCGACATCCGGCGGGTCATCGCCGGGGCCGAGAACCGGCAACGGCTCAACCCGAAGGCCCGCACCGTGCT
>CAXUHC010000027.1:17383-23908 GCA_964250705.1 uncultured Chthoniobacterales bacterium | reverse complement strand
GAGGCACCAGCGCAACGCGTCCGCCAGCGCGCCCGCGTCGCCGGGCGGGATGATCAAGCCGTTGCCGCCGTGAACGATCAGCTCAGCCGCGCCGGCCCGGTTGGTGGTGATCACCGGCACCCCCTGGCTCATCGCCTCGCTGACGACCATCCCGAACCCATCCGCGAGGGTCGGGAACACGAGGACATCCGCCTCGCGATAGATGTCCAGCGTGGCCGTCGGAGGCACGGGTCGGCGCAGGATGACCGTGTCGGGCAGGTTTTGCAGGAGTTTCGGGGGTAACGCGACGCCGCCGACCACGTCCAGCCGTGCGTGGTCACCGGCGTTCAGCTTTCGCCACGCCTCGATCAGATGATGCGACCCCTTGTGCAACGCGAACAATCCCATCGCCAGAAATTGCAGGGGCTGGTTTGCACCGAGCCGCTCGGCGCGAGCGGCCATCAGCGTCTCCGCACACACCGGCGGAGCGGCCAGCGGGATTACCCGCACGCGGGAAACATCGTAGCCGCTTTCGCGGTACGTCGATTTGGTAAATTCCGAGGATGCGATGATGTGGTCGGCCAGCTCCCATTCCTGACGCCGGTGTTCTTGCCGTTTTCCCAGCATGGCGCGCAACCGCCGCTCGTAACTTGAGTCGAGTTCCGGGTAGGCTGCAATTTCCCGGTCCCGGACTCCCTGGGCATATCCCGCTTCGGGAGCGGGCACCTCGTAATAACACACGATGCCACGCCGCTTCGCCTCCCGGAACGTTCGCAGACACGCGTGTTCGTAGCTGTAAACGGCGTTCGCACCGTCGAGACCCTGCCGGGCGACCCAGCGATCAAAGCCATCCTCGGCCCACTCCCAGACCGCGTCGGTCCACACGCCACGGGTCCAGTCGATTTCGCGCGTGAGCAGCCGCAGCAACTCACGCGTCGCGTAGGTCGAGGCAAGCTCCACCGGGAACTCGGCGAGGGCGCGCTTCTTCAGCACGGAATCCAGCAGCTTGGGCGCCCACGGACGCCACCGCGCCCCGGGCCGGTCCACGAGCGTGGTGACAAAGGATTTGAGCATGCCCGCCTCGTACAAGGCACGGCATGTCTGCTGCACGAACACCCCCATCCCCGGATGAGAAACCACGATGCGGGCGTCGGTTGGCATCAAAACTACCTTGCCGGTATGCCTGCCGCCGTCGCGAAAACATGCGTTTCACCCACACTGTTCAGGAGCGTCCAAGAGTAGTTCAAGGATTCGAGAAAATCGAAAACCTCCTGCTCGCGGTAGCCGAACTCGCCAACCAGTTTCGGGTGCACGCTGACGAAAAGCGTCGGCTTGTGGACCCGCAGGGTAGTCGCCGCTCCCCGGAGAAAAAGCAGTTCAGCGCCTTCGATGTCGCATTTGATCACGGACGGAGGATTCGCCCCGGCCGCGACGTACGCGTCGATGGAAATGCAAGGGATCGAAGTCCCCGACTCATCTCCCTGCTTCGCCTTGAATAGATAAAGATGTCGCGATTGCTGGCGCGCGCTCTGGTCCGAGAGGTTTTTCAGCGCCTCGGGAAAGAGACCGAGTGGCTCCGACACCGTGGATTGATCCGAAACGAAGGTCTTGGAGAGCCGCACCGGCAACCGGCGGCGCACGAGCGCCAGGTGAGACCAGTACAGGGCACAGGAGGCCAGGTCGGGCTCGAAGGCATGGATTTCTCCCCCCGCGCCGAGCTGTTCACCGGCAACCATGCTGTGCAGCCCAATCGAAGCTCCGATGTCGTAGAAGCAGCTATCCGGCGGGATCATGGTCACCATTCGCTGGAGCATCGGAATCTCCAAAGCGTCCACATCGTTGGTCATAAAACTCGGCGGTACCCGCACGACGCCGACGCCTTCGATGTTCAACGGCACGCCGTGCTTGCGCGAGGTCAGTTCCAGCAGGCGGTGGTACGGCTTTCGCAAAAGGTTCCACACCGGTTCCAACTTACGGAGCCCTGGAAGATGCCGGATCGCCCGGGCAACCCGGATGGGCAGAGGGGGGTGAGAGGTGGGCGGCGTGCTCATAGGCGTGTGGTCTCCTGCCGAGCCGCGTTCATCAGATCAAGGTAGGCTTGCGCACCCTGTTCGAGCCTCAAATTATCCAAGACGTATTCGCGCGGAGCGAAGCGGCCCCCGCGGAGCTTCTCGAGGAACAATTCCAACCGGCTCACGAAATTCTCCTTGCCCTGAAAATCAACTCCGCAACGATCGTCCCAATAAGGGATGGAGGTTGCCGGAATATCGTCGAACCCATAACCAAAGCGGGCCGGGTCGCACCATCTGCCGAAGTTCCAGGCCAGGATGGGCACATCGAGACTCAGGGCCTCGTTGTAGGCAAACCCCTGTGTCTCGTTCTCGCTCAGAAAGAGCATTGCTCGTGAGTTACGGAGCATGTCGTGGTAGGCGTTCTCCCGCCCCCGGGGATATTGCGCGTAACGAATGTATTGGCTGGTAACCCCGGCGGCGCGGAGGGCCTCCACGCAAAATTCCAGCAACCCCTCGTAGGCGGGCGTGTCCCGCCACCGGATTTTATCGTAGATCAGGAAATCGAAAGCTTTCTCCTGGCCCGGGTGCGGCGCGTATTTCTCCTGGTCGATTCCCATGCGCCAGATTTTGACCCGGTCTCCGTACACTGGCCGGTACACCGCCGCCGCCCATTCGCAGTTTTGCACATTGTACACGGCGGGGGTGCTGGTAAAAAGGTCGGGCCATTGCGCCGGGGTGCTGAGGACGCCTGGTCCCACGAGGCAGGGGCCTCGCTGCGCCAGCAAACGGCTCTCCGCCACCGGGCCGTGCAGGATGCCGAAAAGTGATTCCACCGAACCTGAGGCCGGTGCAGTGCGATGAAATTGGCACGGCACGCCGAGTTTCTCGAGCCCCAGCCGCAAGTTGAACGCGACCTTGGCGAGGCCCCCGGCCCCGCGCCCTCGTAAAGGGGTCAACAGCTTGCGAACGGGAGCGCGCAGAACCCAGTCACCCGGAAACCACCGGGGCGGCTCCGGGATTGGCAGATCAAAAAAGGTCAAGGTTTTGTCCATGCGGGGAGCGGTTACGGTGGGGGACAGTCTCTGGAACGCCGCCGCAGATTTTGTCACCGGTCATCCGAAACTGTCGCTGATTTTGCGAAGGCTGCGGGCGACGGTGTGATCCGTCAACGCCCGGCGCTGGCCGGCGTGCCGCAGGCGTGCGCGTTTCGCCGGATTAGATTGCAGAGCTTTCAGCTTGTCAACCAGTTCGTCGGCGGACCGGTAGGTTTCGATCTCGTCACCGAGGTCATAGAGTGTGGCCAGACCTTCCGTCCATTCGGTCAGGTAACACGCTCCCATCATCGGCGCTTCGATGTCTCTCAGCCGCGAGTATTTCAACGGATTTTGCACGGAGCGGCTAAAGGTCGGGACCCGGTTGACGCCGATCACCACCTGGCTTCCTTTCGTGCACCGCACATACTCTTGACCGAATACGGACGGTGCAAGACAATCCTCAGCGATGGGCATGGTTGTTCCCGGCCAAACCCGTCGGGCTGTTTTGCGCATCCATTCAACGGTGCCGCGTTTACGAAGGAACTCGACCTGGTTGCGCAGCACGCCAGACAAAGACCCACGCTCCGTACGCAAGCTTGGGGCGGCGTTTCCCGGGGCCCAGCCCGGACCGCGCACCGTGAGCGGCGCGCCGAGGCGGATCGCTTCAGCAAGAAGTTTCCGCCGCAAAACATCTTCCGAACCGATGAACACCGCTTCCGTATTTTGCTCGTGGGCGTTCTGCCGGTCCGCCGGCGCGATGCAAACCGGCATGGGCGCATGAACATGTTTCAACCCGGCATGGCGGTACATCGGCAAGGCTTCGAACTCGGGTACCCAGTGGAGGTCGAAGTGCCGGTATTCCGCGGGCACACGCTTGAATTCGCGCACGTTATCACAGAAAAAATTGACGCAAGGGACTCCAAGCCGCCGGATTTCCGCGAGTCCCGCTGATTCGATCTGTTCTGGATAAAGATAGGAAAGAAACATGTCGATACGTCGTCCGGCCTTCGTTTCGCTCGCAAGAAAATCCAGGACGCGGCTCCACGTTTCCGATTTCCAGCAGGCCCGTTCGTCAGACGCTAGCGGCGTGATCCCCGCCGCCCAATCGACGCCCGGGACTTCTGTGACGTCGTGGCCCGCTTCCGTGATCCCGTTCCGAAAATAGTCCGCCCAGAACCGATAGGCGGGGATCGGATGCGGCCGGAGGTCCTGCAGGCAGCTGAGCAGAATCCTCATTTCAAGGGGAAACCAGGGTATTGGACCTGGCCTCGAAAAGGGCGTCCGTTTGCTGCCAGATCAGGCCGTGCCCGGCAGATGGCAACGCGCGCAGATCGAATCCTGCCTGGTCCAAGAAACTCACCACCTCGGCAAACAGAGGCTGGCCGCGATAGTATTCCCGAAAGCTGACTTCGCACAGAACGTACCTGGCATGTTGCAGACATCGTTTTGCCCCTTTTAAGGCTTCGATTTCGTAGCCTTGCAGGTCGAGTTTGATCAGGTCCGGCCAAGGCAATTCGTGCTTCATCACCCATTGATCGAGCGACACGATTGGCACGCTGGCCTCCGCTCCGGGAGTCACGCCGAAATCTTGCGTGCTGGCATCGGTGAGATCGAGCAGACTGGCCGCGTCGGAGTAGCTGGTGATCTTCAGGCTTGCGGTGCCCTCGTTCGCGCCGAGAGCGACCTGGTGCAGGTGCACGTCGGCGAGACCTTCGAGGGCGGCTAAAAACTGCCGCGCGTGGTTCGGAAGCGGCTCGAAGGCTTCCACGGCAACCGCCGGAAACAGGGCTTTTGCCAACAAAGTCCATGTGCCCACGTTCGCTCCGAGGTCGTACACCATCTGGATGGGTGGATCGGATTTACGCACCAGCTTCAAGAGTTCCAGCGAATCGATGTGCCCTGACTCAAGATGCGCCGCTGGGGTGCCCCGGAGCTCGAGTCGCCGCGTCCTCCGATGGGCCCGGCGTCCGGCACCGGCGACAAGGCGGAGGATGTGTTGTTGAAGTCCCAAGATCATGTCGATCACGAGAATTTTAGGTGCTGCACGCACTGGCGATACAAAATTTGCGTCCGCCGAGCGGCTTTCCAGCCGAGCAATTTTTCCATGATCAACCCTGACCGCGTGACGAATCCTCGAGGCCGATCACGGCTCCCAAGTTCCTCCGAACGCCGAACCGCCAAATCCGTGACCTCGGGACTGAAAGGGTAGGCCGAAAAGGCCAACTCCAGATAGCATCGCGCAAGGGCACGTTTTGCTCTGTCGCCGGGTGTCAACGCGAAGATTTTCTCACCCCGCAGATCGAGCGCCAGCAGTGCGCTACGCTGATGCAAAGCCGATTTCTGCCCACTCAAGTTGCCTGCGAAGCCGGCGTACTTCCTGTAATACGAGCGGCCGGTATGGCTGCGTCTCAATCCTTTGCTCGCAAGCACCACACGGGAAAAATATTCTCCGTCGTCGTCCAGCGACAAACGTTCGTCCCACGGCCCGGCCTCAACCACGACGCTCCTCGGAGACAGCCACGATGCCGGATGGACCATGCCGCCACGTCCATCGGGTCCCAATAACTCGATCAACCAATCCAACGGGTCGTCGCTGTCAACAATCGGCCATTCGTCCTGTCGAACTCCCTGTTCGGGGTCGCTCCCGTCCTGAAAGGAGGTCGTAGCAGAGAGAGCAACGCAGCCGGGCGGGGATTGTTCCAGAACCGTCATCTGCGCGCTGATCTTGTCAGGAGAGAGCAAATCGTCTGCGTCAAGGAACTGGATAAGATCGCCTTTCGCGGCGGCCAACCCCCGGTTGCGCGCCGCCGCTGCCCCCCTGCTGGAACTAGCCAATAGCCGCACGTTCCGACCGGAATACCCGGCCGCTATTTCCCGGGAATGATCACTGGAATGATCATCTACGATGATGATTTCGATCCTTGGCCAATCCTGCGCCAGCGCAGAGCGCAAGGTTTCGTCCAGAAAGCGGCCCGCGTTGTGGCATGGAATGATGATGGACGCCAAGTGACTCATGGGCAGTGGATCAGGTGGTCGCGCATTATTCGCAACCGGACTCGATGAGCAGGTGGCGTAAGGCCGGCAAGCCAACCATGATATCGTCGCTTTTGCGGTCTGGGTCAATTCCATCGGGCGGGCGCGCGCCATCGCCGACCAGGTAAAAATAACTCAATCCGCAGGCTTCTGACACCACCCAATAACAAGGATTTACATAAGTTGGCGCAAAAAGGTCGATCACCACCGTGCCTTCCCGACAAAAAACGATGTTCGTCAGCCCCGCGCCGTGGGAGCCCACCACGATCTCGGCGCTCCCAAAGAGTAGAGCCTGATCGGTCAGAGCCAAGTTTTCCGAGTCGACGGTTTCAAAACCTAGGGAGCACAGGAGTGCTTGCACCTCGGCTTCGTTGATGATTCTTCTACCCATCGCTCTGGCGCGGCTGACGTACAGCCGTCGACGGCGCTGCCCGACACCGGCAGTCTGCCCGAAAACTTCTTTCAGA
>CAXUHC010000027.1:0-17373 GCA_964250705.1 uncultured Chthoniobacterales bacterium | reverse complement strand
AACGCACAACTCCAAGCACGCGGCGTATCGAGCGCGGAGGGCAAAGACGGCACGACTAGCTCCTCTGCCGAAACATGAAAACGCCATTGGTCTTCCGCGACGATCAGGCGATCCCGGTGAAGGCCCAAACGTTCGAGGGTTTCAAGTTGGAAGGGCAATGTCGGCGCTGGGAGTACAAACTTATCTATCCTCTCCAAAAGACCCGCCATCCTCAGCAACCCGATCCGTGGCAAGAGGTCGAACATCCAATGAAAATAGACGTTGCTCCACGCGGTGGAACACACTGCCACCCGTCCCTTGAGTTTGCGCACATCACCAAGCCGCACGCGCCGAAACGCAGAATGCCGTTCCGGCGAAATGCTCGACTCCCTGGAAACGTCTCCGAGCAGTTGATCGTCCGGCGTGATGACCGTCCCGTTTTTTCCCCACACACGTCCACCGGGAATTGACGCCTGAAAGCACGGCGCGTGCACCTGTTTGAGCAGTGCGCGGAACTTCCAGTGGATGTCTGCCCCTATCGTGCCCGGAGGCTCCCGCCGCACTGACTCGGCTGGCAACAGTTCGCCGTACGCAGGCCGCTGGCCGCCGCATCCCCCACCGACGCTCCCCACCCAATCTTCCGTCCGCGCGTAGTAGCCTTTCGGTGGCCCGAGGAGCGTTGAGGGAATATGGCTATCGCGCAGGAGTCGAACCAAGGCGTGCTTGGCGGGCCGCAACATTGAGCGAAACATGAATCGCAAAATCCTCCCCTTAGCAAACGAGAAGACGGCAACTCACGACACCGAGGCAGCCGCGCCGTTGGGGTCGGCTGAATAACGGCCGTAAAGTGCGTCCGCCCACAAGACCCGACCGTCGTTCCCTCGACACGGCGACGAGAGATTGAAAAGCGCAAAACCCGCTTGGCGCATGGCTTCGTCAAGCTCGGCGAAACTCATCTCACCGTCGTAATGAGAGATGTAGTTCACCTCCAATAAAACGTGTGTCGTCCGTTGCAACGTATTCGTGGCCCCTCGCAATACCTCCCTTTCGTAGCCTTGGACGTCAATCTTCAACAGGTCGATTTTCGGCAAAGCAGCCGTCAGGATATCCAGACTTTTCACCGGCACCTCGACGACGCTCTGCGCTACGGCAGTTGGGCCGTAGGAGGAAACCGTCTCTGACGTGGGCGGCAGGAACGAATTCATCGCGGAGTTTTCCATTTGGTTGAATGGGAGCGTTCCGCTCCGTTCACCGACAGCAACTGGGACGATCTCAACCCCGCGATGGCGGCCGAGTTTCTTTTCAAGGCCTGCTTGTAAACGGGGGTCAGGTTCAATAACCAGTAACTGGCCAAGCGAAACCAGGCATAACAAATCTTCGCTCCAGCTACCCGCGTTGGCCCCGACATCCACCGCTACGAGTCCGGCATTCAGAGTACCGGGCATTAGGAGATCGAGCCGCGAACGCTTGAGCCGTAAGGGCATCAGGGGATCGAAAGCCAACCGCCCGGCCCGGCGTAAAGGGATACCCAAGAGTCGTAATTGCTTAAAGCACCGCCATATTTTTACGATCCCAAATGGGATGATCGCGAGCAGAAAAAATTGCATGGCAGCGTGGGAGGTCGATCAAGTTTGCCGTGCAATCTGCATCGTTTCCCAGGTGTGGGCCGGGAAAAAGTCGCCGAACCGCTCCTCGTAGGCCCAATGACCACCGATCATCTTGGGATGAACGGTAAACGAGGCGATTTGGCTGCATTCCTCAATGATACGGATGGCCGGCTCGGTGACCGCAACGTCGAGATAATATTTTGCGGGTGCGAAGCCGCAAAAATTGATTCGCAAGGTCACGTTTTGTTCCTCGCTCGAAGGCAAAGTGACACCGTCATGCGGATTGGTGGAGAACAGACAAAGCAGTCGGCCCTCCGCGTTTCGGAAGCTGATATTGACGCCGATAGGAACATCACGCGGCAAGCGATGCAACTTCACCACGATTTGCAGCGGTTCACCGAAAAATACTTCTGCCGCCGCGCTCTCGTCAACCTCGGATGGCAGTGAATCGTTGACGATTTGCACGCCTGCGATGTGTCGATAATTGCGGCTGAGGACGTCGAGCGACAAACGATCGTCCTGCGTGTGCAGATAAAGAGAAATCGCCTTTTCGACCGAGGAAAATTCGCGTGCACAGCCATGCGCGAGCACGATGCACCAACCGCACAACTGCGCCACCGCGGCCATGTTGTGTGAAACAAACAAAACGGTTCGTCCCTCGCCTTTCGCCACGTCCTGCATTTTTCCGAGGCATTTTCTTTGAAACTCGGCATCCCCGACGGCAAGCACTTCGTCCACGATCAGGATTTCCGGCTCCAGGTGGGCAGCCACGGCAAAGGCTAGGCGCACGTACATGCCGCTGCTGTAACGCTTGACCGGGGTATCAAGAAATTTCTCCACTTCGGCGAATGCGACGATCTCGTCGAATTTCGTTCTGATCTCCGAGCGATGCATTCCGAGGATGGCGCCGTTCAAAAAGATATTTTCTCGACCGGTGAGTTCGGGGTGAAAGCCCGTGCCGACTTCGAGCAGGCTCGCCACCCGGCCCCGGAGCGAGACGCGCCCGGTGGTCGGCTCGGTGATTCGACTTAGCACCTTGAGTAAAGTGCTCTTGCCTGCGCCGTTCCGACCGATGATGCCCACGACATCGCCACGCCGCACTTCGAAATTTACATCGCGCAAAGCCCAGAATTCCTCGTCTTCCGCAGCTTCCGCCCTCGCAGCACCGTTCCGCCATCGCCTGAGCGGGGCTTTCGCCATGTTGGCGAAAACATCACGCAACGCGGTGTAACGCTCGGATGATCGGTTCCGGCCGAGCACATACTTTTTGCCGAGGCCCTCCACTCGGATCATGACGTCTTCACTCATTCTTCAGACCGTACGAAACGCTGGCAGGAAAAGGTGTGGCTAGGGAGGGAATCGAACCCCCGACACGAGGATTTTCAGTCCTCTGCTCTACCGACTGAGCTACCTAGCCGCTCGGAAAGGGACAGCTAATTCGCTTATCCGCTGACTCAACGCAAGCCAAAATCCGCAAAATTGCACCCAGAACCGTTCCCGCCCTTTTCAAGATACCGGTGCGTTGGGTACCGGGGTGGGCGCTGGCTCCCTCGCGGCAGCCCGCGATCCGCCCCAACTGCGCCAGCCTTCCGTCACCTCAAGCCACATCCATTTTGCTAGTGCTCCGAGCATCGGTCGCGAACTCTTGACGCTGAAGTTGAAGCCTCCGAAAAGATACCGGCGTCCAGCGTTCTTGGGGCCATACACCCCCCGTGCCCGCCGCACCCGGCCCATCGCCGCGCAACGGCGGTTGTAAAACCGCATCAGGTAGAAAAATGGCGTGGAAGGCGGCAGCGAATAGATCGGTCGAACAAGCACCTGTGCCCCGTGCCGGAACGGCTGCGAGGCCACGAACAAATAATAGAGCCCGAGATCAAAAAGAAACGCGATCCGGAGCAACTCGAAGTCCCCCATGTATTCGTACTTGTCCTGATAAATCGCTTGGAACCAACGGCGGTACGCACGGGTATAGTCGCGGTTGTGCCGCTCGATGCGCGCCGGCACGTCCCGCTCGCCCGCGCGCTCGGCGACGATCAAATCCGCCGCTGCCGAGGCCGTGTAGGCCATCCAGTCCAATCCCGGACTATAGAATGGATCGATAAATCCCGCCGCGTCGCCCACCAGCGCAAAACCATCCCCGGCGAATGTGGTGCTCGAATACGCCAGGTTTCGTCGGAAATGCACGTCGTCCTCCCGCCAACGTGCTTTTTCGAGCAATTCCGCCGCCATCGGGTGATTCTCCACCAGGAACGACCGCAGCCGCTCTCCCATGCTTGGCCCCGGCGGCAGCGTGACCAATCGTTGATCGTAGACCAGTCCGACGCTCACGTCGCCGCCCTTGAGCGGAATCCACCAGCTCCACCAGCCCTCGCCCATGAGGTGATTCGTAGCCATGTGCCGCATCCCGTACGAGGCAGCCGCCCATTCCGGGTATTTGCTTTGCAACTCCAACCCGTCAAAATTCTTCACCCCCGTCCAGCGCGACCATATCGCCGCCGTCGGATGCTCCTCGTTCGGGCGATGCCAGCCCTCCTGCCGCGCCAACAACGCCCGGACACCCGAGGCATCCACGGCCCAGCGCGCGCGGACGTTTTGCTCACGGCCGTCCGCCTCGCGGATCGTCAGCCGCTGCTCGCCGCCGGGGCTCAGTTCGATCTTGGTGAGTTGCGCCGGACGCCTCAGTTCGGCTCCCAGAGCGCAGGCTCTCTTGAGCACCTCCTCGTCCAGTACCGCACGGTCTACCATGAACGCCGGGACTCGCGAAAGAAACCGGCCGCCGATTTCCGTGCAATCGTCAAATTTCTTGACCTCGTCGTTCGCAAACCAGAAGCGCAGGCCTTGTTTGACGTGATGATGCTCGTTCAGGTGATCCGCCAATCCCAGCACCCGGTTCATGAAAAAAGTGCTGATTTCAATGGTCGATTCCCCCACCCGCCGCTCGAAACTCGGTGATTTTTCGATCACCAAGACCCGCAAAGCCGGGTTCCGTTGCAGGATCACGGTCGCGGTGGCCGCGCCGGACATTGCGCCGCCAATGATGGCGACATCGTACAAATCAGTCGCGGTGCCGGCCGTGGCGGATTCCGGCGGCGAGGGTTGAGCGGCAGGCTCGAACGAGATCATGTTTCTCTTGTAACCCGAACCTCGGCGGACAACAATGCGATTCTTGCCAAATTCGGCCTTCACGGCGGCCGACCGAACCAGAGGCTTGACGAAGGTTATAAAATGACCACATTTCGCGCTTCTGCTCCCATGATGACCCGAAACGTTCCGCCGCTCGATCTTCTGGAGAAACAGCTCGTCGTTCTGCTACGCGAGCGCCTGCTCGAAACCCCCGCGCCGTTCGAGCCGTCGACCGATCTTTATAGTTTGGGGATGGATTCCATGGCCATCATGCAACTCCTGATTCTCATTGAGGAGGAGTATGGCGTCGCGCTGCCGGAGTGCGCGCTGACCCGCCAGAATTTCACCACGGTGCGCCATCTGGCCAGGATCATTCAGGCCCAGGGGCGCACTCCCGCCGCGTAAGGCTTTCTCTCATGCCTGCCGCGACCCCTGCACGCGTGCCGTTTCAGGTCGCGGATTGCTTCGTGCTGGCACTGAACGATTTCATGCACCGCACCCGGCAGGGCGGGCACGTCAGTCAGTCCGTCCTCGAACTCGACCGCTTGCCGGACCAGGAGCGGGTGCGAGGGGCGCTCCGCCGGGTGCTGGCAAAACATCCTCTGCTCGTCGCGACGCCCCGCCGCGACTGGAAAACGCTCCTGCCGTATTGGTCGGTGCCGGTGCCGCCGGATGGTGGACTCCCGCTCAGCTTGTGGAGCGAGACCGGCTCGCCCGCCCGACTTCAAGGCGCAGCCTCCACGAGGGACGCGCTCAAGTTGCTCCGAGAGGTGATGATGCAGCCTCTTGTGCAGGTCGGCGGTCACCCTTGCAACGCCCGTTTGGAAGTGGTCGAGCGGCGGGCGGGCGGCTGCCTGGTCGTCTTGTCCTGGTCGCACCTGCTGATCGACGGCAAGGGCGCGGAACTTTTTCTGACCGAACTGGGTCGCCTTTGCGACGGTGTGGACCTGCCGGACGATCCTCCCACCCCGCCTCGCTTATCCGTCGGCTGGCTGGCGAAATTCCTTCAAACCCGGCCCGCGATGAACCATCTCGCCGGGTTGCAGGAAACCGGCACGCCGTCGCTGGGCGGGCCCCGGCCCCGGCAGGGCGGCGGTTTCTACGAGGTGCTGACCCTCAGCGCGCAGGAAACCGCCGCCGTGCGCAAACGCATTGAGACCCTGGGTGTGGCCTTGTTTCCGTTCACGTTTTACGTTGCGTGCGTGGCGCGGGCGCATGACCGCGTCTTCCGGCATCGCGGCAAGCAGCCGCCCGGGTACGGGATCAGCGTCCCGATCCAGACCCGAAAACGCGGCGCGCGGGGGCCGCTGTTTCACAACCACGTTGCCGTGCTGTATTTCAATCCCCGGCGCGAGCATCTGGACACTCTCGAAGCGACCACGGCGGCGATGAAAACCCAGTTCGCCTCCATGACCCGCAAAAAAATCAGCGAGTCGTTCGACGCGGTGCTCAATCTGATGCGCCGGGTGCCAACGTGGATTTTTCTCTGGATCATCCGCGCGCAGTTCAAGGGCGAGATTTGCACCTGCTTCCATTCCTACACCGGGGCGTTCGCCCCCGACCTGAGGGTATTCGCCGGAGGGCGCATCACCAACGCCTACCACCTGCCCTGCCTGGGGACCCCGCCCGGCACCGGCATTTTCTTCGGCGAACGCGATGACCGCCTCAACGTCACGCTTTCCTGGCGCGAAGGCGCGCTCGACGACACCGAGCGGCAGCTCATGGTGGCGCAACTGCGCGCCGATCTTCTGGGAGAACCGCAGCCATGAACACCGAGACCTTCGACGTTTGCGTGGCGGGCGGCGGCAGCGCGGGAATGGCGGCGGCGATAGCCTCGGCCCGGCTGGGCGCGCGAACGTTGCTGGTGGAAAGGCACGGTTCGCTGGGCGGCATGGCGTCGGCGGCGTTGGTGCATTCCGTTTGCGGTCTTTACAAACTTCCGGGCAAGGGCGCGCCCGCCGCGTTGGCGAACGACGGTTTCGCCGCGGAGTTCGCTGGCCGCCTGCTGGCCGCTGGCCATGCCCACGGTCCGGTCCGGATGGGGCGGGTGGATGTGCTGCTGCATCGCCCGGCAGCCTTCGCTCATCTCGCGGACACCTTGACCCGTGAGGCGGGCACCAACCTTTCCGTGCGTCTGCACACCGAACTCGCCGGGGCCGACGCCGAAACCGTTACCCTCGCGTGCCGGGGACGCTTTCAGCACGTTCACGCGCGCGCCTGGGTGGACGCCACCGGCGACGCCGTGCTTGCCACCTTGCGCGGCGCACCCTCCGAAACCGAACCGTCGGCGCGGCTGCAACGTCCAGCCTTCATCTTCGCGCTGGGCGGGGTGGACGCCGCGGCGCTGGACGACGACGGGCGCTTGCGACTCGCGAGAAAGATCGTGGTCGCGGTCCGGGCGGGTCAACTGGCCGAAGGGATGCTGGGCGCGCATTTCCGGGCCAGTCCCCAGCCGGGCGAAGCCTTCGTCTCCATCGACTTGACGGGTGGAGCGGAGTTCGATCCGCTGGACCCCGACTGTCTGACCACCCTGGAAAGGGAGGGCCGGGAGTTGGGGGAAACTTTGACCACCTTTTTGCGAGGGGAAGCCGACGGATTCGCGGCCGCTTACGTCGCCGCGTGGCCGAGCCGCGCCGGGGTGCGGGAAAGCCGCCGGGTGATCGGCCAATATCGCGTCACCGCCGAAGACATTGCCGCCGGAACGGAATTTCCCGACACCGTGGCATGGTCCGCCTGGCCGATGGAATTCCGCGAGACGGCCAGCGGCCCGCGCCTGCGCTTTCCGGCGGAGGAACGCTCGTGCGGCGTGCCCCTGGGTGCGTTGCGAGCGGAAAAAGATCCGGCGCTTTTCGTGGCGGGACGCTGCCTTTCCTGCACCCACGAGGCGCAGGCTGCCCTGCGGGTAATCGGGACGTGCCTCGCCACGGGCGAGGCCGCCGGTCTGGCGGCGGCGATACAGGTCGAGGATGGTCAATGCGACGCCCGCAAGGTCCGCGCGGCACGCCTGCAAATCGCGCGATGAATCTCGTCCGTTCCATCTTCGAGCAAGCCGACCGCCAGGCCACCGCGCTGGTCTGCGGTGGTGAACAAATTTCTTATGGCCGTCTGATTGAAATGGCGCAGGCGACTGCCAAGGGGATCGCGGGCACGTCGGCCGCGCGCATCGGGTTGGATTGTCCCAACGGCGTCGCGCACGTCGTCCTGGCCCTGGCCATCGTGTACACCGGCAAGTGCCTCGTGCCGCTCGCCAGCGAACTGGCCGCGCCCGAACGCGCACGCGTGATCCGCGAAACCGGCGTGGGGGCGATCATCGACGGCGACGGCGGCATCCGCGAGGTCCCTGTCGCGCCGGACCCCGGCTTCGACGACGAAAAACTCTCGGCGCTGAACCCCGCTTTCATCCGCTTCAGCTCCGGGACCACCGGCACCAGCAAAGGGGTCGTCATCTCGCACGAAACGCTGCTGGCGCGGGTCACCGCCGCCAACAGGGGCCTGCGCATCGGCCCGGCGGACCGCATCGTCTGGATTTTGCCGATGGCGCATCATTTCGCCGTGTCGATCATGCTGTACCTGCTGCATGGCGCGACGACCGTGATCGTCAATTCACACCTCGGAGAGGAGGTGCTTTCGGCCGCGATCCAGCATGGCGGGACCGTGCTTTACGGTGCGCCGTTCCACCACGCGCTGCTCGCCGCCGAGCTGTCGGGCCGGTCGTGGCCGACGCTGCGACTGGCGGTTTCGACGGCGGCGGCCCTTCCGCTGGCGACGGCCCGGGCATTCGAGGCGCGCTACGGCGTCCCGCTTTCGCAGGGATTGGGTGTCATTGAGGTCGGCCTGCCGTTGCTCAACCTCCATTCTGCCAGTGAAAAACCCGGCTCGGTGGGCCGACCGTTGCCGGATTTCCAGGCCGAAGTGCGCGCGGGCGATGAGCTTTACTTGCGCGGACCGGGCATTTTCGATGCCTACCTGCGCCCTTGGCAGCCCCGGGAAACCGTGCTCGAAGGCGGTTGGTTCCGCACCGGCGACCTCGCGCGCATCGATGCGGAGGGCGACGTATTCCTGCTGGGCCGCAGCCACGCGGTCATCAACGTCGGCGGGTTGAAGTGCTTTCCAGAGGAAATCGAAGCGGTGCTCAACGCACTGCCCGGGGTGGCTGCCGCGAGGGTCAAGGGCCGGGAACATCCCCGGTTCGGTGCGGTGCCGGTGGCCGAGATCGAGCCGCGCGATCCGGCGCGGCCTCCCACCGCCGGAGAAATGGCAAGCCATTGCCGCCGAGCACTTGCCAGCTACAAGGTTCCGGTGTCTTTTCAAGTCGTCGAGCGCATCCCGCGCACGGCCAACGGCAAAATCCAACGATGAAAAAACGTGTCGAAACGGTCGGGATCATCGGCGGCGGTCCTTCGGGGCTGGCGCTCGCCGCGCTGCTGGCGATCAAAGGGGTGGACGCGACGGTGTTCGACGATGGCCGCCGCCCGGAACTGATCGTCGGCGAATCGCTGGTCCCCGGCGTCGTGCCGGTGTTGTGCCGGTTGGGCCTGGAGGAGCGCGTCGCCGCCATCGGACTGCGCAAGCCGGGCGTCTCCTTCACGATGCCCGGCAAAGCTCGGGTCAACTTCAATTTCAAGAACGTGTCGCGCTGCGGGCTGCCGGAATACGCCTACAACGTGCCGCGTCCGGCTTTCGATGCCCTCCTCGACCAACGCGCGACCGAACTCGGCGCCCGGCGCGTCCGCTCACGGGTCAAGATCGAGCGCGACGGCTCCGACAAACTGCGGCTGGCCGACGAGACGCTGGCGCAAGCCCCGTGGCTCGACGGCAGACAACCCGACCTGCTGGTGGACTCCACGGGCCGCGCCCGCCTCTTCGCGCGCACGCTGGAAATTCCCTCGAGCGCCGGACCCCGCAAGGACGTGGCCCACTTCGCCCATTTCGAGGGGTTCGAGGAAAACGAGCCCCGTGGTCAGGTCATCATCGGCTGGCTGGAGCGCGGCTGGAACTGGCGCATTCCGCTCCAAAACCGGCTGTCGGTCGGCGTGGTCATGAACAAGGACGACGCGGCCAAGCTCGGTTCCAGCCCGGAGGAACGGCTCGAAAACGCCATCGCCCGCGACCCCGTGCTTTCGGTTGCCGGGACGAACCGCCAACGCGTTTCCGAGGTGGCGACCTATACCAATTACCAGCTCATTTCGTCGCGAGGCTTCGGTCCCGGCTGGGTGATGACGGGCGACGCCTTCGGGTTCGTCGATCCCATGCTCTCGCCGGGCCTGTGGCTCGCGCTGCACTCGGCGGAAACGCTTTCCGAAAACCTCGACGATCTGCCGGCGTTTGCCCGCCGGATGAAACGGCAGCTCAAGTCGTGGATGGAAATGATCGGCCATTACTACAGCGGCCGGATTTTCTCGATGTACCACCAGGGCGTTTCCTACGGCGAGAAATACCCGACCGACTCCTGCAAAGCCGTGCAGTTGCACTTTGACACGATGGTCGCCTGCATGGCCTGCGGCGCGACCACGCCATCCCTTTACGGGCGCACGATGCTCAAGGTGATGTCCAGCCGCGCCGTCTGGGGAAAAGACGCCCCTGCCTTGGCGATTCGGTGAACCGCCGCGCCCGATATGGAAGCCATCGTCCGCTTGTACCGGGACCGTTTGGTGCGCGGCTACGTCCGCGGCAAGCTGCGTGACGACCCGGCGTTCGCGGCCATGTTCGATCTGCTGCACGGCTCGTCGCTGCCGGTGCTCGACCTCGGCTGCGGCATTGGCCTTCTCCAGTTTTACTTGCGCGAACGCGGGTACGACGCCCCGCTGGTCGGGTTGGACTTCGACGAGCGCAAAATCCGCCGGGCGGACGACATCGGGCAACGGGCGTACCCCGGCCTGACCTTCACCACGAGCGATGCCTGCGCGGCGGGCGACTTCCGCGGGCACGTCGTGATGCTCGACCTGCTGCATTACCTCGACGCACCCCGGCAGGCCGCGCTGCTCGACCGGGTGGCCGGTCAGATCGCGCCGGGTGGCTATTGCCTGATCCGCGACACGTTGCGGGACGGCTCCTGGCGCTTCCGGGCAACGGCGTTCGGGGAGTTCTTCATCCGCGCCGTCGCCTGGCAGAAGACCGGCGCGGTGCATTACCCAATCGTGCAAGACACCTTCGCACCGTTCCAAAAGAGGGGCTTTTCGTGCGACGTGCGCCCGTTATGGGGCCGGACGCCCTTCAACAGTTATCTGTTTACCTTCCGCGCTCCGGAGTGAAGCCACGCCCACGCGGGCGGGATCAGGAACACGGAGACCGCTGCGTCGATGAGCAGTCCCAGCGCGCAGGTCTGCCCGAGGCTGGCCAGTCCGGCGTGGTTGGCCCAGCTGATCGTGCCGAATCCGGCGGAAGCCGAGGCCGCGCACAGGCAGACCACCAGCGCCAGTTCCCGCCGGGCCGCCCCCACGTCGCCACCGTTGCGGCGCAAGGCGAGCAGCAGGAGGATGCTGTAGTCCGTCCCGGTGCCGAGCAGCAGCAGGAGGGCCGCGAGGTTGAACACGTTCCACCGCATCCCGAGGAGCGACATCGCTCCCATCAGGCAGACAAATACCAGGCCGGTCGCACCGACGAACAGCGCCAGCGAACGCCAGTCGCGGAACGCCAGGGCGAGCAACCCGAGCACCACCGCCGCGATTCCCACGATAGCCGCCACGAACTCACGCGGGATGACGTGCCGCAGTTCCGTGGTCAACAGCGGCCAGCCGGTCAGATAGATGCCGTCCCCTTTCACGTCGGTGTCGAGAGCTTCCTCGTGCCCCGGCACGGGCTGCACGTAACCGAGCGCGTACCAGCGTCCGTCGGCGTGTTTGGCCAAGCGGCGCAGAATCCAGCGGCTGGCCTCGTTGTCCGGCCAGATGGGCGGAGCTTTGGTGGACCATTCCGCGCACTGGCGCAGGACCGCTTCCGTCAGCGCGAAGGCTTCGGGCTGGAAACCGGCGTCGAGCACGGCCTGGCGCAGGCGCGGGAGTTGGTCGGCCAGGGGTCGCAGCAGGGGGAGATTAGTTCGCTGGCGTTGCACGTTCGGCCAGAGGGGAAGGGCGGTTCGGAAAGTGGTGATGTCTCCATGTGACTGGGCGATGGATAGTTGCGTTTCGGAAGCGACCAGGCGGGCGCGCACGGTCTCCTCGTCAGGCCCCTCGACCACCAGACTCAGCGGCTCGCCCTGCCCTTCCATGAGCCGCTGCGAAAGCCGGTCGAGCGCGGCGTACGCTTCGCTGTGGCGAGGCCGCAGGGGTTTCGCGGAAAAATCCTCGCCCGGGAGTCCCTTCACCGCCAAGGTGCCGAGCAGGATCGCGATCAAACCGAGCGTGCACGCAGCGCCGATCCGATGGAATCGAGGCGACCCGAGCCAGCCTTCCACCTGCGAGGGCGCGTGTCCGCCGTCGCGTTGGTGCCGCCGGAGCGTCAACGGCGCAAACACCGTGAGCATGACAACCGCGCCGACGATGACCCCGACGCCGACCAGGTTTCCCAGCTGCGACAAGCCCGGCAGGCTGCTGACGTTCAACGCGAAAAACGCGGCGGCGGTCGTCCCGGCGGTCCACGCGATGTATTGCAGGCATTGGCCTTGCAGTTCCCGGAGCGTGCCGGTGTGCCGCTGGGAGTGTTGGTAGATGAAGTAGCCGTAGTCCACGCTCAGGCCGATCATGATTGCCGCCGAGCCGACGCCGATCACCGTCAACTGGTCGAAAAACAGGCCCGCCGCCGCCAACGTCAGGGTAAAAATCAGCAGCAGCATCCCCTGGAGTTGCAGGAGCGGCCAGGCCCGGCGGTAGCACGCCCAGAAGATCACCGCGATGATGAGCAGCGTGACCAGACCCGAGGACTGCATGTCGCGCTGCATGCTGGACGAGATCGACGCGACGATGGCCGGTTCGCCCGTGAAACCCAGGTGGCAATCGATGTATTCGGTCGTGCCGCGGGTAAGCCGCCGGATGTGTTCGATCCAGGCCACCGTCTCGTTGTAATTTTCAAAGTGCTTCGCCGCCTCCACGTAAACCACGTGAAAGGTGCCGTCGGCGGAGGCAAACTCGGACTGCTGCGCGCCCTGCATCAGGGTGGACCCGGCCAGGGGACCCGCGAGGTCAAATGGATCGTAGCTCAGCAGCGCGATCTCCTGCGGCGAGACGGAATTCGTCAGGCGGTCCAAGGTGTCGCGCAAGGTGTCGGCGGCTTTGTCGGGGGAAAGCCGGGCGGTGAGTTCGCGGACGGTTTCCGGCGGTTGGTTGATCGCCAGGAAGGCCAGCAATTCCGCCAAATCGCCCGGGCGTTTTTCCCACGGCGGGCGCGCGGCGGCGCGTTTGACGAGGCTCGGCTCCCGGTTGAGAACGGCGGCGATGTCGTCGGCGGCAGCCTCGGCCGTTTTCTGATCTGCGGCTTCGACGGTGATGATGAGTTCGTCGGGCTGCGCGAAGTGCTTGAGAAAAAGCGACAGCCCCTGCACCTGTCGCAGATGCGTGGGCAGGAGACGCAGAATGTCCACGTTGAAGCTGATCCGGGACAAGCCCACCCCCACGCACGCGAGCAGCCCCAGGAGCGCCGTGACCTTCAAAAACCGCCGCACGTTACTTTTTGGCATCGATCACCTCGTACCCGGCCAGATCGAAATCGAAAACGTGCGGATCGATTTTTGCGTTGAGCCGCACGTTGCTGAACTCATTGCGCAGGGAGGAGCCGTCGCGGGTCTTCGCCTCGAAGGACAACAGGTAGCCGTTTTCCGTGTCGAAATCGAGGTTCAGGGTGGCGAGGAATTTGGCAGCCTGGGGGGCGCGCGGCTGGAGTTCAACGTGGCAACGCGTGCCCGTTTGGGTAAGCGCAAGCACCTCGAACTGACGGTTAAAATCGTCGAAGCTCTTGGCCATCGGAAAGTTCAGCATGGGCAGCGGATTGGAGGCACCCGGTTTGCCGAGGTCGGCGGTCGAGAGTAGCTCGGCGCGTTTCCTGGCAGGCTGGATCAGGTAGGCCGTGTCTTTCCGGCGCAAGACGACAGTTTTTACCGGGTCGCCCAGTTCCCAGCGAAAGGATTGCGGCGCGCCGAACCACAGACGGCCCGGACTGGCGAGCGGGTCGCGCAACGCGTGGAAGCTGCGGGTCTGGACGAAGTCCGCCTGGACCGAGCGGATTTCGCCCTGGTGGGCGAGCCAGCGTTTGAGCGGGGCGAGGTCGGGGGGATCGGCGGCGAAGGCGGAAGGTACCGCCGCGCAAGCGAGGAGGAAGAGGGAAAGTAGACGAGGCATCGGGAGGTTTGATCCAAGGATACTCAGTGTGTAGCAGCGGCGGTTGTTTTGCCACCCCGTTTTGGAGAGTGCATGGCGGCTCGTAAAGCGGAGAAATCAGGGAGCGCCTCGGAGAAGCGTCCCTACCCTTTGGACGAACGGCCGCGTCGCGGCCTGAGCAAAATCCAGCGACCGATGCTATGATCGACGCATGGGTACGCGTTTTCTCCGGTTGCAATCGACTCTCGTCGCGGTCGCCTGCGTGCTGACTGCCCTGCCCTCGGGGGCGCAAACGCTGACGCCGCAGCTCCAGCCCGACAAGGTGCCGTTCGATTTCTACGAGCGAGGCCCGTACCGACCCGACGTGCCCCGGCCCGCCACGTTGCTCGGCTACGAACCGGGGGAGTTCCACACGACCTACGCGAACTACGAGCGGTTTCTGCGCGAGCTGACACCCAAGACCGACCGGCTGCGCATGTTCACCCTGGGCCAGACGCCCGAGCATCGTCCGTTGTACCTACTCGCCGTTTCCAGCCCGGAGAACCTCGCCCGGCTCGACGAGATCAAGAACGACGTGGCGCGCCTGGCCGATCCGCGCACCTGCAACGACGCGGACGCCGCCGCCATCGCCGCCCGCTCGCCGATGATCGTGTGGCTGAGTTATTCGATCCACGGTGATGAGTCGTCGGCGTTCGAGGCGGGGATGCAGGTGCTTTACCAACTCACGGCCAGCGATGATCCCAAGATCGTCGGTGTCTTGCAGAAATGCGTGGTCTTGATCAACCCCGCGCAAAATCCGGACGGGCACGAGCGGTTTACCGCGTGGTATAACGCGCAGGGACTGGGGCGGCCCGAACCTTTTGCCTTCGAGCACCGGCAGCCGTGGGGCATTTACGGACGCTTCAACCACTACCTGTTCGATCTCAACCGCGACCTGCTGCCCGGATCGCAAATCGAGAGCCAAGCACAGATGAAAGCGTTCCTTGCCTGGCATCCGCAGGTCAACGCCGACCACCACGGCGAAACCAAGAATTTCTTCTTTCCGCCGCCCGCGATGCCGGTCAACCAGGCTCTGCCCCACGACGAAACCGAGAAATGGCAAAGCCTCATGGGACAAGGGAACGCGGCGGCGTTCAACCGCTTTCATTGGCTGTACTACAACCGCGACGTGTTCGACCTGTATTACCCCGGCTATTGGGACAGTTGGCCGAGTTTGCACGGCTCGACCGGCATGACGTTTGAGTCCGATGGCGGCGGCAAGCGCGGCCTGAACTGGAAGCGCGACGACGGCACCATCGAAACCTTGCGCGAGGCCATCGCCAAGCATTTCACGGCGAGCCTCGCCACCCTGGAAACCTCCGCCGCGCACCGGGAAGCCCGGCTGAAAGATTACTACCGGTTCTTCGCTACGGCGATCTCCGAGGGAGCGAGCGGCAAGGACGGTCTGCGGCAGGTGGCCCTCTCGCCGGGCGACGACCCCGGACGCACCGCCGAGCTGGTGGCCAATCTGCTGCGGCACGGCATCGAGGTGCGGCGGGTGAGTGTGCTGGAGAACAAGTTTACCCTCACCAATGCCCACGACTACCTCGCCGGTCCGGGCAGCCTTGCCGTCGCGCGTGAGTTCCCGGTGGGGAGCTACATCGTCGACCTGGCGCAGCCTCAAGGGCGGGTAGCGCGCACGCTTCTCGCGCCGGACGCTCCGCTCGACGCGGCTTTCGTGAAAAGGCAGTTGGAGCGGCAGGCGCGCAATCTCAAACGCGGACGCAACGAGCCGCTGGAGAACCCGGAATTTTACGATATTACCTCGTGGTGCCTGCCGCTGGTGTTCGGCGTGGACGCGGCGTACAGCGCGGACGCGCCTGCGGCTGCGACCGGAAACACCCAGTTCGTCCGCCGCGCCGACTCAGCTGGGGTGGAAACATTCAACCATCCCGGTTCTGGAGAGCGGCAAGAGACCGAGACGCAGACTTTCGGCTGGGAGCCCGCGAGGAATGCGGTGACCGCTTATCTGTGGACGCCGGAGACCGAAGGCGCGTATCGCATGGCGTTCCGCCTGTTGCAGGAAGGCTACCGGCTCGCCGCATCCACCGAGCCGATCCGCGCCGGGGAGCGGGATTACCCGCGCGGCACTCTGCTGGCCCGGGTGGAGCGCAATCCGGCAAGTTTGCACGAGCGGGTGGTCACGTTGGCAAGGGAGTTCGGCGTGGTCGTTGCCACGGTCGATACCGCTTACGTGGACAAGGGCAACGTCGGCCCCGGCTCCGAAGAAGTGGTTTCGTTGCAGGTGCCCAAGGTGGCGCTCATCGCCGGGGACGAGACCGCGCAGACTTCCTACGCCGAGATTTCGTATCTGCTGGGCAAAGATATGGGCGTCGAGTTCGTACCCATGAGCGTCGCGGCATTCCGGCAGACGAGGATGGCGGATTTCAACGTTCTCATTCTGCCCGACGGCAATGCCAAGCGGTACGCCGAAGCCTTCGACAAGGAAGGCGTGGCCAAGCTCAAAGCCTGGTGCCAGGACGGCGGCACGTTGATCTGCGTGGGCGGAGCCGCCGGGTTCGCGGCGGATAAAAAGGTGGACCTGACCGGCTCCCGGGTCGTCGGCGCGGAAACCCTTGCCAAGCAGAACGACGACGAAGACAAGGACGAAGAATCCGCCGCCGGGAAGGCCCCGGTGGACAAGGACCAGAAACCCGAAGGCCAGAAAGCCGTCGCCGTGGACAAAAATCCCGACCAGAACAAAAAAGCCGAGCCGCACCCGGAAGACGGCACGGCCACCCCGACACCGGCTCCCGACAAACCCAAGGACGACGACGCCGAAGCCAAGGCGGACCCCAAAAAAAAGGGGTTCGACCGCCGCAAGATTCCGCTGGCGGTTCCCGGGGCGACCTTCCTGGCCACCGTCAACCGCAACCATTTTCTTTCGTACGGCTATGACCGCGACACCTTGCCGGTGCTGGTGGACACCGACCAGTTCCTGACCCTGACCAAGCGCGGCGCAAACGTGCTGACCTTCCCGCCCGCGCCTGACGGAAACGCCAAGCCTCCGTCCCTGCGTCTGGCAGGCTTCACCTGGCCGGACAACACCGACCGCCTGATTCGCGGGACTGCCGCCGTGATCGAGGAACCCGCGGGAGACGGCCACGTCATCCTTACCGCCAATGGTCCGAGCTACCGGCTGTTGTGGCGCGCGTCCACCCGGCTCTGGCTCAACGGCTTGCTCTACGCGCCGGCGATGCACGGCGGCCAGGACTAACCACGGGATTTGCTCCCTGCGGTTCGTGGAAACGCTGCCGGCTAATCGACGCTCTCGCTGGCGCTTTATGTCTGTAGCGGAAGGGGCACGGAACGCGTTTTCTAGAGAGAGGCGGAGGCGGGAATCGAACCCGCGGATAGAGGTTTTGCAGACCTCGGCC
>CAXUHC010000026.1:21875-23968 GCA_964250705.1 uncultured Chthoniobacterales bacterium | reverse complement strand
GGCCAGCTTGGCGATCATCGGCCACAACGGCGCGGGCAAGAGCACGCTGCTCAAGATTCTCAGCCGCATCACCCGCCCGACGAGCGGCAGCATCGACATCCGCGGCCGCGTCGCCAGCCTGCTGGAGGTGGGCACGGGCTTCCACCCTGAACTCACGGGACGGGAGAACATTTTCCTCAACGGGGCCATCCTGGGGATGACGCGGGGGGACATTCGTCGCAAGTTCGACGAGATCGTCGCGTTTTCGGAGGTCGAACAGTTTCTCGACACGCCGGTCAAGCGTTACAGCAGCGGCATGTACGTGCGCCTGGCGTTTGCGGTGGCGGCGCACCTGGAGCCGGAAATCCTCATCGTGGATGAGGTCCTAGCCGTGGGCGACGCGCAATTCCAGAAGAAATGCCTGGGCAAGATGCGGGATGTCTCCGGGAGAGAGGGGCGCACCGTGCTCTTCGTGAGCCACAACATGGGAGCCGTGGCCAGCCTCTGCCAGACGGCCTGCTGGCTCGACAAGGGCCGGGTCCGCCAGATCGGCCCGGCGCGCACGGTCATCAATGATTATCTGTCCCAGAGCGGTCCGAGCCGCGACCGGATCATCGAGCTTGGCGCGCTGCCGCGCAACGCGGGCGGGGACGGGCGGGTAAAAATTTGCTCGCTCGAATGGCTATCCAAGCTGCCGTTGCGCCACGGTGAGCCCGCGCGCGCGAGCATTGAATTTGCAACCAGCAAACCCGTGGATGACGTGAGCATCGGCCTCGGTTTTTCCACGATTGAGGGCACCCGGTTGCTGACTTACGAGACGGATTTCCAGGAGGGTTACCGGCCCAGCGTCGCCAACCCGGAACGCTACCGGGTGGAGGCGGCGATCGACTCGCTGCCGCTGGCCCCGGGAATCTACGCGTTGGACCTGGGCGCCCGCTCCGGCGACCTGCACGCGTTGGATTATCTTCCCTCGGCCGCACAGATCGAGATCGTGCCGGGGCCAATCACCCCGGGCACCATCGTGCGCCAGAACGCCGGCGTGCGTCTGCGGAGTGAGTGGAAGTGGAATTTGTCTGGCCCGGCCGGTTGGGGCGGGAAGGAACTGCCCGCATCCGGAGACCCCGTGGCGTCCGTCGCCCTGTCATCGGCGGCAACCCCGCAGGAACTATGAAAAAACGACTGGCAAACCTTGCGCGAAAGTTGACCGGTTCCGAGTCCCGGAGAAATCCCACGCCGGAAGGGCAAGCCGTCAAGCTCCGGCTGCCGACCGTCGCGGCGCGAGACGTGATCGACGGCTCGGTGCCGATTACCCTGCTGGAACCCGAATTTGTGTTGGGAAACGTCACGCTGCTGGAACTGGCGCTGATCAATACCCTGGTGGCCGCCCGGAAACCTCGAAACCTGTTCGAGATCGGAACCTTCGACGGCAGAACCACCGTCAACATGATCGCCAACGCCGCCCCGGGGGCGAGGCTGCACACGCTCGACCTGCCGAAAGCCGCGATAGGGGCCACCGCCTTTTCCCTGCACGAAGCGGAAACGTCGTACGTGGACAAAGAGGTGTCGGGCGCACGTTTCGAGCGCTCGCGTTGGCGTACACAGGTTTCCCAGGTGTTCGGGGATTCGGCGACGTTCGACTTCTCCAGCTACCACGGCCAGATGGACGTGGTCTTCATCGACGGCAGCCATCAATACGAATACGTTTCCAACGACACCGACGTGGCGCTGAAGCTGGTGTCCAACGGCGGGCTTATCCTCTGGCACGATTACCAGCCGTTCTGGCCCGGGGTGATCACCCGGCTGGAGGAACTGCATCGATCCGGCGGCGTGTATGCCGGGCTGCGAAACGTCGAAGGGTCGTCGCTGGTGTTCCTCGAGGTCCGACGCCAACCCGATCCGTTCGCGCCATGAATTGGTTGCTCAAAGCGTGGAGACTGCTGGCCGTCCATGCCACCATTGCGCGCGCGGTTCTCACGAACCGCAGGCCGGAATATATCCTGCGGTTTGACGGCGGGATCGGCGACAAACTGCTTTGCACGGTGGTCTGCCGCGAACTGGTAAAACGGGGCCGGACGAGGGTGTGGATGCTCTCGGAATTCCCCGAGTTATTCACG
>CAXUHC010000026.1:13862-21865 GCA_964250705.1 uncultured Chthoniobacterales bacterium | reverse complement strand
CGCAACCCCGACGTCGCGCTTTCCCTGCGGATCGGCTTTCCGGGGGTGAACTGGTGGATCGCGACGTTCCAACTCAACGTGCGCAACGTGGTCTACGCCTCCTACGAAGGCGACCGCGACGCCCCGCCCCCGGTGCACATCGTCACGGAAATGTGCCGTCGCATGGGATTGGCGGGAGAGATCGAAAAACGGCCAATCCTCTGGTTGACGAAACGGGAAAAAGCCCGTGCGGGCTCGTGCCACGGCGCAATTATCGTCCAGAGTTCAGGGCTGGCGGCCATTTACCCGAAGCGGACCAAGGAATGGTTCCCGGAACGCTTTCAGGAAGTGGTCAATGTTCTCCGCAAGAAACACACCGTGGTGCAGATCGGATCGAAGAACGATTTTCCCCTGAACGGCGTCGTGGACCTGCGTGGCAAAACGTCGATCCGCGAATCCGCCGCGATTCTTCAGCAGTCAAAGCTGTTCGTCGGCCTGGCAGGATTTTTGATGCATCTGGCGCGCGGCGTCGATTGCCCTTCGGTGATCGTCTACGGAGGTGAGGAATTGCCCGAGCAGACCGGCTACACCTGCAACGTGAACCTCACGAACCATCCACAGTGTTCGCCCTGCTGGCGGTACGAGTGTCCTTACAACATGGAGTGCATGGCGAACATCACTCCGACGGTGGTCTTGCAAGCCGTGGATCGCCTTCTGTCCCTCGGGCGTCGACCGCTGGCCATCGACAAGGAAGTGATCGGCGCGGCCATGGAAGTTTCTAGCGTGGGCCGGATGTTGGATTAAGGAGTGAATATGTTGAAGGCATTGATCCAAAAGAGCTTTTCCGTGTTGCCCTCTTCGGCGAAAGCAAAGCTGCTCAGGACACTTCTCTCCACGTTGAACAACCCCGAGAAGGATCTGCTCGGCCAAAACAACCTGAGCATTGCCTTGGGCAAAGCGAAGCGGCTGGGGTTTGACCCCAGCTATGTCATCGACATCGGCGCTCACAACGGCGACTGGACGAACGAGGTGGACGCGATCTACCCATCGAAACCATTTCTACTGATCGAAGCGCTGCCGACAAAGATAGCGCTCTTGAAGCAGCGATTCACCGGGGAAAGGTTCAGCATCCACGGCTGCCTGCTGGGCAACGAGGAAAAGAAGGACGTGCCTTTTTTCTCCATGGAAACGGGTTCGTCGGTGCTGGAGGAGCTGACCCAGTTTCCCAGGGAAACGATTCGCTTGGATATGTACACCCTCGACGCGATTGCGCGCCAGCACGCGTTGGGAACCAACGTCTTCTTGAAGGTGGATGTGCAGGGGTTTGAACTGGAAGTGTTGAAAGGCGGTGCCGAAACCCTGAATCAGGTGGAAATGCTCTGTCTGGAAGTCAGCCTGCTGAATTACAATCAGGGCGCACCTTTGATCGTGGAAGTAATCCAAGCACTTCACGCTTGGGGATTCGTTCCCTACGACTTCATTGGCTTCTTTAGAAAAAGTACGGATGGCGGGTTGATCCAAGCCGACATGCTATTCACGAAGGAAAACAGCCCGCTGCGCCAAAAAGTGAACCGGCTTACCGAACCCTTCAAGGTGATCATTCAATAACCGAACGCACTTCCTGATGTTCTGGAAGCGTCACTTCATTCAAAAAAGTCGTTGCGGGGTCAAGACCACTGGAAGCTAAAATGAACAGGAAGTCCCTCAAACAAAGCCTGCGCGCGCTCATTTTGGCATTGCCGGGAGGCAAGACTCTTCTGAGATGGCGTGAAAGCTTGCGCATGCGTCTTCGGCTTCTCAATCCTGGCCATGCAAAATCGGTATTTCGCGATCTTTATCGGCACAACGAGTGGGACAACCCGGAAAGTGTGTCTGGCCCGGGTTCCACGCTCGTTTACACGGTCAATATACGAGACCAGCTTCCCCGATTGGTCGAAGAACTAGAAATTCATTCGATCCTCGATGCACCCTGCGGAGATTTTAATTGGTTCAAATCGATCGAATGGAACACGCCGATCAGTTACTTGGGCGGTGATATAGTCGACGACCTCGTGAAGGTCAACCAGAGCCGATATGCAAATGACCAGACGAAATTTCTCCATTTGGATATCGTACGCGACCGGCTGCCGAAAGCAGATTTATGGCTTTGCCGCGACTGCTTATTTCATCTGTCGGAACGTGAGTATTCCTGGCAATCGATCAATTTTTCAAGAGCGACATCACCTATCTTCTCACGTCGACCAATCCCGAGTGTGAATTGAACCGGGATATCCGCACCGGAGCGTTTCGCTTGCTCAACCTTGAACTGCCGCCGTTTAATTTTGGGTCGCCGGAAAGACGAATGGATGATTGGATCGAAGGATTTCCGGTCAGACAATTAGCCTTATGGAGCCGGGGAGCATTGGAGGGGGCTCTGGCTTCGAACAAGCTTTTCCAGCAGGTCGTGAGAAACCGCCGTTGACGCCGATGCTGTCGGAGAGCGGATTTGAGCAAGGCACCAACGTTGACAGGATCAGTCATGCAGATATTCGTCGCCTATCCTACCAATTCCGAATTTCAGCCTTGGGAGAGCATCTATGTGCCGCGTTTCTTGGATGACCTGCGCGGAAATCCGGGGGAGTATGCCGTGGCGTCCAGTTTCGACGAGGCGGACATGATTCTGCTGTACGAATCCAACATGCACAAACCGCGCGACCAGGACGAGCGGTTGTCGCGCGAACCCGTGCTGCGCCGGGCGTGTGAAAAGGTTTGCACCCTCAACTACGAAGATTCGCCCGGCGGCTATCTGCGGGGACTGTATTCGTCACTCGAAGATGACAAATACGATCCGGCGATCCACCGCTCCTGGCCGGCGATCAATCTGCCCAACGACGATGTGTACGATGTGGATGACGAGACCATCCGCGCTGCCTCGCCGGAGCGCCTTTTTTCTTTTGCAGGCTCGGCGTCGCATCCTCTCCGGCGGCGTCTGCTCGACCGGTTTTCCCGGCCCGCTGAGCACTACCGGGTGACGGAAATCAAACGCTGGTTCGACCACACGGCGGCGGAGCACCACGGCTATATCAAAGACATCCTTGCCAGCCAGTTCGTGCTCTGCCCGCGGGGGCACGCGAGCTATACGCACCGGATCGCGGAAGTGATGGCGCTGGGCCGGGTGCCGGTCGTACTGGCCGACCATTGGGTGCCCTTCTCCATCGCGGAGTCGGACTACTATTTGCGCATACCAGAAAGACAGCTCGGCGAACTGGAAGGTTTGCTCGCGGCCAAACAGGCCGACGCTGCCGCGATGGGCGCGCACGCCCGGAACGTGTGGTGGAAATATTTTTCCCGGCAAAACCGCGCCCGCGCCGTGCTGGACGCGATCCGCGCACTGATGGAGACCCCCGGCGCGGCGGTATCGCTGGAAAATTATCGCCGCCGCTGGAGTTCCGGCCGTTTCAAGCGGATGAATAAGCTGACGTTCGCCCAACGCGCGTGGCGTAGAGTCAAGCGTTCCCTTCGCCAACGGTGATGGAATGGATCGTCGGACGTCTATCCTTATCATGAAAAACTGGACAATATTGGGAGCGGTCGCGTGGTGCCTCTACGGACTTTCGCCAACACCGACCCGGGCTTCCGTGCTGAGCGCCGATTCGCAGGTCCCCTGGGCCCCGGGCGTTTCCGGCGGCATCCCGATCCGCACGAAAGTGTTCTGCGACCCGACCGTTGCGATTCCGGGTTCTCCGCTGAAAGCGGTGGGTGACGGCGTGGCTGATTGCCGCCCGGCGTTGCAATTCGCGCTCGACCATTGCCCTGTCGGGGAAGTGGTCCTTTTGCCTGCGGGCAATTTCCGGCTCGCGAGCGGTGGACTGGTGATCAACCGATCCATCACGTTTCGTGGGGTGGGCCTGGGCAAAACGTGGCTGACCGTGGATACCGGCGACGACTCCGGCGCGCTCCTCATCCAGTCTCCCATCCCGTGGCTGGCGGCCGGGTACAAGGTGGCAAGCGGTGCGACAAAGGGTTCTACGGCCCTCGAATTGACGGATAAGATCGGTTCATTTCCGGCGCCGATGGTGTTCCCCGGCATGAAGTTCGTGATCCAGCAGGCCAACGATCCTGCCGTCGTCAACATCAATGGTTGCACTTGGTGCGCGGACAATAATTTCAACTTTGCACAAGCGCAGGTGGTGGTGGCCCAGACGGCTGCTACCGGCAGCACTCACGTCACGTTTCAACCGCCCATGTACTGGGATTCGACGACGGCGGTTCAAATCAGCACTTTCCGGATGGATGTTCCCAATCTGGTCAACGGGGGAATCGAAGACCTGAGCATCGCGCATCCGAAGTATTACGGCGGTGGGTCGGCCTCCGTGATGTTCCAAGGCTGCCAAGGATGCTGGGCGAAGAACGTCGAGATCAAAAAAGCGCCGAAATCCTCGTTCAAAATATTGGATAGCCTCCAATGCGAAATCCGGGGCTGCTACGCGCACGACGCCTGGAACACCGAGGGCGGCAGCGCCTACGGGTATCACATCTACGGCTACAACTCGGCGCACTTGATCGAGGATAACATCGGCGAAAATCTCCGCCACACCTTTGTTTGCGAGGGTGGCGGCAGCGGCTGCGTGATCGCCTACAATTATTCTCGTGGCGCGCAAACTTCCAGTTCTCCCGGTTGGGTGCACGACGACCTCATCTCCCACGGCGCGCATCCCTTCTTGAACTTGTACGAGGGAAATTATGGCCACAAGTGGGTGGCGGACTGGGTGCACGGCAGCGCCAGCAACAACACGCTTTTCCGCAACTGCCTGACGGAAGGGTTGGAGCCGGACGAGCAGGGAGGCGGCTACGAGGACACCAAAGGCGTGCATCGCAATTACAGCATCGGTTACTGGGCGGTCAGCACGGGCGACTTCAATTATTACATGAGCGCCATCGGCAACGTCCTCGGCTGGCCGAGCATGACCGGCGGGACGTACGCTTACGATTGCACCTGGTCAGCGCCCACGTACGGGAAATCCATTTACAAACTTGGCTACAACGACGAAGGCGGCACCGCGCAAACCGACGCCAAGGCAGCCACGACGTTTTCCCGGCATGGCAATTTCGATTATGTCACCAACGGCGTGAAATGGGACCCGAAGAACGGGGATCACCATCTGCCCAATTCCCTTTACCTGACGAGCAAGCCGGCTTTTTTCGGCAAGGCGCACTGGCCGCCTTTCGGCCCGGACCAGACGCCGATGGTTTCCCCGCTGCCCGCCCAGGTGCGTTGGGCGGCGCTGAAGGCCGCGGCGGCCAAGTGATCGCAAAGCGAACCATGCCACCCGTTCGCAGAATCGCCATCGTTCCCCCGGGCGGCCTGCCGATCCCGCCCACGGACGGCGGCGCGGTCGAACACCTCATCTACGGATTGATCGCGGAGAACGAAAAAGCCTCCCAGCCTTTCGAGTTCACCGTTTTCGCTCATCCGCCCAAGCACCCGGGTCAGTATTCCACCGCTCAGAAGCACACGCACTGGGAGTGGGTCCGTCCGACGCTGCCGGACCGGATCTTGGATCGGTTGATCATGCGGCGTTTTCTGAGCCGGAAGAGTTGCCGGTTCAAAGTGTACCCGTTTTTCCACCGGATTCTCCGGAAGCTGGCGGTCAGCGAATACGACCTGATCGTGCTGCACAACCGGCCGGATTTTACGCATTATCTTTCCCGGAGGTTCAAAACGCCGTTGGCCTTCCACCTGCACAACGAGTTTCTGAGCTTCCCTCTTGCCGAGATGGCCGCAGGCGTCGCGGCCAGCCACCAGGTGTTGACCGTCAGCCGGTTCATCGGGGATCAATTGGGGGACGCCTTTCCCGATCAACGCCCCAAGATTCGGCCCCTCCTCAACGGCATCGACGCCGAACGCTTCGACCGGCTCCGCTGGCCCGGGGCTCGGGAAAGCATTCGAGCCAGGTATGGAATTGGTTCGAATGACCTGGTGTTGCTGTACTCTGGCCGGCTGGTTTCGGGAAAAGGAGCGGATCATCTGCTCAACGCCTGCAAACTCTTGGACGATCTGCCCGACATCAAGCTGCTGGTGGTCGGCGCGACGGGCTACAGCGACGACCGGCCCGATGATTTCGTCCGCTCTTTGAAAGAGACCGCGGCGACCCTCGGGAAGAGGGTGGTCTTTACCGGCTACGTTGCCTACGAGGAAATGCCTGCCTTCTACTGCGCGGCGGATGTTGCCGTGCTGCCCTTCATGTTCGAGGAACCCTTCGGGCTGGTGGTGACCGAGGCCCTGAGTATGGAACTGCCGGTCATCACGACCCGCTCGGGCGGGGTGCCCGAAATCGTGACGGCCCAATGCGGTATCCTGCTGGGTCGGGACAACCTCGAACCTGACCTCGCGGCGGCCATCCGCCGACTGCACCGCGATCCGTCCGCGCGTCTCGCCATGGGCCGGGCGGGCCGGGCGGCAGTTCTCGACGCATTCACGCAGAAACATTTTTACGACCGGTTTGCGCAGGCGGTCACACAAGGATAGTTGCCGACCGATTAGTCCTCGCGCCCCGTTGTCGAGGGCGCGACAACTGCTACTTTCAGCCTCCACTATCCCATGAAAATTCCGTTTGCGGTCACTCTCTGCTTCGCCTTCGCCGCCCACGCGGCGGCGTTCACCAAGTCCGGCACGGTCTACTCGACGGACGGCTCGTCCACGGACGTGCAAGCGGCCATCTACGACGCGAACGCGGGCGATACGGTGAACATCCCCGCCGGTACGTTCACCTGGGGGGCCAACAACACGAGTGTCTACGTCACCAAGGCGATCACGCTCCAGGGTGCGGGCAAGGCAAACACCACGATTGTCATGTCCACCTCGGGTCCCGCCTACGGTGGAGCGGCCATCAGCATCGGGGCGGCGGCGACAGTGAAATCGTTCTCGATTTCCAGTCCGAGCGGCACCGATAACCGCACCCCGCTTTCCGCCGGCAGCAGCAACGGCTGGCGGGTGACGGACATCAACTACACCCAGTCAGGCACCCAGGGTTATTTCATGTACATCGGGGGAGTTTACGGCCTGATCGACAACTGTCAGTTTACCGGCGGTTCGGGCTCTTCGGAATTAATCTTCATGCGCGGACCGAACGATTCCTGGCAGACGGCCAGCTCCATGGGCACCGCGAATGCCGTCTACATCGAGGACTGCGCCTTCAACAAGGATTGCTACGTTTGCGACGCCAACTCGAACGCGCGCGTTGTCGTGCGCTTCTGCACGGTTACCTGGGTCATCAAGGTCGACGCTCACGGCAAGGCCAGCAACTCGCCCCCGCGCGGCGTCCGGCAAACCGAGGCATACAACAATCATTGGACGGGTAACGGGCTGGGGGGTGCCTGGCCCGCGCTGGAACTTCGCGGCGGCACGGGCATGGTTTTCGACAATACGAACGACGACAATACCAGCGCGATCCGTGGTTTCATGAAACTGAACGAGTACGGATGCTTGGCGACTTGGCCGAACTTCGGCTCCTTCCAGACTCCGGTGAACTATCCCGTCGACGATCAGATTGGCACGGGTATGGACCCCAAGACCGGCGGCGCGGAGCCCATGTACCTTTGGAATAACCTCAAGGCCGGCGACCCCATGCCGTTTCTCTGGGACACCATCCCGAGCGCGGCAATCAGCCTCTATCAATCCCAAACGGGCAATTCCAGCGCGACGTTCGCGCTGCAGGACATCATCAAGCCCGACCGGGACTATTTCGCACAGGGCACAACCTTCAACGGCACCACCGGAGTGGGCCGGGGAACGCGCGCCCAGATGAACGCGATCACGCCCACGAAAACCGGCGTGGGTTTCTGGGTGACGGACGAGGGGACCTGGAACAACGGTTCGGCGAGTTCCGGGCGCTTGTACGTTTGGAACGGCTCGGCGTGGGTGCTCAAGTACACCCCTTTCACGTATCCGCATCCTCTGCGCGGGGGAAGTCCTGCCACGCTACCGGCTCCGATTAACTTGCGTGTGTTGGGCCACGCGTGAACCTGGCTCCCCGCATCCAGCG